>NZ_JBEVAL010000008.1:0-67075 GCF_051297115.1 Meiothermus cerbereus
GGGGGTGGCGGGGTTCGGGTGGATTCCTGAAGAATGACTATCTATCTAAGGTTGGTATGAAAAGATTGCGGGCTTTGGTCTCCTGCCCCGTTTGCAACAAAGTTTCAATGAGGCCCACATAGGCTTCCTCGCGCCAGGGGTCGAGGGTAAGGATGCGATGGTAGGCCTCGATGGCTTCGCGGGGCTGCCCCAAGGCCAGGGCAATTTCGGCCACCCGGAACCAGGCCCCCACCACCCGCTCGCGCAGGTAGCTGCGCTCGAGCTCGGCCCAGTCGGCATAGGGCTCATCGGCCAAAAAATCGCCCTTGTAGAGAGCCAGGGCCTGGCGATACAGCTCGAGGGCCGCCGCTCCCTCCTGGCACTCAGCCTGCCGCAACAGCGCTTCGAAATGCTCCACGTCCAAAAAATAGGGAACCTGGGGAGCGAAGCGGTAGCCCTCCCCTTCCCGCAGCACCACCTGGGGCTGGCTGGGGTCAGGCTCCAGGGCTTGGCGCAGGTCGTGCACCAGCACGTGCAGCCGCCCCTGGGTTTGCTCGGGGTCTTCGCTGGGCCAAAGGTGCTCACAAAGTTCGTCTTTGGAAAGGGTCTGGCCGCGGTAGGCCAGCAGCAGCTTCAGAAGGGTCTGGGCCTGGCGACGACCAAAGGCCTTGGGAGGCAGGGTCTCGCCAGCCTGGCGCACCTGCAACCCGCCCAGGGTATACAGCTCCAGCCAGGAGGTTTCTTTGGCCTCCGCTTCAGGCCAAAGCAGTTCAGCACCCAGGCGCTCGAGCCACTGCAAGGCCGCCACCGCCTGGCCGGGGGGCTGGGGCAGACGGGCAAAGTAAAACTGCTGCACCCCCACCACCTGCGCCCCCGACCAAAGCGGCAGGCAGTAGCGGGGTCGCCCCTCCTGGGTGTGGGGGCAAGGCTCGAGGCCCATCCGCACCCCCTGCGCCCGACCCTGCCAGACCCCACACTGAGCCAGGTATGGGCAGGCCGATGCGGGCCGCCCCTGGGTCAGGCTGTACCCATCCTTCAGCACCAGCCGCACCCCCGAAGCCCCGCTGAGCATCGCAGCCTGGCTGAGGAGCACCTCGAGCCCCTCAGTTTTGGCCCCCCGGTGCAGGGCCTGGGCAATGGCGCGCAGGCCATTCTCGCCCAACCGGGTAAGCACCATGTACAGCGAGGCCGCCAGCACCGGCCCCACCAGGTTGAGCGCCTGCAAGAGGGCCTGGTCGTCCACGTCGGGGTCACGGCTGGCCAGATTCAGCACCCCAATCAAACCCTGGGGGAGCTCGAGGGGGTAGCAAACATAGGTTTTGTACCCTAGTTTTTTGACCTTTTGACGCAAGTAGCGGGCGTCCGAAGCCAGGTCGTGGGTCACCAGGGGATGGTGACCCAAGGCCACTAGACCGGGGTAGCCCTCGCCCCAGGCAAACCAGGGCTTCTCCATAAAGGCTTCGCGGTGAACGCCGTCGTAGGCGGTGAGTATTAGGTAGTGGGCCTGTGGATCGGCCAAAAAAAGCTCGGCGGCCTCCATACCCAGTCCCTTACGCAGGACAGCTAAAAAAACCTGCAAGGTCTGAAAAAATCGTCCCGGTTCAGCAGTTAGCCTGCGGGTAGCCCAGGCCAGCGAGGTCAGCAGATCACCCGCCTGGCATTCTGCATTGGCTTTGAGTTCAATCCGAAAACCGTTGTGGGCGTAACCCTGGCACAAAAGCCGCCGACCGTGCCAGGTTAGGGGCGTGTTGGCCTGATAGGCCCCATAGCGAATCTCCCGCTGCACCGGACAGCGCGCACATAACGGGCGCCCAAAGCTGTCGGTACCCTGCACCACCTCCGCGCAGGTTTTCCCCAATACGTGTTCACTCGAAAGCTGAAAGAAATCAGCCGCATCCGTACCCCAGACGACTATTCGCCCATCTGAGTCCAACTGCCAACGAACCGGGTTCAAAGCTCTTCCCCCAACGCTTAAGCACTAGACTAGAAGGTTCGAGTGGTGCAAATGTCCCAAACCTGTAAGCGGTTTGTAAGCCCCTTGGCCCAGGCTAAGGGTGTATGGCCCAAGAACCCATCCAGCGCAACCTGCCCCCACCCAAGTCGCCGGTGTATCTGGTGCTTTTGTGGCGGGGCGAGGCGGGCCACTGGGAGGGCCGAATCAAGGACGCCAAGACTGGAACCGAACATCCCTTCTCCGCCATCGAGGAGCTCTTGTCTTGGCTGGAAAATCACACCCAAAGGAGGCTGGCATGAAACAACTACTGGTGGTCGTGGCCGCCCTGCTTGGCCTGGCTGTCGCTGCCGATGGAGCGCAGTTGTATAGCCAGAACTGCGCAGGCTGCCACGGCGCAAACGGACAGGGCATACCTGGGGCTTTCCCCCCCTTGGTGGATAACCCGCGCATGCAGGACGAGGCCTATGTGGTCAAGGTAATTCGCGAGGGCCTCAGCGGGCCCCTGGAAGTAGGCGGACAAAGCTACAACACCGTGATGCCCCCTATGCCGCAAATTTCCGAAGCGGACGCAAAGGCAATCGCTGTGTACGTAAGGGCACTGGGCGAAAGCAAAACCGCTACCTCAGCACCCTCCACCAACCCAGCGCCTACTCCAAAAGCACCCTCCGATCCTGCACTTGCCGCTAAAGGCAAAGCGCTGTTCTTAGGCCAAGAGCAGTTTAAGAATGGTGGCGCTCCCTGTATGGCCTGTCACACCGCGGGCAACTTTGGCCCCATGGGTGGAGGTAGCCTGGGCAGTGATCTTACCGACCTGCACGTGCGCCTGGGTGACGCAGGAATTCAGGGGGTGCTGACCAATATTGCCTTCCCGGTGATGCGCGAAAGTTACAAAGGGCATCCGCTAACACCAGAGGAAATTACGGCCCTCACTGCTTTCTTTGCAGAGACCGCAGGAAAGCCGGGCAATACGGCCTCTATGGACGCGGCCCGGATGCTTTTTGCCGGGCTGGTAGGGCTGCTGGTTCTGTTTGGGGCAATGTACCTCTACTGGAACAACCGCCGCCTGGGCCTGGCCGAACGCATTCGTAGGAGGAACACATGAGCGACTGGATCAAAGAAATCGAAGCCCCCACCGAACGCAAGTGGGAGGAGTTTTACCGCAATCGCTTTCAACACGACAAACGGGTACGCACCACCCACGGGGTCAACTGCACCGGCAGTTGTAGCTGGGAAGTGTTTGTAAAAGACGGCATCGTGACCTGGGAGCTGCAGGCCACCGACTACCCCGCCATAGACCCCAATCTACCCGACATTACGCCCAGAGGCTGCCAGCGCGGGGTGAGCTACTCGTGGTATCTGTATAGCCCCATTCGGGTCAAGTATCCCTATGCGCGCGGAGCCCTGATCGACCTGTGGCGCGAGGCGCGCGAAAAACACAGCGACCCGGTAGCAGCCTGGAGGAGCCTGGTAAACGACCCCGAAAAGCGCAAGCGCTGGCAGCGGGCGCGGGGCAAGGGCGGCTTCCGGCGTTTTAGCTGGGACGAGGCCCTGGAGATCATCGCCGCCTCGCTGGTACATACCATCCAGCAACACGGCCCCGACCGGATTATCGGCTTTAGCCCCATTCCTGCCATGTCGCAGATCAGCTATGCCGCGGGCTCACGCTTCCTCAGCTTGATTGGGGGCGTACCGATGAGTTTCTACGACTGGTACTGCGACCTGCCCAACGCTTCTCCCGAAATCTGGGGCGAGCAGACCGACGTGCACGAGGCCGCTGACTGGTACAACGCCCGCTTTATTGCGGTAGTGGGCTCCAACCTCAATATGACCCGTACCCCCGACACCCACTACATTGCCGAGGGGCGCTACGCCGGGGCCAAATTTACGGTTTTTGCGCCGGACTTTAACCAGGTCGCCAAATATGCCGACTGGTGGCTACCAATTAACCCCGGCCAGGACGGAGCCTTCTGGATGGCAGTAAACCACGTCATCCTCAAGGAGTTCTACCTCCTTAAGCAGGTTCCGTACTTCGTGGACTACCTCAAGCGCTACACCGACAGCCCCATGCTGGTCGAGATCAAAGATGGCAGGCCGGGGCGCTATGTGCGGGCAAACCAGCTCGCTGCCTATGCCGATGAGGAAAACGGCGACTGGAAGTTGCTGGTCTGGGACGAGAAGTCGGGCGCACCCAGAATGCCTGGCGGCACCATCGGCTTCCGCTGGCAGAGCCAGAAGGGCAAGTGGAACCTAGAACTCAAAGATGCCAAGACCGGCGAAGAAATTGACCCGTTGTTGAGCTTCCGCGACAGCTCGGACGGGGTGGAGTTGCTCGAGTTCGACGACTTCGGCACAGACCAAAAGATTCGGCGCGGGGTTCCGGTTAAGAAGCTGACCACCAAGAGCGGCCAGCAGGTTACCGTTACCACCGTCTTCGATCTGCTAATGGCCCAGTTTGGGGTGGATCGTGGATTGGGTGGGGATTATCCCAAGAGCTACGACGAGGTGGGGGCCTACACCCCGGCCTGGCAGGAGCAGTACACCGGTATCCACCGCGATACCCTGGTGCGCTATGCCCGCGAGTGGGCCGAGAACGGCGAGAAGACCAGGGGCAAAAACCTGATCATCATCGGGGCGGGGGCCAACCACTGGTACCACAACAACCTGCTCTACCGCTCAGGCATCGTGGCCTTGATGCTCACCGGGGCGGTGGGAGTCAACGGGGGCGGTCTGGCGCACTACGTGGGTCAGGAAAAGCTGGCCAACCAGGCCAGTTGGGGGCCCATCGCCTTCGCGGGGGACTGGGGCTACCCGGCCCGGCAGCAGAACACCCCCAGCTTCCACTACGTCCACTCCGATCAGTGGCGCTACGAGCGCGGCTACAAAGACTACGACAAGACCGTCGGGAAAAATGGCGACCATACCATTGACCACCAGGCCCGGGCGGTGCGTAAGGGCTGGCTGCCCTTCTTCCCCCAGTTCAACAAGTCGAGCCTCGAGGTCGTCGCAGAAGCTCAAAAGGCCGGAGCCAAAACCGAGCAGGAAATCGTCGCTTACGTGGTTCAGCAGCTCAAGGAGGGACGCTTAGAGTTCGCCATAGACGACCCCGATGCCCCCTCCAACTGGCCTCGGGTCTGGTTTATCTGGCGCGGCAACGCCATCGGCACCTCCGCCAAGGGGCACGAGTTCTTCCTCAAGCACTACCTGGGCACGCACACCAACGCGGTGGCCCAGGAACAGGCCAGCGGGCACGTGAACGAGGTCAAGTATCGCCGCGAAGCCCCCCAGGGCAAGCTCGATCTGGTGGTGGACTTAAACTTCCGCATGGACACCAGCGCGCTGTATTCCGACATCGTGCTACCCACGGCCTCCTGGTACGAAAAGGAAGACCTCAACACCACCGACCTGCACACCTACATCAACCCCATGCAGGCCGCCGTACCCCCTTTGTGGGAAAGCAAAAGCGACTGGGACATCTATAAGGCCATCGCCCAGCGTTTCAGTGAGCTCGCCCAGGAACACCTGGCCCAACCGGTCAAAGATATCGTGATGATTCCGCTCCAACACGACACTGTGGATGAGCTGGCCCAGCCCGACGACCGCGACTGGAAGAAGGGCGAAGTGGAGCCCATCCCCGGCAAGACCATGCCCAAGTTCCGGGTAGTCGAGCGGCAGTACCCGCTGGTCTACGAAAAGATGGTCAGCCTGGGCGACGGTATCGAGAAAAACGGCGTGGGCATGCACGGTCTGACCATTCCGGCAGGTGACTTCTACAACGACCTACGCAAGCGGCAGGGTCGCAAGCTGAATGGGAGCGTGTATCCGAGCCTCGAGGACGCCAAACAGGTCGCAGAGGCCATACTCTACCTTGACCCGGTTTCCAACGGGGAGCTGGCCTACCGGGCCTTCAAGGACGAGGAGAAAAAATCCGGGATACAGCTCACCGACCTAGCCGAGCCCAACCGCGATGTGCGCATCAGCTTCGCGGATATTGTGGCCCAGCCCCGCCGCCAGCTCACCACCCCTACCTGGAGCGCCATCATCAACCAGGGCCGTCCCTACAGTCCCTATACCCTGAACGTAGAGCGTTTGATTCCCTGGCGCACCCTCTCCGGGCGGCAACACTTTTACCTCGACCACCCGAACTACCTGGACTGGGGCGAGCACCTGCCCACCTACAAGCCACGCCCCGATCACTCGATGCTGCTGGAAACCGAGGTGACCAGGGCCGAAGCCCAGGGCAAGCTGCTCAACTACATCACCCCCCACGGCAAGTGGAGCATCCACTCGACATACTCGGACAACCACCGCATGATGACCCTCTCCCGTGGCGGCTACCCCATCTGGCTCAATGACAAGGACGCTAAGGAGATGGGCATCCGTGACAACGACTGGGTAGAGCTGTTCAACGACAACGGGGTCTTTGTGCAACGCTGCATCGTTTCGGCCCGCATCCCCAGAGGCACGGTCTTTGTGTATCACGCCACCGAGCGCACCCTTTCGGTACCCAAGTCGCCGCTGCGGGGCAAGCGCGCCGGCATGAACAACTCCATCACCCGGGCCCGCCTCAAGCCGGTGCTGATGTCGGGCGGCTACGCCCAGTTCACCTACGCCTTCAACTACTGGGGGCCCGTAGGGGTCAACCGCGACACCTTCGTTTACGTCCGGCGTATCGAGGAACCGCAGTGGTAACCAACGGCTTGCTAATAGCGGATGGCCGATAGCCCATTGCTAGAAACAAAAACAGCTATCAGCTATAGGCTATCAGCAAACTTCCAAGGAGATAACCATGAACGTACGCGCACACGTTTCCATGACCTTCCACCTCGATAAGTGCATCGGGTGCCATACCTGCTCAGTGGCCTGCAAAAACCTCTGGACCGACCGCAAGGGCACCGAGTACATGTGGTGGAACAACGTCGAGACCCGGCCCGGTACGGGCTATCCTACCGGCTGGGAAGATCAGGAACGCTTCAAGGGCGGCTGGGACAAGAAAAATGGGCAGCTCGAGCTCAAACTGCACTCCCGCGCCCGTGGCCTGGCCAACCTGTTCTACAACCCGGCCCTGCCTGAAATTGACGACTACTACGAGCCCTTTACCTTCGATTATCAACACCTGTTCAACGCCCCCGCAGGCGACGACCAGCCCGTGGCCCGCCCTATCTCGATGATCACCGGCGAGCCCATGAACCTCGCCGCAGGCCCCAACTGGGACGATGATCTGGGCGGTTCCAACCTCTACGCCAAGAACGACCCCAACTGGGCGGGCGTAGCCCCCGAAGTGCAGGCTCAGATGGCCGAGATCGAGCGGGTGGCCTTCAACTACCTGCCCCGCATCTGCAACCACTGCTTGAACCCAGCCTGCGTGGCCGCCTGTCCCTCCGGGGCCATCTACAAACGGGCCGAGGACGGGGTGGTGCTGGTCAACGAGAACAAGTGCAAGGGCTGGCGCATGTGCGTGGCAGCCTGCCCCTACAAAAAGGTTTATTACAACTGGGCCACCGGCAAGAGCGAGAAGTGCATCCTGTGCTTCCCTCGCCTCGAGACCGGCCAGGCCCCGGCCTGCTTCCACTCCTGCGTGGGGCGCATCCGCTACCTGGGGGTGATTCTCTACGACGCCGACAAGATTGCCACCGCCGCCAATTCCGAAACCAAGGATCTGGTGAAGGCACAACTGGATGCCATCCTGGATCCCTTCAACCCCGAGGTCATAGCCGCAGCGAAGGCAAACGGGCTGGGTGACGACTGGATTAAAGCCGCGCAGGCTTCGCCGGTATACAAGTTTGTGAAGGTCTGGAAGCTGGCCCTGCCACTACACCCCGAGTACCGCACCATGGCCATGCTCTTCTACATCCCTCCGCTCTCACCCATCGTGAGCACCATCGAGGAGGGCCTGATCAAGCTCGAGCTCCCCCCCGAAAAGGTAGACTTCGAGCTGTTCAACCACCTGGAAAAAGCCCGCCTGCCCCTGGAATACCTGGCCAACCTCTTCGCCGCAGGAAACGTGGAGGTGGTTAAGCCCATCCTACGCAAGCTGCTGGCCGTGCGTATCTACAAGCGCCGCCAGAGCGTGGAGGGCCACATCGACGAAGTCACCCTGCGGCTGGTAGAGGCTGCCGGTACGACCCCTGAGGAGATTGAGGCCATCTACCAGCTCACCACCAAGCCCACCCTGCAGGAGCGCTTTGTGGTACCACCTTATCACCGCGAGATGGCTGTAGAAGTTTGGAACGACCCCCTGGCCCACAAGGGCGAAACCGGCGTAGGCTTCATCGAGCTGCCTGTGCGAGGAGACTAGCATGAAAGCCCTACTGCAAACCCTGGCCCTTGCCTACCAGTATCCCAAACCGGGTTCCACCAAGGCCCTGTGGGATGAGCTACAGGATCTACCCAGATCCAGGGCCAAAAACCTGCTCGAGCGCTTCCTAAAGGCTATCTCCGAGCTCAAGCTGGCCGAACGGGAGGAGCTGTACACCCGCACCCTCGAGCTCACCCCGCTCACCGCGCCCTACGTCGGCTATGCCGTATATGGCGAAGATTACCGGCGCGGGCGCTTCATGGCCGAACTCAATGCGGAGTACGCGGCGTTGGGCATCGAAACCGCAGGCGAGATTCCCGACCACCTCATACCCATACTGCGTTACCTGGCTGTAGCAACGGAGCCCCTGCCCGAACTGCTGCAACTGCTCGAGCCGGCCTTACATCAGATGATGCACACCCTCAAGACCCTGGAGCCTAAAAACCCTTACCTGCTGCTGCTGGAAGCCACTCGGGAAGCCATCCAACCTATCTCTAAAGGAGTTCCGGCAAGCCCGACGCAGGCTTTGCCAGTGGCGATGGGTTCGCTCTTCAGCAACCTGCCTTTCTTCAAAGGAGGGCGCGAATGAACTGGAACGTACTCCTGTTTCAAGTCTTTCCCTATGTGGCCCTAGCGCTCCTGGTTATCGTCAGCATCCAGCGCATGCGCAGCAAACCCTTTAGCGTGAGCAGCCTCTCGAGCCAGATACTCGAGCGCAAGCTACTCTTTTTCGGCTCTATTCCTTTTCACTGGGGCATCCTGGTTATTCTACTGGGACATCTGCTAGCCATACTGGTGCCCCAGGGCCTCCTGTGGTGGAATGCGGTGCCCATACGGCTTTTCTTGCTCGAGATTACCGGTCTCGCGCTGGCTTTGTGGACACTGGGGGGCCTGCTGGTTCTGCTCTACCGCCGCCTGTCAAATCGGCGCATCCTGGTCGTCACCCACCCCACCGATGTGATGGTGCTGTTGTTGTTGCTGGTCTCGGTGGTCACGGGTATCCTTACCGCCTTGCTGTACCGCTACGGCTCTTTCTGGTTTCCTTCGGTCTTTACACCCTACCTCTGGTCCATCTTTACCCTGCGCCCGCGCCCCGAGCTGGTAGCCGATCTCCCCTTCTGGATTCAACTGCACGTTTTCAGCTTCTGGGTCTTATTGGCGCTATTTCCCTTCACCCGTCTGATTCACATCATCACCGTACCGCTGGGCTACTTGTGGCGGCCCTGGCAGCTGGTGATCTGGGTACGCAAACACCGCCGCGCTCCAGAACCCTTCGCTACCCGCTCGGCTGCCCAGCCTCAAGCCACAACAAGCGAAAAAGGAGGTGCCTATGGTTCAGACTAGCTCCCCTCCGAACACTTCCGAGCGCAAACAACGCTTGCAAGTGCTCACCCTCTCGACGCTGGGTTTTACCCTGATGTTTGCGGTCTGGCTGATGTTTGGGGTGCTCGGCATCCCCATCCGCAAGGAGTTTGGCCTGACCGACGTACAACTGAGCTGGCTATCGGCAGTGGCCATTCTGAACGGCTCCATCTGGCGGCTCATGACCGGCATCCTGGCCGACCGCTACGGGGGCAAGGTGGTCTTTACCGCCATGCTGCTCTTCACGGCCATCCCGGCATATCTGGTATCCCAGGCCAGCAGCTTTGAGGTGCTGCTCTTCTACGCCTTCCTGGTAGGGTTTGCTGGCAATGCTTTTAGCGTGGGCATCGCCTGGAACGCAGCCTGGTTTCCCAGGGAGCAGCAGGGATTTGCCCTGGGCATGTTCGGGGCCGGCAACGTAGGGGCCAGCGTAACCAAGTTCATCGGCCCGGCCATCATCGCCTCGGTGCCGGCAGCGGGCTACCTGGGCGGGCTGATTCCGGGCGGTTGGCGCTTTGTACCCTTCCTATACGCAGTTCTGTTGGTCTTGATGGCCATCGCCATGTGGGTCTTCACGCCCCGCATAGACCGCAAGCCCGCACAGGGCCGACCCTTCCTGGAGATGCTGCGTCCCCTCAACAACATCCGGGTTTGGCGCTTTAGCCTGTACTATGTCGTGGTCTTTGGGGCCTATGTGGCCCTTTCGGCCTGGCTCCCCAAATATTACGTGGACGTGTTCGGCCTGCCCCTCTACCAGGCCGCCCTACTCACGGCCCTGTTCATCTTCCCGGCCAGCCTGCTGCGCCCGGTGGGAGGCTACTTCTCCGACCGCTACGGAGCCCGGCGCGTGATGTACTGGACCTTTGGATCCATGCTCTTTGCGACCTGGCTTTTGTCCATGCCAGACGGCCACATCGTGCTGTACCTGCCAAGCCGCATTGAGCCCAACGGTATGCGCGAGGTCATGCACTACACCATGACAGTCTGGCCCTTCACCCTGCTGGTCTTCATTGTGGGTATCGCCATGGGCATCGGCAAGGCCGCCGTATACAAACACATCCCCGAGTACTTCCCCAAAGATGTAGGGGCGGTAGGGGGACTGGTCGGTATGCTTGGCGCATTGGGTGGCTTCTTCTTACCCCCGCTCTTCGCTTACGCGCAGGCCTGGACCGGGCTACCCCAGATGACCTTCGTGGTGCTGTTCATCCTCACGGCCATCAGCACCATCTGGATGCACCTCACGGTCATCGCCATGCTCAACCGGGCTGCACCGCACCTTAAGGGCAAGATTGAACACCACCCCGAGGGGCATTGAGGTCATCTATGCTGCCCAAACCCATCCACATCCTGCTGCAAAGCCATAACGAGGGCGCCATCTTCCCGCCCTTCGAACGCCCTGCGCTGGCTGTGGTGACCTGCACGGACTTTCCTCGCTTACTGGAAAAACCAACCCTCGTGCTGTGTAAGAATGCCAACCCCGAACCCACAGAGCCCTACCTGGCCTTTTCGGTAGCCCGTAGGGGCATCGAAACCATCGCCCTGATTGGGCACGCCGACTGCCCCATGCAGTATCCCTACCCCTATGCGCTAAACCAACTGCCCACCAACGAACGCCATATCCAGCGGCACCACACCCGAATTGCCACCCCGACCATAGGTGAGGCAGAGCGCTTCACTCGGCGACAAGCCTTCAAACCAACCACACGCCTGGGGCTTCGGGTTATGCCCCATCTATACCGAGAAAAAGACCAGCGCTTAATCGCTTTGAATGCCCATCCTGTAGAGCACACATCTGCCCAGGTGGGCCTCGAGAGGAACCCATGAACCCTTCCAAACCCCTTCCCACCACCTGGCTTACCCGATGGGAGCCCGAAGACCCCCAGTTTTGGGAGTCCCAGGGTAAAGCCCTGGCCTGGCGAACCCTCTGGATTACCACCTTCAATCTGATCCTGGCCTTTATCACCTGGTTTGTGGTAAGCGCCCTGGTCGTTCGCCTGCCCAATGTGGGCTTTCAGCTCAGCACCTCCCAGCTTTTCTGGCTGGCAGCTATGCCCGGACTGGCCGGGGGCACCCTGCGCATCATCTGGACCTTTCTACCACCCATGCTGGGAACCCGCCACCTGGTCACCTTTTCCACGCTACTGCTGCTGATACCCTTGCTGGGTTGGGCCTGGGCGGTACAAAACACCGCCACCCCGTTCTGGGTTCTGATGCTGCTGGCTTTTCTGGCCGGGATTGGCGGGGGTAATTTCTCGGGCTTTATGCCCAGTACCAGCTATTTCTTCCCCAAAAAGCTGCAAGGCACGGCCCTGGCCATCCAGGCCGGGGTGGGCAACTTTGGGGTTTCGGTGGTGCAGTTTATAACCCCTTGGATTATCGGCTTTGCCCTGCTGGGCTCACTGCTGGGCGACCCCCAGACCTTCACCAAAGGTGAGGTGAGCAAGCCCATCTGGCTACAAAACGCCACCCTGATGTATGTACCGCTGGTACTGCTGGGAGCCACACTGGCCTGGTTCTGGCTGAAAAGCGTGCCGGTACGGGCCAACTTCCGCGAGCAGTTCGACATCTTCAGCAACAAGCATACCTGGATCATGACCAGCCTATACATCATGACCTTCGGCTCCTTCTCGGGGTTTTCGGCCACCTTTCCCCTGCTCATCCGCACCGTGTACGGCAAGTTTGAAGGGGCCCCAGATCCTCTGGCCTATGCCTTCCTGGGGCCGCTGGTCGGCTCACTTATCCGGATCGTCATGGGTCCCCTAACCGACCGCTATGGCGGTGCCATCTGGACACAAGTCAGCGGTATTGGCTTGTTTTTCTCTGTCCTGGGCGTAAGTTTCTTTTTGCGCCCATCCTCTTTGGAGCAGTTCCCTTGGTTTGTACTCTTTATGCTGCTGACATTCTTCTTTGCAGGAATCGGCAACGCCAGTACCTTCAAACAGATGCCTATGATTTTCGAGCCGCGCAGAGCAGGCGGTGTGATTGGCTGGACTGCCGCCATCGGCGCTTATGGCCCTTTTGTGTTTTCTTCACTAATTGGAGCAGTGATCGCCTCTACTGGCTCGGCCAACGGATTTTTCTATGGGGTAGCTGTGTTCTATGCCCTCAATGTTGGGCTTAACTGGTATTACTACGCTCGCAAAAACGCGGAAAAGCCCTGCTAGAGCGGTCTTCGGAGAGAATGGTATAATCCCAATCATAAAAAGGCTGTCTCTGGCTTATTTAGCGAAGAACGCGATAGGTTGTAGCTGATTCGGAGTTACCACAGCCGCCAACACCGGATGCCAAACGCGGTATCCGGTGTTTGGTTTTTGCATTTTGATTGCTCGGCATCAATACCCTCAAATCCCGACAAAGATACTTGATTTATTGGTTGCTGCTTGCTAGCGTTGAGGGCGCGGTTGCCCCGCTGATGCCCCCGGGCAATTTTCAACTGTTCTGCTTTTGACACGCCTTTTCTGAACCTGGCTCCGATGTTTTCTAGTCTGACCCGACCCATCCCCAAACCCCTGCTGGCTGTGGCCTGGCTGGTGGGTTCAGCGGTGGTGTTGCCGATGCTGTACCTGGTGCTGCGGGCCGCCGAAGCCGAGCCCCACCAGCTCGCCGAGATTGTGCTACGGGAGCGCAACCTGCAACTGCTGGGCAACACCCTGGCGCTATTGGTGGGGGTGATCGCCCTTACGACGGCGCTGGCCCTCCCGCTGGCCTGGATTACCAGCCGTACCAACCTGCGGGGCAAGCGCTTTTGGACGGTTTTGCTGGTGTTGCCGCTGGCAGTGCCGGGGTATGTGGGGGTGTTTGGCTTCTTTGGGGCCACCGGGGCCAGCGGCTGGCTGGAAAGCTTGCTGGGCTTTCCCTGGCCCCGGCCCACGGGCTACCTGGGGGCCTTAGGGGTGCTGACCCTTTTTACCTACCCGTACCTGTTTTTGAACCTGCGGGCCGCACTCTTGGGGCTGGATGCGGGCCTCGAGGAGTCCGCCCGTAGCCTGGGCTATAGGGGCCTCGAGGTCTTCTGGCGGGTGGTGCTGCCCCAGCTTCGGCCCGCCCTATATGCTGGCTGGCTTCTCATCGGGCTGCATGTGCTGGGCGACTTTGGGGTGGTAAGTCTGGTGCGCTTCGAAACCTTCAGCTACGCCATCTATCTGCAATACTCGGCCTCCTTCGACCGAATATATGCCGCCTGGCTCTCGCTGATGCTCATTGGGCTTACCGGTAGTCTGCTCTGGCTCGAGGCCCGCCTGCTCAAGAACCTCTCCCTGAGCCGGGTAGGGCTTGGTAGCGCAAGGCGACCCCAGCCGGTCAGGCTGGGGGCCTGGCTATTGCCCGCAATAGCCCTGATGGGGGTTCCTATTATGGGGGCTCTGGTGGTGCCGCTTACCTCCATTGTGTACTGGCTGGCACAGTACCCCGGCAGCTATGTAAATAGCTTGGGCAGCATCCTGGAAGCCTTGCAAAACTCGGTTCAGGCCGCTGCTCCCGCAGCCATGCTGGCCACCTGTTTGGCCCTGCCCCTGGCCTACCTGGGGGTGCGCTACCCCAGCAGGCTCTCGAGGCTTCTGGAGCGCACCGCCTACATCGGCTACGCCACACCCCCGCTGGCCTTTGCCCTGGCCCTAATATTCTTCAGTCTGCGCGGGGTGCCCTTCCTTTACCAGACCCTGGCCCTGCTAATTCTGGCCTATGCGCTGCACTTCCTGGCCGAAGCCGTCGGCCCCATCCGCAGCGCGCTCTACCAGGCCCCACCCCGGCTCGAGGAAGCCGCCCGCAGCCTGGGCTATAAACCGCTACAGGCCTTCCTGAAAGCCACCTTCCCCCTGCTCAGGCGAGGCATGCTGGCCAGCACAGCCCTGGTGTTTTTATCGGCGGTAAAGGAACTTCCCCTCACCTTCTTGCTGGCTCCGGTGGGGTATTCTACGCTTTCGACACGCATCTGGGGCTACACCTCGGAAGCCATGTTTGCCGAAGCAGCCCCCTATGCTCTCCTGATCGTGCTATTCTCGGCTGGATTGGTGGGCCTTTTGCTCTCCCAGGAACGACGATGAAGACCCAAAGCGCCGAACGCCCCCCCATCGAGGCCCCGGCCCGTGCCCCTATCCTGCAGGTACAGGGCCTGACCAAACGCTTCCACCCCGACTTCCCTCCTGTAGTACAGGCGGTGAGTTTTACGGTGGATCAAGGCGAGGTATTTGCCCTCCTGGGGCCCTCGGGCTGCGGAAAAACCACCACCCTGCGTCTGATTGCCGGCTTTGAGCAACCCGACAGCGGTCAGATCTGGTTGGACGGGCAGGAAATCACCCACCAACCCCCAGAGCAGCGCGGTATCGGCTTTGTTTTCCAGGACTATGCGCTGTTTCCCCATCTGAGCGTGTTTGAGAACGTGGCCTTCGGTCTGCGCCGCCTGCGGGGAAAAGAGCGGCAGGCGCGTGTGATGGAGGTGCTGGGCCTGGTTGGTCTTACCGTCTTCAAAGACCGCAAGCCTGGCGAGCTTTCGGGGGGGCAGCAGCAGCGGGTGGCCCTGGCCCGTGCCATTGCCCCCGGCCCCAAGCTGGTGCTGCTTGATGAGCCCTTTAGTAGCCTGGACGCCGCCCTGCGCCAGTCCACCCGCGACGAGGTGCGGACGCTGCTAAAGCAGTCAGGCATAGGGGCCATTCTGGTCACCCACGACCAGGAAGAAGCCCTCTCCTTTGCCGACCGGCTGGCCGTGATGCGGAGCGGGCAGCTCGAGCAAGTTGGCACCCCAGAGGAGGTTTATCATCGCCCCCGCACCCCCTTTGTGGCCCAGTTTCTGGGCCGCACCAACCTGATTCCCGGCGAAGCCCGGGGCCTCGAGGCCGAAACACCCCTGGGGCGCATTATGCTCTTTGAGGAGGCCCACGGCGCAGTGCTGCTCTCCTTGCGCCCCGAAGGTCTCAGCCTGGCCGTCCCCTTAGGACACCTGGGCATAGCCGGAAAGCAGATCGAAGGTACTGTGCTTACCCGCGAGTTTAAAGGCCACGACATGACCTACCGCATCCAGCTTGGCAACCGCGAGCTAATCGTGCAGGAAAGCCCGGAAAGCCCCTTTTATCCGGGTGACAAGGTGCGGGTGCTGGTGCGGGCCAAAGCGGTGGTGGTGGGGCGGGGCAGGTAACCCCCAGCCGAAGCATGCTGTCTGTTATGGGGGACGATCCCTTTCAGGACTCGCTGGCGCTCGTGCACCCGTGGGACGATCCCTTTCAGGACTCGCTGGCGCTCGTGCACCAGGGCCAGGTCAAAGTCGGGTTGTGGGCGCTATGGTAAGCAAGCACCACAGGCAATTGTTTTTCCCCCAGGCAGACCACAGGTAAAATGTCACTCGCCTTGGAAGAGCACCAGCCAGCCCAAAACAAAAATCTGAGGCGCATTCTGCTCACCATCGAGTACGACGGCACCGGTTTTGCAGGCCTGCAAACCCAAACACAGGGCGAGCGCACGGTTCAACAAGAGCTCGAGGCCGCCCTCAGCAAAATTCCCGGCGCAAAACCCAAAATCTGGCCCTGTGGCCGCACCGATGCCGGGGTACACGCGCTGGCAATGCCAGTGCACTACAACAGCGAAGACCGCATTCCCGTCGAAAAAATCCCCTATGCCCTCAATAGCCTGCTGCCCCCGGATATCCGGGCCCTGCGAGCCCAGGAAGTACCCCAGGACTTCCACGCCCGTAAAAGCTGCCACTGGCGCGAGTACCGCTATCGCATCCTGCAACGCCGGATGCCCCCAGCCCTCGACCGCCATCGCGTCTGGTGGATTCCACAGTCGCTCAACCTGATTCCTATGCGCCATGCGCTGGAATTCCTGGTAGGGACACACGATTTTCGGGCTTTTGCCGTAAAGGAAGAGCGCTCTAGCGTGCGGGAGATCTACCGTGCCCATCTCGAGGTCTGGCCCACCGAAGATGGGCGGGAAATCTGGCTCGAGTTCGTGGGGTCGGGCTTTTTGCGCGGCCAGGTACGCAGCATGGTGGGCACCCTGGTAGAGGTGGGGCTGGGCAAGCGGGACTCGAGTTCCATAACCACCTTACTAAAAAACGGCACCCGCAAAGACGCCGGCGCTACTGCACCGGCCCACGGCCTGTATTTTGTACGCGCAGGCTACCAGCCTTACCGCCAGTGAAGCTGTAAATAGACCCGCAGCGCCTCCACCGGAGCCCTGGACAGATCCACGGCCAGCCGAAGCCGGTCATTCCAGCTATAAGCCGCTCCAGCCAGCAGCTTGCGGGGCTCGAGCAACCAGGCTCCAAAGCGCTCCTCAGGTAGGAAGGGGCTATTTTCACCCAGGTACTCCCACTCCGGGTTCCACCACACCAGTAGTTCGAATCGGCTGCGATCCAGCGCTTCCAACCAGGCTTGCGTTTCGGCGTCACAGGGGCACGGCCAAAGTGAGCCCAGAGCCTGTCCTAAGGCAAGCGGCAGGGATGCACGACCCCAAAAGCCCTTATCCAGCTGCCAGAAGAACTCGACCTCCTGCCCGGCCAACCCCAGCCTTGGATTAAGGTGTAAAGCAGGAGCCAGTTCTCCAAGTTCGTTCCGTGTCCGAACGATTTCAACAAAGGTTCCCGCTTGAAAAATGTCAGCCTGTGCACCCAAAAAAATCCGTCCCCCTGCAAGTTTCGCGTTGGGCAAGTAGGCAATGTCCACACCCAGCCACGGCAGTTCGGCGGGCCGATAGCGGCCAAACAGCCCCCACAGCCCGTCTCGCCCCACCAGGGTATCGTCCCAGGGGCCGCTCAACTGGCGGCGCTTGCCCACGCTAAGCCCAAAAGTCTCCCAGCTTAGCTGGGCATAGGCTTCCAGGAGCCCCACCTGCAGCGCTGCGTCGTACCACAACCCCAAGTCGGCCCTAATCCCAACGCCCTCCCATTGGGTCTGGGCTTGCAGATGTCCCCCCAGGGCCAAGCCCGGTTGAACAGACTGGCTCGAGTATCCCAAGCTCCATTGCACCAGCCCGGAAGGCTGCAAGCAAACCACCTTTTCCTCGGGAACCCGGCAGGCCCACGAAACCCGAAAATCCGGGTTGTCTTGTGCAAAAGTGAGCTGCGCCAAAACCCACAAACCAGCAACAAAAACACGCATTCTCCTACAATACCGCCCTTCACCAGCAAATAAAGTCCGAAATCCACACAACCCTGCCCCGGCCCATAAGAAGTTTTTGTTTGTTGGAACCCACCCGAAGCGAGCAAGCCCTGACCTGCGCCAAAGCGGAAGCTTCAGATGGCGTTTATACCAATCTTGTTGCTTGCAGCCCAATCGAATCCGATATCGGACAAAGCCGCCAAAGTGTCCCCCTTTTCGCCTGAAGTTTGCCCATCAAAAAACCGGCAGGGCTATAAGTGTCTCCATAAGCGAAATGCAAGATGCCGTACCGAAAGTTCGCTTTAGGAATTGCGCCAGGTATGCATTGACTCATTCCGCTGGTTTTGCCAATCTGCCCTGGCGCAACTTATACCGCACTCTTCACAGACGTGCAGGACAAAGCAATCAAGTTGTGGTCGCGTTTCCCACAATTACCCCGCACGCGGTGCGGAGTAATTTACCCAGTACAGCAAAAAACCGCTGTACTGGGTATTCGTGGGAACCGCTCTGAGCAGCTCAATATTTGTGAAGAGCGCTCTAACCCTACCGGTATGTGTGCTATTTGCCTCAGAGCCGGCTGCGCGGGTCGAGCGCATCCCGCAGGCCGTCGCCCAGATAGTTGAAGGCCAGCACCGTCAGGAAAATCATGAAGCCCGGTGCCAGGGCCAGCCAGGGCGCAGTAAAGATGTACTCCTGGGCCTTGGTGAGCATGTTGCCCCAGGTGGCCACCGGTGGCTGGATGCCGAAGCCCAAAAACGAGAGGGCGGCCTCGGTCAGAATGGCCCCACCAATGGCCAGGGTGGCGTTCACAATCAGGGGTGCCAGGGTATTGGGCACCAGGTGTCGGAACATGATGCGGGCATCCCCAGCTCCCAGGGCCTGGGCTGCGGTGGTGAAATCCTGTTCACGCAAGCTCAGCACCGCTCCGCGGATCAACCGGCCCGTGCCAATCCAGCCAAACAGCACGATGATGGTGATAATAATGAAAACCGAAGCCGACTCCCCAAACACGTTCTGGGCCCACTGCCCCACCGCTCCCTGGGTATCTCGCAGTAGCGCCGAGAGCACCAGCAGCAGGGGCAGCTCAGGGATGGTCAGCATAAAGTCCATAAAGCGCGAGATAATCACGTCCAGGTCAATCTTGCCTTGACCAAAAAGACCCCATCCCGCAATGAATAAAATCAGGCCCCACACCAGCGCCAAGCCCAGCAACGAAAGCACGTTGTTAAGGGTGAGGGTACCCGAGAAGAGCGCCTGTATATTGGCACCGGACAGCTCCCAGGCCAGGTCGGCGGCCAGGAAAAGCAGCCCGTACAGCAGCACCCACGACACCACTCGCCACAGCGCAAAAGGCCAGGGTTTCCAGCCGCCCGCCACTTTTGCGAAAGGACCCACATAAAAGCGAAGGGGCCGGCCCGAGAAGTAGCCCGCAATAACCCCCAGCGTGGTTCCCAGCAAAGCCGCAGCAAAGGCGGCCACAAAGCCCACCAGCAGCGATATACGTGCGCCGTAGATGATGCGCGATAGCACATCGCGGCCTAGCTCGTCGGTGCCCAGCCAGTGCTCCCGGGATGGGCCCTGGAAGTAGTAGTCGGCCAGGTTCTCGCCCGTAGGCTGGGCAGTGGGGCTATGGGGGGCAATCCAGGGGGCGAAAATGGCCATCAAGATCAAAGTAATCACTACCCCCAGCGAAACCATCGCCGCCTTGTGCTTGCGGAACCGGCGCCAGGCCAGCGCCCAGGTGGACTGGGGTTTTTGTTTAGAAGCAGTTGCAACAGCAGCCATAAAGCCCCCTAACTATAGCGGATGCGGGGGTCTACCACCGCATACATCAAGTCGGCCAATAGGTTGAAGGTAGCCGTGAGCAAGGCCAGAAAAGCCAGTGCCGCCATCGCTACGTTGTAGTCTTTTTCGACCAGGGAGTCGAAAATGGCCCGCCCCATGCCGGGGTAGGAGAAGATGGTCTCGGTAATCACCGCCCCGCCAAACACCCCAGGAATCGCCAGGCCCACCAGCGTGACGATGGGGATCAGGGCGTTGCGCAAGGCATGCTTGTAGAGCACGATGCGCTCATTCAGACCTTTGGCCCTTGCGGTACGCACGTAGTCCTGGTTCAGGACCTCGAGCAAACTGGCCCGCATGTAACGTGTCCAGGAAGCCATCTGGATGGTCGAGAGGGCCAGCACCGGCAAAACCAGCTTAAAAGCCCAGTCCCCAATGAACTGGAAGAAGGTAATCTCGCCGCTGAGCACCTGCGACCACTGGAAGTCGGAGATGCTCTGCACAGGAAACTTGGGGAACCAGGGCAGTTGCTCGGGCAACCACACTGCAAACACGTACAAGAGCAAGATTCCCAGGAAGAAAATAGGCATGGAAAAGCCCACAAACGAGAAGAAGGTGATCAGGTAGTCGGCCCGGCTATACTGGCGCACCGCCGAAAATATGCCCACCGGAATAGCAACCAGCAAGGCCAGGGTTAGGGCTGCACCCGACAGGATGAGCGTGCGGGGCAGGCGCTGGCCAAAGATAATTTGTCCGGCTGGCGAAGCATAGGTACGGGACTGGCCAAAGTCACCCTGGATAGCCCGCCCCAGCCATTTGAAATAGCGCACATAAACGGGCTGATCCAGACCGTAGGCCCGGCGCAGTTGCTCCAGCTGCTCGGCAGTAATCCGGGGGTTTTGCTGGCGCAGTTCGTCCAGCGGGTCTCCAGGTTGCAGGGCCAACAAGGTAAAAATCACTACAGAGGCTGCAAACAGCAAGGGAATCATTTGCAGCAGTCGGCGAACCGTGTAAGCAAACACGCCCTACATAATACCTTGTCAACAAGCCTTTTGTATGCGTACCCCGGTATCCAAAAACCCATTCAACCCCTAGGAAGGCAAGCGCGATAGGCATTTTTCTGCGTCCAGAAAGCATTTATTACGCTCTTTGGTTTACTCATCCACCATTTGGTGGATGCAAAAAAAGCCTCCCTGACGGGAGGCCTTCGGGCTGTATAGCAAGCGGCTTTACTTGATGGGCTGGCCGTACCTGGCCTGGTCGTAAACCTTCTGTGCGCCCCTGGATTGCCAGCCAATTAGCCACGGTTCAATGGTGGGGTAAGCCGAGTTGGCAAAGGTAGAAGAAACGTAGTTCAACAAACCCACCCGGAAAACCCGCGCATCAGACTGGAAGTACAGGGGGATCATGGCGACTTCTTCAGCCCAGATCTCCTGCATGCGGGCAAAAAGCTGCTTGCGGCGGTTTACATCAAACTCGACCACCGCCTGGTTACGCAGACGGTCATACTCCTCGTTGCACCAGCCCCCAAAGTTGAGCCCACGGAATCCGTTTTCACGGGTGGGCACGTACGCCACCTTGCCCTCGTCGTCCCGGCAAGCCGAGCGCACCCCATCGTCGGCCTGGCCCATGCTAAAAGCAAAGTGCAGGAAGCCCGTCCAGGTACCCTCCTGGGCCCTGGCCCGGTACTGCGCCCCGAGCACCACCGCGCTGGGGGCGTTGTTGATGCGAACCGCAATCCCCACCTGCCGGTAGTTCTCGGCCACAAACTGCTGGATGCGCTCGCGCACCTGGTTGCCCGCAGTGGTGGCCCACTCAATCTCAAAGCGCACGGTACGCCCATCTACGGTACGCTGCAAAATGCCGTCCGGGCCAGGACGCCAACCCAGTTCGGCCAGTAGCTGGCGGGCCCGCTCAGGGTTGTAGGGGTACTTGGTGACATTTGGGTTAAACATGGGGTTCTTGGGAGAAACCCAGGTGGGAGCCACCGTATAGAGCCCATCAAAGAAGGCCTTGGTGATGCCCTCACGGTTCATGGCATAAATCAGGGCCTGGCGGGTCTTGACGTTGTCGAGCATCAGGTCGCGCACCCGTTGCACGTTGGAAAACTGGTTAATCTCCAGGTGCTCGAAGAATGGGGTTTCCACCGCCCATATCTCGAAGCGGCCTGGCGCGCGGCTGGTGAGTTGCTTGCTGCGCCCCTGGTCAAAGGTGATGGAGACGCTCGAGGCTGCGTCAATCCCACCGCCCAGAATGGCTACCAACAGCGAGTTGGTGTTCTGGATGATGCGATAGACCACCCGCTGCACGTATTTTTCTTCGCCCCCCGGGGGTTTGATCCAGAAGCGGGGGTTGCGCTGCATCTCGATGGTGCTGCCCGGTACCCAGCGGGTCAGGGTAAAGGGGCCTGAATATACCATCCGTCCACTGTTCAGGTACTGGGGGGTAGAAAACTGGGTAAAGAAGTTGCGGAAAATTTCAGCCTGTCGCGCGGTATCGTTGGTCTGGGCAGCCGCAGCTTTGGCCTTGTCCCACTCCGCGCGCATGATGTGGTTGGGGGCGTAGTAAACCTGGTTGATGTCGAGGTCGTAGAAGTAGGCCGGCTCCAGGCTTACCGTGAAGTTGCGGGCATCCCGCACCCGCAGGGTAGCCCGGTCGAAAAAGTCTATGGCGGTCGAGGGCACCCCTTTGGTCTTGCCTATTTCGAAGAACAGGGCCACATCCTCGGTGCTGATGGGCCGCCCATCCGACCAGACCGCATCGGGCCGGATGGTGTAATCGAGCTCGAGGCGACGCACCCCCGGGCGCACCGTGGTAAAGCGCAAGCGGTTGTTCTGGGTTGTGGGCACCTCTGTCACCACCACCGGAATTACATTCAGGTCGCGGGTGGTCTGCACGATGGGGGCAAACAAAAAGTTTTCTATCTCAAACTTGATGGACTGGTTGGAGATGGCATTGACCACATCCCCTGCTAGAACCCGCGGCTCCTGGGCTGCCCCAATAATCAGGCTGTTGTCCTGGGGGCCAGCCAGGGCCAGTCCACCCATTAGCATCCAGGCCATGAGCATCCGTTTCATAAGTCCTCCTCGATTAGCCAGTGATTGGCTGTGCTTGATTCTATTGCCTGCAGCGTGGTTTGTGTACCCACCTTGAAGGCTTGAAACAGCTCAAGCAAAAGACCTGGTACGCACAACAGGAAAGCCAGGGGTTTCCCCCTGGCTTTGCCATTGACAGATGTCTTACTTAATGGCGATGCCACCAGCCTGAGCCTGATCGTGGCGCTTAACTGCCCCACGGCTGGCCCAACCGATTTCCCAGGAGTTCCATCCGGGGTAACCGTTGCCACCCGAGTAGGTCGAGGCCACATAGTTGACCAGACCCGTGCGGGTTACCAGGAAGTTGGAGCGGAAGCGCAAGGGCAGGGCGGGCAGTTCTTCGGCCCAGATCTCCTGAGCGCGGGCAAAGAGCTGCTTGCGGCGGGCTTCGTCGAACTCGAGCACACCCTGGCTGGTCAGGCGGTCAAACTCGTCGTTGCGCCAGTTGCCGATGTTCTGCCCAGCGTAGTTGTTTTCCTTGCTAGGCACCAGGATTGCACCCGTATTGAGGTTCTTGTACTGGAACAGGTTGCCGTCTTCGGCCAGGCTGCTCACCCAGGCAAACATGAAGAACAGCCACTTGCCGTCCTCACCCCGCTGGATGAAGTCGTCGGCGAAAACCACCGCGCTGGGGGCGTTGGCGGTTTTGACAGCAATCCCAACCTGACGCCACTGCTCGATGAAGAGCTGCTGGGTGCGTTCGCGGATGGCGTTGCCAGCGGTGGTCACCCACTCCAGCTCAAAGCGTACCGTACGGCCATCCACCGTCCGCTGCAGGATACCGTCGGGGCCGGGACGCCAGCCCACCTGGGCCAGCAGCTCGCGGGCACGGGCCGGGTTGTACTCGTACTTCTTCACGTTGGGGTTGAAGAGGGGGTTGGATGGCGCCACCCAGGTGTGGGAAACCGGCTCCGCACCGTCGAAGAAGGCCTGCACCCAGGCCTCGCGGTTGATGGCGTGCAACAGGGCCTGGCGGGTGCGCTTGTCGTCGAGGGTCAGGTCGCGCACGCGCTGCACGTTGGTAAACTTGTTGATGTCAATGTGCTCCCAGATGGCGCCCGGAATGGCCCAGATCTCGAAGCGGCCAGCGGCACGGCTGGTGAGCTGCTTGCTGCGGGCCTGGTCGGCCGAGATACCCACGGTCGAGGTAGCGTCGATACCACCACCCAGAATGGCCACCAAGAGCGAGTTGGTGTTCTGAATGATGCGGTAGACCACCCGCTGCACGTACTTATCGGCGCCACCCTGGGGCACGATGGCGTTGAAGTTGGGGTTGCGCACCAGCTCGATGGAGCTGTTGGAAACCCAACGCTGCACCTTGAAGGGGCCGCTGTAGACCATACGCCCGGCGTTGATGGCCTGGTTAGAGGCAAATTGCTGGAAGAAGTTGCGGTACAGCTCGTTCAGCCGCTGGGCATCGCGGTCGGGGTTGAGGGGGGCGGCAGCCGCTTTAACCTTTTCCCATTCGGGGCCCATCCTGTGCACCGGTGCGTAGCCAATGGGCGAGCCGTAGGTGTCGTAGTAGTAGGCCGGCTCGAAGATGACGGTCATGTTCTGCTTGTCACGGACGCGCAGGTTGACCCGCTCCCAGTAGTCGGGGTTGTTGAGGGCCATCCCCTTGGCCTTACCGACTTCGAAGTAGAAAGCAAAGTCGTCGGTGTCCAGGGGGTCGCCATCCGACCAGCGCAGGTTGGGCTTCAGGGTGATGTCAATCTCCAGGCGACGCTTGCCACCACCAATATCGGTCACCCGCAAACGACGGTTGGCCAGGGTGGGCACCTCGGTAGCCAGCACCGCTTCGTTTTCGGCCCTCAGGTTCTGCACAATCAGGGGTGAAAAGAGGTAGTTCTCGATCTCAACCTTGATGGACTGGTTGGAGATCACGTTGAGGAAGTCGCCCCCAAGCACCCGCGGTTCCTGAGAAGTCCCGATAATCAGGCTGTTGTCAGCAGGGCCCGCCAGCGCCGCACCGGCCACTAAAGTTAGACCAAGTGCAACAATCTTGCTATAACGATTCATCTAGCCTCCTTTGAGATTCTATGCTTCCATAGAATCGTTTAACTATGGCATTTTGCCGTCCCTATTATAGCCATCTAAGCAAGTCCGTCAAATAATGCCCGAATGAGCTGGAAGCTCACCGGGCTTGAGCACTTGTTTAGTCTGGTACATGGTTTTGGCCATTTAGAGCCGGCTTTATCCACCGATTGATGGATAAACTCCATCGTGCCATTGATAAAACCCAGGTTTGCCCCACGGTGCGTGGGAACACGATACCACCCCATGCAGGTGGCCGGGTGAGCCTGCACCATTTTGGCAAACCCAATACCCACCCGGTTGCCAATTGGGCCCCAACCAAGGGAGGCCGCAAAAGCGGTCGGGGCTTCAGGTGCTGCAGCAACTGCCGCTACCTTCGCCTTCGGGGGCTTTGGCTCCATCGGTGCGGAATGAGTGTCCACAGCCACACGAGGAGGTGGCGTTGGGGTTATTCACACTGAAGCCCCCACCCATGAGGTTTTCGACCCAATCCACCTCGGCGCCTGCAAGCAGCGGTAAGGACATGCGATCTACTACCAGGCGTACCCCATGCATTTCCACAATGGTGTCGCCCTCGAGCTGCCGTTCATCCACGGCCATGCCATATTGGTAGCCGCTACAGCCACCCGACTTGATAAAAACCCGAATGGCCGCCTCGGGTTTGTTGTACCGAGTAAGAATCTCCTTGGCGCGCTCGGCCGCCAGGGGGGTAATGGAAAGCGCTGTCTGCTCCTGAACCACACAAGCCTCCTGACTCAAGATTAGCACGGCAGCAAAGCCAGAACGTAAGCAGGTACACCCCAAGCGTGCTCCGCTTCAAGGGTTCCCGGCACGCACAGCCACATTGGGTCCCGCCCTGGTGTCTTCACATGGCACACGCCCGGTTCCCCGTAGTATGTACACATGAACATTGCCAAAGCCCAGCAAGCCCTGCAAGAAGCCCGCATTCCCGGCTGGTTGCTCTACAGTTTCCAGGGTAGCAACATGCTGGCCCTGGAAGCCCTGGGGCTAGGGGAGCGGATGCTTAGCCGCCGCTTTGCCTATCTGATCCCGGCGCACGGTGAGCCGGTTTTTATTGTCCATGCCATCGAAAAAACCAGCTTCCCCGACCTGCCGGGCCAGTGGGTGGTGTTCTCGAGCTGGTCAGAGTTTGTCCAGGCCCTGCAAACGCATGTGGCCCCACTGGGCCGCATCGCCATGGAGTATTACCCGGGTGGAGGCATCCCCTATCTTTCGCGCATCGATGCCGGAACCCTGGAGCTGCTTCGGGGCATGGGGCTCGAGGTGGTCTCATCGGCAGAGATTCTGTTGCAGTTTCAGACCTGGACACCCGCCGACCTGGCCGCCCATAAGCGCGCAGCCGCGGGCATCGCCGAGGCCCTGGAGCACGCCCTGGGCTTTGTACGAGCCCGGCTCGATAACCCGCCCAGCGAGCTCGAGGTGCAAAGAGAAATCAGCAAGGTCTTTGAAGCCAGGGGCCTGGTCTTCGACCACCCGCCCATGGTGGCCTACGGCTCAAACGCCGCCAACCCCCACCACACCGTCGGGGAAAGCCGCTTGGAGCGAGGCCAGGTGATGCTGATTGACCTGTGGTGCAAAGAACCCCACGGCCCCTACGCCGATGTAACCTGGATGGCGGGCTGGGCGGTTTCGCAGGAAATCCATAAAGCCTGGACAGTGGTGCGGAATGCCCGCAATGCGGCGCTGGAGTTCTGTCAAGAGGCCTGTGTCGCTGGACGACACCCCAAAGGTTTTGAGCTCGACCGTGCAGCCCGGCAGGTCATCGAGCAGGCTGGCATGGGGGCCTATATCCTGCACCGCACCGGCCACCACCTGGGCTTTAGCGCCACCCACGGCAACGGAACCCACCTGGACGACCTCGAGACCCACGATACCCGTCCACTAATTCCTGGCCTGGCCTTTACCATCGAGCCAGGGGTCTACCCCGGGCCTTTTGGCATCCGCAGCGAGATTAACGTTTACCTGCACCCGTCGGGGCCCGAAGTTACCACCAGCATGCAGCAGGAAATAGAGCAGCTATAGTGAATACCCGCACAGGGTATAAGAAACGTCTTTGATTTGCTCTATTTGCTGGGAGCTGCGCCAGGAGCTGCCCTTACATCTGGTTGGTTTTGACCTGCCCTAAACAGAAAGCTTCAGGTGGGGTGCATGTGAGACAGGGCCCAGCCCTCCGGACATCTACCCTGTACCTCCAATCGTTGTATGCTTTCAGGCGGTTATGGAACGACCCCTGATGGTGTTTAGCGGACAGTCCAACCTACCCCTGGCCCAGGAAATAGCCGACAACCTGGGGGTTCCGCTTGGCAAGAGCGTTACCGAGCGCTTTGCCAACGACTGTCTTTTCGTCCGGTACGAACAAAGCCTGCGCGAGGGCGATATCTTTATTATTCAGTCGCTCACGCCTCCAGTACAGGATCACCTGGTAGAGCTCTTGATGATGATCGACGCTGCCAAAAGCAGCAGTGCGGCTCGAGTCACCGCGGTAATTCCCTACTACGCCTACGCCCGCAGCGACAAAAAAGACGCCCCCCGCATCTCCATCGCGGCCCGTCTGGTGGCTGACCTGATTCAGACCGCCGGGGCCGACCGGGTGCTGACCATGACGCTTCACTCGGCCCAGGTGCACGGCTTTTTTAAGGTTCCGGTAGACCACCTTTCGGCCGAGCCGGTAATCGCCAACTACTTTGCCACCCGGGTAGAAAAACTCGAGAACGCCGTGGTGGTAGCGCCCGACGCAGGCGATATCAAGCGGGCCAGCTCGCTGGCCCGGCGCCTGGCCCTGCCCATCGCCTTCATTGATAAGCAGCGGCTCTCCGATACCGAGGTCACCTCGAGGGGGTTGGTCGGCGACGTGCGCGGCAAAACAGCCCTGGTTATAGACGACGAGGTCTCCACCGCTGGAACCCTGGCGCAGGCTGCCAGCTCCCTCGTGCAGAATGGGGCAGAGGCGGTATATGCCGCTTTTACTCATGGCGTGTACGTGGGCCCCGCCATTGACCGCATCGAAAAAGCCCCCATCGCCGAGGTGGCGGCCACCAATACCTGTACCTACAAAGCCAGACCCAGCAGCAAAATCAAGCAGCTCAGCGTGGGGCCCCTCTTCGCCGAAGCCATCTGGCGGATTCACCGAGGGGAATCGGTCTCGAGCCTCTTTACCTGATGGCCTGCCTGGCCTGGAATATGAACCCCAGCAAAAGAACGCATCAAGGACATTCCTTCTGAAAGGGTGTGTCCGGCGTCCTGGGAAAACCTTCTAAGTTGCGCCAGGGTAGATTGACAAAACCCGCGGAATGGGTCTATGCGTACCCGGCGCAATTCCTAAAGCGATCTTTCGGAACAGCATCTTGCATTTCAACTCTGGAGAAACTTACTGGTTCTGCCCGTTGGGGTTGGCAAAGTCGGCGCCGATGCGCACCGTAAGGTCGGCATACAGGGCCGCTTCACCGGATATGCGGGGCGGCAGTCCGATGGCCGCACCCAGCACTTCGGCCAGTTCCGAGGCCCCGTTGGCAAGCACTTCGCTGCGCAGAGGCACGCTCTCCACCTCGCGCAGGAGCACCCGCAACCCCAGCTTGCGCAACCTGCCCCGCATCTCGATGGCAGCAGCTTCCTGGGGCGCAGCATAAAGCACCACCGCCTCTCGGCCCCGCAAGTCTTCTAAGGTTGCTTTGGCTGTGGTCGAAGTGTCGGAAAAATAGCGCTCAACCAGCATTTTTAATTGGGCCCGGTCTACTTCCCAGCCCTGGCCAAACTGACCAGGCATAAGCAGGGAAACCAGCTGGGGTTGTTGCAGGGCAAAGCCCAATAAGCTGGCGATTTGCTCGCGGGTCAGGTCGGTACGGATGTTTTGCTCCACGCTGGCAATGGCCTGTGGTATGCGCAAGAGTCCGCCAGGTGAAAGGATTTGCTGCTTGAGGGCATGGAAGAAGTTCTGCTGGCGCTGAATACGGCCAATATCGCCTAAAGCATCGTGGCGAAAGCGCAGATATCCTTCGGCCTGCGCGCCACTCAGGTGCTGGCAGCCGGGCTCGAGGTCGATGTCCAGCTTGGCGGCAGTATCTTTGTATTTCATGGGCTTTTCCACACAAACCGTAACGCCGCCCAACGCATCTACCCCGTTGCGGATAGCCTCTACGCTCACGGCCAGGTAGGCGTCAATTTCGACCCCAGTCAGGTTACTGACCACCTGCTTGGCCAGCTCGGGGCCGCCAAACTTGTTGGCGTGGTTGATGATGTACCAGCCGTAGCCGGGAATCCGCACATACACATCCCTGGGAATCGAGAGCAGCGCAATGCGCTTGGTGGTGGGGTCAAAGCGCACCAGCAGATTTACGTCCGACAGGCCGCGAAAGTTCTCGGGTGCCCGCTGATGGTAGTACTTGTACTCAGGCGCTACCCCCAGCAACAAAACGGTGAGGGGACGTTCCAGGTTGCGCGGCAGGGTACCGTAGCGCAGCAGGGGTTGGAGCAAAGGGTAGGCCCACCAGGCTGCGCCCAGCAAAAGAAGCAGGATGAGCAAGGGTATAATGCGCCGCATATCCTTGCCAGTCTAGCCTACCAAGGGTGAGAAAAGCCCGGCTTGCGACCCCAGAAATTCTGAGCGGCGCGATCAGTCCAGGGTAAAGCGGGGCTCCGTCTCGTGCAGGCGCACCCGGCGGATAATGCGCTGGTCGTATTCGGTCTCGTGGGTACTGGCGATCACCGTCACGTAGTCGCGGATTGGGCTCCGCAGCACCTTTTTGGTCAGCACCTCTTCGACCTGGAAAATACCCGCGGAGTTGTTCATGACCACCCGAATCTCCACCGGAACCTGTTCACCTTTGAGAATCTGCACCTCGTCCACCGCCAGCGCGCTGATGGAGTGGATGTCCACCGAGCCCAGGGCAAAGGCTTTGCGACCCCGGCCTTTGGTGATGTCGGTTCCGTCGGCTACGGCGGTAACGCCTGCCTCGATGGTCAGGGGCTCGGGCTCGAGGTCGTGGCAGTTAATCGAGTGCAGCATAAAGGCCCTGAGCTCGATGCGCTGTTCGGGGTCGCGGTAGAGCTTTTCTAAAATCCTGTCCAGGATGGGAATAGCCAGCACTACACTAAACGACTCGTGGCGCACGCGGTGCACCTGGTTACCAATGTCGTGCAGCATGGTAGAAAGCAACACGGTAAGAAAGGTGTCGTCCAGGTCGCCCACCCCGCTTTCCATCACATCGGGCTTAACCCCGTGGTCGGTAAGCAGCTGGAGGATGGTCACACTGGCCGCGCCGGTCAAGAGCGCATGTACCCGCCCGTGATCGTTGTAGCCCAGCTTACGCACGGTGATGTAGTTGGCCATGTCCCAGTGGCCCCTGGCCTCGGAGTCGGTGGTGAGCATCTCGTAGGCGGCCAGGGCCTTGGGGTAGCGCTGCAAGCCCTCGCGAATAGCCAGGTCGGCCTCGACGTATAGCTTGGCCTTGGGCTGGGTGACTTGAACCGTGCGCTCGTTCATAACCGAACTGCCATCGCTCATGCCCTGATGGTAGGGCCTAAAGGCTTAATGGGGCGTGACAAAAGCCACAGGAAACTGCTCGTAGTATTTCCAGTGCGCGCCCTTCATTCACCCCTAAACTGCGCCGGTCGCTTTTCCAGGAAGGCTTTGGTTCCCTCGCGCATGTCCTGGGTGGCACAGGCCAGACCAAACAGATCGGCTTCGATCTCGAGGGCCTCCTGCAAGTCCAGGCCCTCACCCCGCCCTACGGCTTCCTTAGCCAGGGCCAGGGCCACCGGGCCGTTTTTCAGGATGGTTGCGGCCAGCTCTTTGGCTGTCTCGAGGGCATCCTCACCCACCCGGTTGACCAGGCCCAGACTCAGGGCTTCTTCGGCGCCAACGTGGCGGCCAGTAAAAATCAGGTCGAAAGCCCTGCCCCGGCCCACCAGGCGCGGCAGGCGCTGGGTTCCCCCAAAGCCAGGGATGATGCCCAACCCCACCTCGGGGAGACCCAGTCTGGCTTTGTGGCTGGCTACCCGCAGGTCGCAGGCCAGGGCCAGCTCGAGCCCGCCCCCCAGGGCATAACCGTTGATGGCGGCGATGCTGGGCACCGGCAGGGCCGCAATCTCGTTGAAGACCGACTGGCCCATAATGGCAAACTCCCGCGCAGCAAACACATCTTGCAGATTGGCTATCTGCCCGATGTCGGCCCCTGCCACAAAGGCCTTGCCTTCGCCGGTGAAGATGGCCACCTTTACCTCGGGGTCCTGGGTGATGACCTCGGTCACGCTGGCAAGTTCGATGAGCAGGTCCTGGTTGAGGGCGTTGAGGGCCTGGGGGCGGCTGATGGTAACAATCCCCATGCTGTCTTCGACCCGGTAGGTCAGGTATTCAAATTCGGGCATATCTTGTTCAAAAGTTTCTGCCATGCTACACCTCCTGCAGGCCCTGCGGGTTTCCCACCCACATGGTGGGCCGGGCTGCGGTCGCTATCGCAGCGACGGGTGGGAACTGCGCCGAGGGCCACGACTGCATGCGCCAAGCATAACAGAAGCGCAGGAGCCTGGGGCGCATGCAGTTATTTTCCCGCTTATCGCGCTCTTCACAGGACGCAGCAGTAAAGCTGGTAAGAGGCCCAAGGACTATGAAGGGCGCTCTCATTTTGCCTCGAGCCAGTTCTCCCCTATGCCGGTACCGACCTCGAGGGGCACCTCAAAAGCCCAGGCCTTCTGCATAACCTCGCGCACCACCCTGGCCACTTGCTCGGCTTTATGGGCCGGGGCCTCGACCAAAAGCTCATCGTGCACCTGCAAGACCAGATGGGCCTCCAGGCCTTCAAGCTCGGGCTGAAGCTTGACCATGGCCAGCTTCATCAGGTCGGCTGCGGTGCCCTGCACCGGCATGTTGAAGGCCATGCGCTCGGCAGCTTCCCGCACGCTGCGGATGCGTGCGTCCAGGTCGGCCACAAAACGTCGGCGACCAAACATGGTCTCGACGTAGCCCTTTTGCCGCGCATCGGTCAGTACCTGCTCAATCCAGGCCCGCACCCTGGGGTAGGAGGCAAAGTAGCGCTCAATAAAGCGCTCGGCATCGGCATAAGGAATAGATAGCTCGTTCGACAGGCGGTGCGCCGACATCCCGTACAGCACCCCAAAGTTGATGGTTTTGGCAGCCCGGCGCTGCTCGCTCGCCACCTGGTCTAAATCCAGGCCAAACATCCAGGCCGCGGTCTGGGTGTGGATGTCCTTGCCTTCTCGGAACACCTTGATCAGGTTTTCGTCACCCGAGAGGTGGGCCAGCACGCGCAGCTCAATCTGGGAGTAGTCGGCCACCACCAGTTTCATGCCTGGCGCGGCCCGGAAAGCCTTGCGGATGCGGCGGCCAATCTCGGTACGAATGGGGATGTTTTGCAGGTTGGGGTCCACCGACGAAAGCCGCCCGGTGGCGGTGCCGGTCTGGTTGAAGCGGGTGTGCAGGCGTCCGGTTTTGGGGTGAAGCAGCTTGGGCAGGGGGTCCAGGTAGGTGTTTTTAAGCTTGGTGAGCTCGCGGTAGGACAGGATGCGCTCGATAATCTCGTGCTGGCCCTGAAGTTCCTCCAGCGCACTGGCGGCGGTGGAGCGTTTGCCGGTCTGGGTCTTGCGGCCTGGGCTGAGTTTAAGCTCGTCGTACAGGACAACCTCGAGCTGGTCCCTCGAGTTCACATTAAAAGGATGCCCGGCCAGGCGGTGGATCTCTGCCTCCAGGTAGGAAATTTCCTTCCCCAGCTCCTCCGAAAGCTGCAGGAGGTACTCGGTATCGAGGGAGATGCCCCTGGCCTCTACCCGGGCCAGCACCGCCGAGAGGGGCTTCTCGAGGTGCTGGTAGAGCCACTCGATTTTGGGGTTTTCGCCGATGCGGCCTTGCAGGGTCTGCCAGAGGGTATAGGCGGCCTGGGCACGCTCAACCGGGTCGTCGCTCCAGTCCCCGGCCCCATAGCGCCGCACCGTGCTGCCGGCCTCGGCGTTGGAGGGGTCGTACAGGTAGGCCAGCAGCAGGGGGTCGTCGCCTGGGGGCACCCACACCCCTTCCTTGAGGGCCAGCACGCTCAAATCCTTGGCGGCAATGCTGCGAATCTCGGGGAATTTTTGCAGTTCGTGCAGGCTGGGCTGACCCCGGTACACCTTGCCCTCGGCAAAAGCGGCCAGGCCCAGCCAGTTGGCCCACATGGGCTGGGGCCGGTCGAGGGTATAGCCTAAAAAAGCATCGGGTGGGGGCGGCCAGGCCGCCTCCAGGGCAGCCGGCAGTGCCGCCAGCAGGTTTAGCTCGCGCAAAATAGAGCCAAACTCGAGCCGCTCCAGCGCTTGGCGCAGGGCCATGCGGTCTGGCTCACGCCGGTGGCAGTCACGAAAATCGAGCTCGATGGGTAAGTCGGTGTGAATCTCGGAGAGGGCGCGGGAAAGCCTGATGTTGTCCTGGCTTTGCTCGAGGCTGGCCCGCACCTTGGGCGAGAGGGCCTCGAGGTTGGCATACAGGGCATCCAGCGAGCCCCATTCCTGCAACAGCCTGGCCGCGGTTTTCTCCCCAATACCCTTAGCACCCGGCAGGTTGTCGGAAGAATCACCCACCAGCGAGCGGTAATCCACCCACTGGGCCACCGTTACGCCGTACTTTTCCTGCACTGCCTGAGGGGTCATCAGCCGCCCATCCGGCAGCATTACCTGCACGGCCTCGGAGAGCAGCTGAAAGCTGTCGCGGTCACCAGTCAGGATGCGCACCGGGTAGCCCTCGAGCTCGGCTTTTTTGGCCAGGGTTCCAATAACATCGTCGGCTTCGTAGCCCGGCACTTCCAACCGCCTGAGCCCCATCAGGTCTACCAGCTCCTTGATTTTTTCCAGCTGGGGGTAAAAGTCGTCGGGGGTAACGGCCCGATTGGCCTTGTATTCCTCAAAAGCATCGTGGCGAAAGGTTCTGGTAGGCGGGTCGAAGACCACAATTACACAGTCGCCGTCTTCCTTGAGCAGTTTCAGCAAGGTGCGCAAAAAGCCAAAAATGGCCTGGGTAGGCTCCCCCCTCGAGGTGGTGAGTTTTTCGAAAGCAAAGTAGCTGCGGTAGGCCAGATGGTGGCCATCTACCAGCCAGATGCGATCTGGCCTGGGCAACTCAGCCAAGGCCGGTTCATTGGAAAACAATGCGGGTTGCTCCACCCAAATATTCTACCCCCATTCGGTTGTCAGCAGAAAGCCGTTCGGCTCACGCCAGAGCCGGGGTGCTGGTAGGATGATGAGGTTGTGACTTAAGGCCTCCAGGGCCAGCAATGGAAAGGAAGCATATGCAGAACGAAACCGAGAAGCTCGAGTGGTTTGAAATCCAGCTCCGCATCAAAACCCTTGAGGTGATGCTGGGCCCTAAGTACCGCGAAGCCATGGCCCTTACGCTGGGCACCCTCTACAACGAGCAAAAGATTGCTGCCATGGCCAAGCGCCTGGACGTGAGGCCCGAGGCCCTTCTGGATCGTCTGGAAAAGATGCGCCTCGAGCTCGGCATCGAACAAGAGATTACCAAGGGCGTGCTGAAGCTAAAAAAGTGAACTGAAAACTCCTACGGCGTCAGGCGGTGGCGGTCTCTGGGGAAGGCCCGGGCGTAGCGGACGTTGGGGAGCCCAACGAGCTTTTGTGTGAGGCGTTCGGCCCCTATGGCAAATCCGCCGTGGGGGGGCATGCCGTATTTGAAAACCTCGAGGTAGCCCGCAAAACTGGCGGGGTCGTTGCCCTTCTTTTTGAGCTGTTCGACCAGCACTTCGTACTGGTGGATGCGCTGCCCGCCCGAGGTAATCTCCAGACCCCTGAACAGCAGGTCAAAGCCCCGGGTAGAACCATCGCCCTCGGGGTAGGCATAAAAGGGCCGGGCAGCTTCGGGGTACTTGGAAATAAAGAGAAAGTCTACCCCCCATTTTTCCCTGGCCCAGGCCCCCAGCGCCCGCTCGGCTTCCTCGTTGAAGTCGGCCCCTACCGGCATTCCCAGCTCTTCACGCAAAATACGACGGGCTTCGTGGTGCTCGAGGCGGGGCATCTCGGCCAGGTTGGGCCATTCCACCTGCAAAAGCGCACACTCGCTGGCCGCACTGTACCGGGCCTCCTCCAGCATGGCCCGAATGAGTTCCTCCTCGAGGTTCATCACATCGTGCTCAGACTCGATAAAGCCCATCTCCACGTCCAGCGACAGGTATTCGTTGAGGTGGCGGCTGGTGGCGTGCTGCTCAGCCCGAAACACCGGCGCCACCTCGTAGACCCGCTCGTAAACCCCCACCATAATCTGCTTGTAGAGCTGGGGCGACTGGGCCAGGTAAGCCCGGTGTTCAAAGTAGTCGATGCCGAAAAGGTTGCTACCCCCCTCGGCCCCCGCCGAGACTATCTTGGGGGTAAAGATTTCGGTAAAACCCTGGCTATCCAGGTAGCTGCGAAAACCGCGCACCAGGGCCGCTTGAATTTTGAGGGGTGCCCGGGCTTTCTCTCCGCGCAGGCTCACGTAGCGGTATTCCAACAGCGTTTCAGGGTTAACCCGCCACTCCTCCTTGGGGATTTCAATGGGGCTTGGCTCGCTGGCTTTAGCGTAAAAATCGATCTCCTGCGCAACTACTTCGTAACCACCGGGTGCCTTGGCGTTCGCCACCACCTCGCCCACCACCCGCATGGAGGACTCGGCCAGCGGCAGCTCGAACCGCCTGTCCACCACCACCTGAACGATACCGCTCCGGTCACGCAAAAGGACAAACTGAATCCCCCCCAGATCGCGCTTCCAGTGCAGGAAACCTTGCAGGGTAACGGTCTGGCCGAGGTGCTTTGCAATCTGACTGGCTAGGGTTCTGGACATGCGCTCTCCTGTCTGGCTCTGGCGGAAACAGGCTCAACAAAAAACCCCCGATACAACGAGGTATCGGGGGTCGAAGTCTCACCCCCACTACAAATTGTTGTCCGCCCGTAACATCCTGAGCTGCATCTTACGGGCCGGGGCGCGCTTGGTCAAGGTATTTGTGCAAAACTACTTCTTGCTAAAGAGTTGGAGAATCTCGCGGCCATACTTGGCGGCTTTGGTTTTACCAAAACCCCTGACCTGGGCGAGCTGCTCGAGGGTTTTGGGTTTGAGCTCGAGCATCGCCTGTAGCTCGGCGTTGGTGGCTACCACATACGGGGGCACGCCCTCTTCTTTGGCTTTCTGGCTGCGCCAGGTGCGGAGGGCTTCAAAGGCCGGGTCGCTTTGGCTGGCGGCTGGCTTTGCGGGCGCAGACCTGGTGGGCGGCTCGCCTTCGTAAAACACCAGCACGCTCCAGAAAGGCGTGTTTCCCGCAACCAGGCTGCTGGATACCTGGATGGGCATCACCTGAGCCAAAAAGGCATTGAGTCGCTCGAGGTCCTTGGGGTTATCAAGTCTTAGAACAAAGGTCTGGCACTGCATAGCTGCGACCTGCCATTCATCTGTACGCTACCCACGAAGCCCCTTTTTACCCAGCTTTCGCCGGGTTGGCCTGGATCTAAACTTACTATCGTTCAGCCCAAAACCCAGCGTTCCAAACACCTGGCCGGTGGTAGGCTCAATCAGGTTGCGGTGGTCGCGGTAAAGGCGCGGGGTTTTCCACAGGTAAAACAAGGCTTTCCAGTGGGGCAGCTCGTTGTAGCGCTGCGGCCACAGCTCCTTTATTTTTTGTGCTACTAGATTGGCATATTTGGGAGACAGCGCGGGAAACACATGGTGCTCGATGTGGTAACCAAAGCCCAGGGTAAGCCACTCGAGCCACCTGGGGCTGCGTACGGTCAGGCTGTTCAGCAGGGGATCGTTGGTCTCGGTGATGGGATTCAGGAGGTGGTTGGTGGCAATAAAGCTCATGGCGATAAAGTTGGCAAAAAGCCAGGGCAGCGCAAACACGAACAGGAAGTTGAAGGGCCCCACCCACAAGAGCACCAGCAACCAAACCAACGGCGGCAGCACCGCCTGGAATATCACAACGGGACGCTCTTTGGGCTTGAAAGCAGGCAAAAAACGCCGGAGCATCATGTGGGCATGCAAGGTAAACCAGAAAGTAAAGGAAAAAAACAGGAAGAAACTCCGCAAGGCAGGCACCTGTCTAAACATCCACTTGACCAAGGGCTTTTGAATAGCTGTCTCCAGGGCCCCCATGGCATCGGGGTCGTCGTGCGGATGCTGGGTGTTGCTGTGGTGTTCTACGTTGTGCCACTTGCGCCAAAGACGGGCCCCTACCATAAGCGGCATAAAGGCCACCGTTCCAGCCAGCGAGCGCAAAATTGGGTTCTTGGTAACCGCGCCGTGCAAGATTTCATGAGCCAGAAAGCCCATCCCTATAAATGCGTACCCAACCCCCAGCGACAACAGCAGCTTGAGGAGCACAAAAGGCGTGGCCAGGATACCCCAGGCACACAGGCCAAATAGGGCCAGAAATACCGGCAAATAGACCATACGGGCCGGAACCGGCTCAAAGAAGTGGCGAGGCAGCCGGGCCTTCAGGGCTTTGGTGTACTCACGCAAGTGCTGCTCTTCAGTCATAAGGTACTCCTACTGGACAGGGATTGCTCGAGGTCAGTATACGACAAACTTTATGTGAAGTTGCTTCGCTTTTTGTGCGAAGCAACAAAAAAAGCTCCCCGCAAAGGGGAGCTTGGACAGGTGAAACGGTTAGGCGAGCTTCACGTTTTTGGCCTGGGGGCCCTTACCATTTTTACCGGGTTCGATCTCGAACTCTACGCGATCGCCCTCGTTAAGGCTTTTGAAGCCCTGACCCTGGATGGCGGTGAAGTGAACGAACACATCGGGGCCACCTTCTTGAGCGATGAAACCATAACCTTTTTCCGCGTTGAACCACTTAACAGTACCTTTGTTCATTTACTACTCCTAGATGTCCTACTGAAACCTGCTGGTTTTAGGGGGACACCGAAGGTTAGCACGGGCCACACATAAAAGTCAACATACCCATTTGGCCGCCCGCCTCGGCCAAGCCAAAAAAAACTCGTTGACAGCAGCATAACCACCCCGTTAGAGCGCTGTTCACAAATATTGAGCTGCCCTTGATTGCTTTGTCCTGCACAGCACAGTGGCCTCCCGGATGGGAGGCAAGGTCTGTGAAGAGTGCGATAAAACCTGGACATGCAGGACTTACTTTGCTGGGCACAACCCTATGCGGCTTTCGGCTTGGTCTACTCGAGCTCCTCCACCCGCCCCACCGTCTGGTTGTCCTCGTGGTAGGTAAAGCGCAGCATGGGGCGAAGGCCCAGCAAGACCTGGGGCAGCCAGTAGGGCACGTCGGCCCACATCTGATTTAGCGGCAGTGCGTCGAGGTCAAACCACTGCGGCCGGATTTCGCCGGACTCTTGCGGCTCGCCCTCCCAGAACTCCAGGCGAAACACGTGCACGGTACGGTTCCAGTCTGGGTTTGCCGGAAACAAAAACTCCAGTCGGGCCGCATACCAGAGGTGGTGGGCCTTGGCCGACAGGCGGCACTCCTCCCAGAGTTCGCGTACAGCCGCCGTGGCTAAGGTCTCGCCGGCCTCGAGCTTGCCCCCAAAACCCACATACCTACCCGCCCCAAAACCCGTCTTTTTGAGCCCCAGCAAGATGCGGTGCTGGGGCCGATCCAGCGGCAAAACCAGCACATTGCAGAGCATTATTCCCCTGTAGCCTGACGCTTGCGCAGCAGAGCATGAAAGGTTTTCATGGCCCCCAGCGCATTGGGAAAGCCCACAAACAGCGCCGACTGGATAATGGTCTCGCGCACTTCCTGCTCGGTGGCACCGTTGCGCAGGGCCCCCTCGAGGTGGGTGGCAATCTCCTTGGGCGCCCCCAGGGCAATCAGGCTGGTAATGGCCAGCAGCTCCCGGGTCTTCAGGTCCAGGCCGGGGCGGGCCAGCACCTCTTCGTAGGCAAAATCACGGATGTAGGCGTACAGGTCGGGGTCTACCTCGCGGAGGTTTTGTTCGATGGCCTCAAAGTTATCACCCCAGATGGCTTTGCGAATGCTCATGTGGGTCAGTCTGTTCGCTGGCTACATGCACGTCAAGGGCTGAGGGTTACAACTCCTCTACCCGGCCCGTTGCATACGCGACCACCCTGGTCAGGTCGTGCAGCGCATTGGGATTCTCTTTATAAGGGTCAAACAAGATGGGCCGAACCCCGGCAGCCAAAGCCCCCTTGATGTCGTCCTCGGAGTCGCCCACGTGCAGGGCTTGCGGGGGCTCAACCTGCAAGGCCCGCAGCACCACCTGGAAGAGGCGGGGGTCGGGCTTGGCCACGCCCTCCAAGGCCGAAACCCCGATGTAGTCAAAGAACCCCGCCAGGCCAGTGGCCTGCAAGACCCCTGGCAGGGTCCAGTCCCAGTTGGATACCACCCCCAGCCTGAAACCCAGGCCTTTCAGTTCGCCCAGCACCTCCTTAGCCCCCGGCGTAATCGGCCAGACCTGCGGGCTCTGCCAGTGTTCTTTGAGGTAGTCTGCGACCTCGTCGGCGTAGGCCCCCAGTCCAATGCCGTCCATTACCTCCTGGTGAAAAGCCCGCCAAAAAGCAAGCGCTGTGGCCTCGTCGGTAGCGCGCATGTGATGGTCTGAATAGTGTGCATAAGCGTCTTTCATGGCCTGGGGAAGGCGCTTCAGGTCGGCCTGCTGGGCCAGGCCCTTGGCTTCCAAAAGGGGCCACAGCCAGTATTTGGGGTGTCCCAGAATGAGGGTATCGCCGACATCAAACAACACCGCACGAATCATGCCCCCAATACTACCCCGGCAGGGTGAAAACATCGGCAAGCGGCCTGGTGTTCGGTTGCCCCCACCCCCCAGGCATGATAGGCTCTTGGCGTTGTTCACCAGATTGTCCTGCGAGGCAATGAAGAACAACAAGTGATCCCTGGTGAGAAAAACTCAAGAAAAAGTCACTTCTGTGGTGAAGGGGGTACAGCGATGATCGAGCGCTACCAGACCCCCGAGATGCGGGTCATCTGGAGCGAGGCGCGCAAGTACCAGGCATGGGCCGAGGTGGAGATGCTGGCCCTGGAAGCCTGGGAGAGGCTGGGGAGGGTGCCGGGCGGGACTGCCCAGCGTTTGCGCCAAGCCTTGCAGCAAAAACCCATTGACCAGGCCTTTGCCCGCCGGGTAGACCAGATCGAAGCCGAGACCCGCCACGACATGGTGGCCTTTACCCGGGCCCTCACCGAGTGGACGGGCGATGGCGATGTGGCCCGCTGGCTGCACCTGGGCCTGACCAGCACCGACGTGGTAGACACCGCGCAAAACCTGTTGCTGGTCGAAGCCCTGGGCCTGATTGAGCAAGAGCTGGATAAGGTTCTGGCCGCCCTGAAAAACCTGGCCGTGCGCTACAAGCACCTACCGGCGGTGGGGCGTACCCACGGGGTACACGCCGAACCGACCAGTTTTGGCCTGCGCTTTTTGGCTTTTTATGCCGCCCTGCTGCGCGATGTGGAGCGCTTGAAGAGGGCCCGCGAAGGCATCCGGGTGGTTATGCTTTCGGGCTCGGTAGGAAATTATGCCCATGTCGAACCCGCGGTAGAAGCCTGGGTTGGCCAAAGGCTGGGTTTTGCGATCGAGCCAGCTTCGACCCAGGTCGTACCGCGTGACCGCCACGCCGAGCTGATGAGCGCGCTGGCGATTCTGGGGGCCAACCTCGAGCGCATCACGGTGGAGCTGCGCCACCTACAGCGCACCGAGGTGCTGGAAACCCAGGAGCCTTTCGGCTACAAACAAACGGGCTCCTCCTCCATGCCCCACAAAAAAAACCCGGTGGCCCTGGAGAACCTCTCGGGGCTGGCCCGGCTGTTGCGCAGCAACCTGCAAGCAGAGCTGGAAAATGTGGCCCTCTGGCACGAGCGCGACATCTCACACAGCTCGGTAGAACGGGTGATCCTGCCCGACTCCACCACCCTGGCCCACTACATGCTGCGCCGCTTAGGGCGGGTGCTGGAAGGGCTGGTGGTGTTCGAGGAGCATATCCGGCGCAACCTCGAGCTGACCCGCGGTCTGGTCTACTCCCAGCGGGTGCTGGGCCTCCTGATTGAGGCCGGCCTGGAACGTACCGCAGCCTACGAGGTGGTGCAGCGCAATGCCCTCAAAAGCTGGGCGGAGGGGCTGGGCTTCAGGGAACTGCTCGAGGCCGACCCAGCCTGCCCCCTGAAGGGCCAAGCACTGGCCCGGGCTTTCGACCCCAGTTACTTTTTGCGCCATGTGGATACCATCTACGCCCGCTTTGGGCTGTAGAGGGGTACTATTAAGCTACCTGGCTTTCAGAGGTTCGTCATGGAAAAACTCTACGAGGGCAAAGCCAAAATCATCTATCCCGGCCCCGAGGCCGGCCTGGTGCGGGTCTATTTCAAGGACGACGCCACCGCCTTCAACGGGCAAAAGCGGGCCCAGATTGCCGGTAAGGGGGTGGTTAACAACCAGGTTTCATCAGCCCTTTTTCGTTATCTGGAAGATCACGGCATTCCCACGCACTTCGTGCGGCAGCTATCCGAGCGGGAAATGCTGGTGAAAAAAGTGCAGATTGTGCCCATCGAGGTCATCGTGCGTAACCGCACCGCCGGAACCTTCTCCCGGCGCTACGGGGTGGAGGAAGGCCGGGTGCTGCCAAAGCCCCTGCTGGAGTTCTCCTACAAAAACGATGCCCTGGGCGACCCCCTCATCTATACCGACGCAGCCCTGGCCCTGGGGCTTCTTAGCGAGGACGAGCTGGAGCGCATCCGCGAGCTGGCCCTGCGGATCAACGCTTTGCTCAAGGACTACTTTGCCCAGCGCAACCTCGAGCTGATTGATTTCAAGCTCGAGTTTGGCCGCCTGGAGGATGGCCGCTTGGTGCTGGCCGACGAAATATCGCCCGACACCATGCGCCTGTGGGAGATGGGAACCGGCGAAAAAATGGACAAGGACCGCTTCCGGCGCGACCTGGGCGGCGTAGAGGAAGCCTACCAGGAGGTGCTGCGGCGGGTGCTCGCAGGGGCTAGACTATGAAATACCATATAACCCTCTTAATTGAGCTCAAAGACGGCATCCTCGACCCGCAGGGCCGCGCGGTGGAAGGTGTTTTGCAGGGCCTGGAGTACCCGGTCGAGAACGTGCGGGTAGGGCGGGTGCTGGAGATGGAACTAAAGGCCCCCAGCGAGGCCGAGGCCCGGGCCACCGCGCACCAAATCGGTAAGGCCCTGGCCAACCCGGTGATGGAAGTGTTCGTGGTCGAGGCGGTGAAGGAGCTGGCATGAAGGTCGCGGTGGTTCAGTTCCCCGGTTCTAACTGCGACCAGGACGCGGTATGGGCCCTGCAGATGGTGGGGCTCAAAGCTGAGCTGGTCTGGCACACCGAGACCCACCTCGAGGGCTTTCAGGCCGTGCTCTTGCCCGGTGGCTTCTCCTACGGCGACTACCTGCGGGCCGGGGCTTTAGCCAAGTTTTCGCCCGTGATGCAGGAGGTGCGGCGGCTGGCCGAGCGGGGCCACCCGGTGGTGGGTATCTGCAATGGCTTTCAGGTGCTCACCGAGGCCGGACTGTTGCCGGGGGCGCTTCTGGCCAACACCAACCTGCACTTCACCTGCAAAGATGTATTCCTGCGGGTCGAGCGCACCGACCTGCCCTTCACCAGCAGCTATACACCGGGGCAGGTGGTGCGAATTCCCATCGCCCACGGCGAGGGCCGCTACTACGCCGATGCAAAAACGCTGGAAGCGCTCGAGCAGAACCGCCAGGTGGTTTTCCGCTACACACCTGCAAAAATCGCCTCTCCCGCAGTCCAGGATGATGCCTATAACCCCAATGGCTCCCTGAACGACATCGCAGGCATTGTGAACCAAAGGGGCAACGTGCTGGGCATGATGCCCCACCCCGAACGAGCCGTAGAGGAAACGCTGGGCTCCGCCGACGGACTGCCATTCTTTATCAGCCTGAAACAAGCCCTCGAGGTAGTGGCCTGAACTGAGCAACTTAATCAGGAGGTAACGGCATGACCATCAAAGCAATCACCTTCGACTTCTGGGGCACCCTTTTCATCGAAGGCCCGGAGTACGCCGGGCAGGTCAAAAACCTGCGCAACGAGATACTGCTGGACGCCGCCTCCGAGGCCGGCGTGCCCGCCGAGCCTGCCACGGTGATGGAGGCCTGGCGGCAGGCCGCCTTGGACTTTGATGCGGCCTGGAACGCCGGGCAGGTCATGACCCCCTTCGAACGGGTCACGCGCATTTTTGCCTACCTGGGCCTGCCTTACGACGAGGGGCAGGTCGCCCTCACCACCCAGCGCATCGTCGAGGCGGCCCTGCAGGGCAACCTAATCCCGCTGCCGGGGGTGCTCGAGACGCTCCCCAAGCTGGCCCAGCACTACACCCTGGGCATCGTGTCGGATACCGGCGTCTCCACCGGGCGCATCCTGCGTGAGCAGCTTATGCGCCACAAGCTGCACGACCTGTTCAGCGGCTTTTCCTTCTCCGACGAGACCGGCGTGGTCAAACCCAAGCCCGAGGCCTTCCTGGCCGCCCTGGACGAGATGGGGGCCACACCCCAGGAAGCCCTGCACGTGGGCGATATACCCCGCACCGATATCGCTGGGGCCTTCCAGACCGGCTACCCCTACGCGGTGCTCTACACCGGGCACACCCACCGCAACGGGCAGCCCGAGCCCACCGCCCGCATCAGCAACCACCAGGAGCTTATCCCGCTGCTCAAGGATGTAATCGGGCATCCACCGAGGGCTCTGTAATGCAAGAAACCCTGCCTTCCCTCCTCCAGGAAACCGGCATCCCATCGGCTGAGTATCAAGAAATTGTGCGCCTGTTGGGGCGCGAGCCCAACCGGCTCGAGCTCTACTTATTCAAGGTGATGTGGAGCGAGCACTGCTCCTACAAGAACTCCCGCCCGCTGCTGCGCCTGTTGCCCAAAGAAGGCCCCTCGGTGCTGCAAGGCCCCGGCGAAAACGCGGGGGTGGTGGACATTGGCGAAGGCTGGGCCGTGGCCTTCAAAATCGAGAGCCACAACCACCCCTCGGCGGTAGAGCCCGTCCAGGGCGCGGCCACCGGGGTGGGGGGCATCATCCGCGATATTGTGGCCATGGGGGCCCGGCCCATCGCCCTTTTGAACTCGCTGCGCTTTGGCCGGCCCGACCACCCCCGCACGCGCCACCTGGTACGGGGGGTGGTCGAGGGCATCGCCCACTACGGCAACGCCATTGGCGTGCCCACGGTGGGGGGCGAGGTCTACTTTCACCCGGACTACCAGGAGAACCCCCTGGTCAACGCCATGTGTGTGGGGCTATTGCGGGTAGAAGAACTCAAGAAGAGCCGGGCTTCCCTCTCACGCCCGGTCTACTATGTGGGCTCCAAGACGGGGCGCGACGGCATCGGGGGCGCGGCTTTCGCCTCGGAGGAACTCAGCGAGGAAAACGAGTCCAAGCGGCCCAGCGTGCAGGTAGGCGACCCCTTCATGGGCAAGCTGACCATGGAGCTGACCCTGGAGGCCATCCGGCAGGACCTGGTGGAGGGCGTGCAGGACATGGGCGCGGCAGGGCTCACCTCCTCCCTTTCCGAGATGGCCCACAAGTCGGGGCTGGGCCTCGAGCTCAACCTCGACCGCGTACCCCAGCGCGAGGCGGGTATGAACCCCCTGGAGCTGATGCTCTCAGAGTCCCAGGAGCGTATGGTGCTGGTGCCCAGGCCCGGCAAGGAAAAAGACCTGGAAGCCCTGGCCGCACATTACGGCCTGGACGCCGTCCCGGTAGCCCGTATGATTGCCCAGCCAGTATTCCGCGTGCTCCAGCAGGGCCAGGTGGTGGCCGAGGTGCCCACCGCCGCCCTGGCCGACTGCCCCACCTACACCCGCGAGGGCCGCGAAGACCCCGCCATCGCCCGGCTCAGGGAAGTGGATCTGGGCACATTGCCGGCGCCCTCTAAGCTGCAGGAAATCCTCCCGCAACTTCTGGCCTCGCCCAACCTGTGCAGCCGGGCCCCCATCTACGAGCGCTACGACCACCAGGTGGGCACCAACACCGTGCTGGTTCCCGGCAAGGGCGATGCCGCCATCCTGCGCATCAAGGGCACCCGGCGGGGCCTGGCGGTCAAGGTCGACGCCAACCCCCGCTACGCCAAGCTCTCACCCCGCCTGGGGGCCATGCACGCCCTGGCCGAAGCTGCCCGCAACGTGAGCGTGGTGGGAGGGCAGCCGCTGGCCTACACCGACGGCCTCAACTGCGGCAACCCCGAGACCCCCGAGGGCTACTTCGAGCTTTCCGAAACCATCCAGGGCCTGGCCGAGGCCTCGAGGGCCCTGGGCCTTCCGGTGGTCTCGGGCAACGTTTCGCTCTATAACGAAGGCCCCAACTACCGCATTCCACCCACCCCGATGGTGGGGGTGGTGGGGTTACTGGAGAACCTCGAGCGCCGCGCCGAGCTGGGGTTTAGAAAAGCGGGTGAGTTTGTGGTTCTCATCGGCCACCAGGAGGGCCACCTGGGGGCTTCGGAGTACCTGTGGGTGGTGCACGGCCAGGAGGCCGGGAGTCCGCCCCCCCTCGACCTTACCCTGGAGGCCCGGGCGCAGGCTGCCATCCGCGAGCTCATCGAGCGGGGATGGGTCGACACCGCCCACGACCTGGCCGAAGGCGGGCTGGCGGTAGCCCTGGCCGAGATGTGCCTTCCTTATGGCCTGGGGGCCACCATCGAAATTCGCAGCCAGACCCGGCCCGATGCCCTGCTCTTTGGTGAAGCCCCCAGCCGTATCCTTTTCACCATCGCACCAGCTCGGCTTCAGATGGCCGTGCAGGTGCTGGAAAACCACGGTCTGCCCTACCACATTCTGGGCCAGGTTGGCGGCACCAAGCTCACCATCCTGATGCCCAAAGAGCGCCTGGAGTGGAGTGTGGCCGCCTTGCAAAGGGCCTGGGCAGCCCCGCTCAGGGAGGTGCTGCCGTGATGGACAAACCCCGGGAAGAGTGCGGTGTTTTGGGCCTGTGGTCGCCTGAGCCCCTGCCGGTGGCCGACCTGCTGCAACTGGGGCTTTTTGCCCTGCAGCACCGGGGCCAGGAGGCCGCGGGGATCTGTGTTTCCAACGGGAAAGACCTGGTCATTGAGAAAGACCTGGGGCTGGTCACGCAGGTCTTCGACGAAGCCCGGATGGAGCGACTGCGGATTGAGGGGGCCAACCTGGGAATTGGGCATACCCGCTACTCCACCACCGGCTCCAACCTGCGCTTCAACGCCCAGCCCCTCAATGTGCGCAGCTCCAAAGGCATTCTGGCCATCGCCCACAACGGCAATTTTGTTAATGCCATAGAGATTCGCCAGGCGCTTTTAGAGCACGGTGCGGTCTTCCAGACCACCAACGACACCGAGGTGATGATTAACCTGATTGCCCGTTACGCCAAGCTCAACCTGGTGGAGGCCACGGCCCGGGCCATGCGGGAGCTCACCGGGGGCTTTAGCGTGGTGCTGATGGATCGGCACACCGTGCTGGCCCTGCGCGATGGCAACGGAGTGAGGCCTTTGGTCATCGGGCGGCTGTCCAACGGCGGCTGGGTCTTTGCCTCGGAACCCCCCGCCCTGGCCCTGATGGGGGCCAGCTTTGTGCGCGACGTGCGGCCCGGCGAGCTGGTCTGGGTGGAGTCGGGAGAACTTCACTCCATGCAGGTGCTCGAGTCCAACCCCACCCCCTGCGCTTTCGAGTGGATCTACTTCGCCCGGGCCGACGCCACCCTGGACGGCATCGCCACCCATCCCGCCCGCATCCGCATGGGTGAGGTGCTGGCCCAGGAAGCACCGGCCCTGGCCGACCTGGTGGTGCCGGTGCCGGACTCGGGTATCGGAGCCGCCATCGGCTACAGCCGGGCTTCCGGGCTTCCCTTCGACTTTGGTTTGCACAAGAACCCCTACGCCGGCCGCACCTTCATCCAGCCCACCCAGGCCATGCGCGACCTCAAGGTACGGCTCAAGCTGGCCGCCACCCCCGTGGTGGCGGGCAAACGGGTGGTGCTGGTGGACGACTCCATCGTGCGCGGCACCACCTCGGGCCGCATCGTTCAGCTCTTGCGCGAGGCCGGGGCCACCGAGGTGCACGTGCGCATCTCCTCACCGCCCATCAAGTTCCCCTGCTACTACGGCATCGACACCGCCGCCCGCAAGGAGCTGGTGGCCTCTACCCACTCGGTAGAGCAGATCCGCCAGCTTATCGGGGCCGACTCGCTGGCTTTTTTGAGTGAGCCAGGGGTACGCCGGGCCATTGGGGGGCCGGTCTGCCTGGCCTGCTTCAACGGTCAGTACCCGGCAGGGCAGCCCGAAGAAGACCTGCGCAAAGAGGCGCTCGAGCAGGCCTGATATGAACCCCGCCTGAATCGTTTGGTTAGGGAGAGGTTAGGGCGCCATCTTTTTTCAGGCTGATGCTGCCCGCGCTGCAGGCGGGGGCCCCAAAAAAGAACAAATCATACCGGATTCAAAAAGATAATCTTCAAATAAAAAGCGCTAAGAGGCTATCTTTTTGAATCCTAGAGCACTCCCTTCGGTCGGGTTAGTTCGACACCGTTCGGTGACGAACTAACCGAATCTGGTATCATAATGAACCCCACCTGATGCTTTCTGTTTAGGGCAGGTTAAAGCCCGCCAGATGCATGGGCAGCTCCTGGCACAGCTTCAGGTGGGGGCCCCAGCAAAAAGAACAAATCAAAGACATTTCTTATCAAAATGATGAACCGGCCCAACCCTGGCTTTACCACACTGCCCAGGCCTGGTTTTGTTCAGATGCGCGGGGCCATTTTCTCTGAGGAGCGCTCCAGCACCCGCAGAAGCTGCACCATCTCCACCGCGCTATACAGCGCTTCAGCCCCCTTGTTGCCCGCCTTGCCCCCCGCCCTGGCCTCGGCCTGTTCAGAAGTATCGGTGGTAAGCACCCCAAAAGCCACCGGCTTCTCGCTTTCCAGCATGGCCTGCATCAGGCCGCTGGCCGCCTGAGCACTGACGTATTCAAAATGGGGGGTTTCGCCCCGGATCACCGCTCCCAGGGCCACCACCCCGTCCACCTCGGGATGACGGGCCAGCCGCTTAGCGGCTAAAGGTAGTTCGAAAGAACCCGGAACCCAGACCACCCAGGCCTCATCGGTATTACCACCCAGGCGGGCGTAAGCCTCGAGGGCGCCCTCGAGAAGCGCCTTGGTCACCCGCTCATTGAATCTACTTACTGCAAAAGCCAGACGAACATCCTGTGCCGAAAGGGTGGCTTGCAAACGCTTCATAGCGCCATACTAGGGCATCGCCGTGCGGCAGACAATGTGGTCTGTTGCCAAAAAAACCACCGGCCTCTTGCCTAAACTTGCACTTGCCCTCCTTCGGGGCAGGGTGCAAATCCCGACCGGCGGTAAAAGCCCGCGAAGCCCTTTTTTGGGCCCGATCCGGTGAAACTCCGGGGCCGACGGTAAAAGTCCGGATGGAAGAAGGAGGTGATGGTCGAACACTTTCGACCGTCCATGTGTATACATCTGTAAGCCGAAGTTTAGACGAGCGCTTTATCCAGCGCACCCTCCAGCTCGCAGAAAGGGGCCGCGGCCACACCCACCCGAACCCCCTGGTTGGCGCGGTACTGGTAAAAGATGGCCAGATCGTAGGAGAAGGCCATCACCCCTGCACGGGTGCGCCCCACGCCGAAATCTTTGCTTTGCGACAAGCTGGCGCCGCTGCTTTTGGGGCCACCCTTTACACCAGCCTCGAGCCCTGCAACCATCACGGGCGCACCCCGCCCTGCTCGCTGGCCTTGCTGGAAGCCGGGGTAGCCCGGGTAGTGGTAGCGGCACGCGATCCCAACCCCAAAGCCCAGGGGGGTCTGGAGCGGCTCAAATTGGCTGGTGTTCGGGTAGAGGCAGGGCTTTTAGAGCAAGCAGCGCTGGCCCAGAACGAAGTGTTCTTCCACGGTGTAAAGCAGCAGCGGCCCTTCGTGCTCTGGAAGACAGCGCTGAGCCTGGATGGGCAGGCGGCCACCCAGAGCGGCCATGCGTACTGGATCTCAAATGCACTCGCCCGGCAGGTGGCCCAGGGCTACCGCCAGTGGCTGCCGGCGGTGATGGTGGGCGTGGGCACGGTACTGGCCGACGATCCGATGCTCACCGTGCGCGAACCGGATTTCAGGGCTTTTCCCTGGATGCTCGAGCCACCCGCACTGCGTGACCCCTTGAAGGTGGTGCTCGACAGCCAGGCCCGCACCCCCCCTACCGCCCGGCTCTTCGCACCAGGACCACGGGGCGAGGCGGCCCGGGTGGTCATCCTGGTGGGCCCCCAGGCCCCCAAGGCACGTCTGCAAGCCCTGGAAGAGCGGGGCGCTACAGTGGTCGAGCTGCCTGCAGAAGAGGGCCGGGTCAGCCTCGAGGCCGCCCTGGGCTGGCTATGGGCCCAGGGCCTGGACGGAGTCCTGCTGGAAGGCGGCCCTACCCTAGCCGGGGCTTTCTTGAAGCGGGGATGGATAGACAAAGTAGCGCTCTTCCTGGCACCAAAGCTGGTGGGCCAAGGGCGCAGCGCACTGGCCGGCTTCGCGGTAGAGCGTATGGAGCAGGCGCGGGGCCTCGAGGTCAGCCGGCTGGAGGTGCTGCAAGGGGACATCTGGCTGGAGGGCTATCCCAAGGAGTAGACATGTTTACTGGAATCGTGGAGGAAGTGGGCAACATCTGTGAATCAAGCAAGCGGGGCGAGCTACAGCACATCAGGATTGAAGCCACAAAGGTACTTCAAGGAACCCAGGCAGGTGATTCGATTGCGGTCTCGGGGGTCTGCCTGACCGTGGTGGAGCTACAGCCAGAGGGCTTTTCGGTAGAGCTGGCCCAGGAAACCCTGCGCCGCACCGCCCCCCGCTGGGAGGTGGGGCAGCAGGTCAACCTCGAGCGGGCCCTGGCCCTGGGTGGGCGGCTGGGCGGGCACCTGGTCACCGGCCACGTGGATGGGCAGGCCCGGGTGCTCCGGGTGCAGCGGGTGATGGGGGCCTGGGACGTCTGGTTCGAGGCCCCACCCACGCTGGCCCATTACATCGCTTCCAAGGGCTCGGTGGCCCTGGATGGTGTCTCGCTTACGGTGGCCGGGGTCGAGGAAAACCGCTTCTGGGTGACGCTGATCCCCCACACCCTGGAGCAGACCACCCTGCACACACTTGCAGAGGGCGACCGGGTGAACCTCGAGGTCGACCTGCTGGCCCGTTATCTCGAACGCCTGGTAATCCTGCGGGGAGGCAGTCATGCTTAGCCCAGTACCCGAACTGATCGAAGAGTTGCGCGTGGGTCGGCCAATTATCCTGGTAGACGACGAAGACCGGGAGAACGAGGGTGACCTGGTGATGGCCGCCGAGCACATGAGCACCGAGTGGATGGCCTTCATCATCCGCCATACCGGCGGGGTGGTCTGCCTGGCGATGATCGAAGAATGGGCCGACCGGCTGGATCTGCCGCCCATGGTCAAGGACAACACCGCGCCCCGCAGCACTGCTTTCACCGTCTCCATCGAAGCCCGCGAAGGGGTAACCACCGGCATCTCGGCCGCCGACCGGGCCACCACGGTGCGCCTGGCGGCCCGCCAAGAGGCCACTGCTGCCGACTTCGTGCGCCCCGGTCACATCTTCCCCTTGCGGGCTCAGAAAGGTGGTGTGCTGCGCCGGGCCGGCCATACCGAGGCCAGCGTGGACCTCTGCCGCCTGGCCGGGCTCAATCCGGTGGCCGCCATCAGCGAGCTGATGCACGATGACGGCTCTATGATGCGCTTGCCGGCCATCCTGGCCTTCGCCCAGCAGCACGGCCTCAAGGTCGGCACCATCGCCGAGCTGATCCGCTACCGCCTCGAGCAAGGCGACGGCTACGTGCGCCGCGAGGCCGAGGCCAGCCTGCCCACCCGCTTTGGCACCTTCCGCGTGGTGGGGTACCGGGATGCCCTCACCCAAGGGGAACATGCCACGCTGGTGATGGGCGACCTGGCCGGGGATACGCCGGTGCTGGTGCGCGTGCACTCGGAATGCCTGACCGGCGACAGCCTGCACAGCCTGCGCTGCGACTGCGGTTTTCAGCGCGACCTGGCTTTGCAGCAGATCGCCCGGGAAGGGCGCGGCGTGCTGGTCTACCTGCGCCAGGAAGGGCGCGGCATCGGCCTCATCAACAAGCTAAAGGCCTACGCCCTGCAAGACCAGGGGCTGGACACCGTGGAGGCCAACCTGGCCCTGGGCTTTCCCCCCGATCTGCGCGACTATGGGGTGGGGGCCCAGATTCTGCGCGACCTGGGCATCCGCCGGATGCGCCTGCTCACCAACAACCCCCGCAAGGTGCGGGCTTTGGAGGGTTTTGGCCTCGAGATCGTCGAACGATTGCCACTCAAGGGTGGCGACAACCCACACAACCAGCGCTACCTGCTCACCAAGCGGGAGCGGCTGGGGCACTGGCTTGAAGACTAGAAAAAGACCGGGCGGAATCTCCGCCCGGTCTGCTGGCCTGGAGCCCTTTTGCTGGGGCTTTTCACCAGCTCGAGGGTGCAATAAAGCTCAGGTGGTCTTGATCGGGCCGTTGAGTCCCATGGGGAAGAAGCCGCCCGTACTTACGTTGGCATTACCGTTGAGATAGACGATTTTGAGCACCTCGCTGGTGGTGCGTCCGAAAGCCACCGCGTTGGCATCGGCGACCACCAGGTTGGCCTTGCCCATCTTGGTAATGCCCTCATCCTTACCGCCGCCCACACTGGCGCGCAGGTTGCTGATGGCCTGTACCACCTGCTCGACGGTGAGGCTTGGGGTAACCATCATGTCCTTGCGATCGTACAGCAGCAGCCGGATTACCCCAGCGTGGTAGGCCTCCACCGCCAGAATTCCCGCGGCTGGATCCAGGACGTTGTTCTTGTCGGTGATGAGCCTGGCTGCGCCCTTGTAAGCGGTGACGCCCACATCCTCAAAAATAAAGGCCCCATGGATGAAGAAGAGTTCGTTTGCGAAGGGGTTGAAATTGGTGATGGCCCCGCCGCTGGCAGCACTCCCGGCAGCCTGGAAGGCCTGGTCGAGGTCAATCACCGGACGCTCTACCGCAGCCGAGCCCAGGGCCTGGCGGAGGAATTTCACGTGGGCCAGCTCGTCTTCGGCAATTTCCTGGGCGTACTCGAGCACGTCCTGGCTCATGCCAGGAACCGGGCTGGTGCCGTTGAAGCCTGAAGGCAGGCGGATTTCGGCGTTACCGCCGATGCTCCTAATATCGTTGATGCGCCCCACCGCGGCCAGGTAAAAGGCGGCCTCGAGGTACTCCAGATTGAGGGCAAAGTTGAGGATGGCCACATCCTGGTTGGGGCCCTGGCTCATACCAGGGGTGGTGGCACAAGCACCCATCACACCCCCCAACACCAAACCCGTGCCCATCACACCGGTCTGCTTCAGCATCTCCCTGCGGTTCATATCTACCTCCAGAAATGTCCTTGATTGGTGCTTTGCCTTGGGGCGCCCACCTGAAGCGCGCCAAGAGTCGGTTTTAACCTGCACTAAACAGAAAGCTTCAGGTGGGGTTTACTTGAATCTGCCCGCGCAGCTCGCCCGCCCGGAAAGCTGCGGTATGAAGGTCGAAGTAAAGCTCTCCCCGGTACAGGCGGTTCAGGTCGTCCAGGCTTAGCTCGAGCCGATCCATAAAGGTAGCGCTTCGAGCATCGGGCGCAGCCGTCACCTTGAGCGCCTGCAGCAAGGGGCCGTTTTGTCCCTTGGCCCCTCGGTGCAGGTGAACGGCGCTGGTCAGGCGGGCGTTCAGGGCGGGGTCGTCCACCGGATCGCGGGTATAGTCGCGGAAAGGACCCGCCAGGTTGGCCACCGCGCCCTGGATGCTCAGGCTGGAACCCATGAGCTCGAGGCGCACCACCGCCAGGGCCGGCGTGTTGACCGGGTTTGGCACCACCTCGGCCCCATTCAGGAGCACGGCCCGCACAAAGCCGCCCATCCCCTGGGCCTGTACACCCCCCAGGCCCAGCACGGCCAGGCTGGCCCCCATGCCACCTAGAAACAAGCGACGCCGCATCTCAAATCACCTTTACTTGCGGACAAAACCTTGCACAGCCTGGGTGGCCTGCTGAGGGGTGATGGCAACGGCAAAGGCCCGACCCACCGGGGTCTGGGTGCCTTCTACCCGCCCACCCAGGCTCAGCACCGAGTCGCGCAGGACGGCCAGGTGGGCTTCCTCGTTCATGGCGATGCTGGCCGCCGCCGAGAGCACGGCTTTGTTTTGAATCAGGGGGATGGCCCCCAGATAGGCCCCGGTAAAGGCGGTCTCGAGGGCCACCAGGGTCTCCAGCACCTTAAGCCGATTGGCGGTGTTGAACTGCAGGTCGCCGTAGGCAAATTGTGGGCGAGCCACCGGCATGGCATTAAAGGGCCCCCGGATGGTATCGGTCAGGGCCTTGACGTGCGCCTCCTCGTGCTTCAGGGCCTCGGACAGGTAGTCCCGAATCTCACCCGGGAAGTTCACCGTCAGGGCCCGGGTGTAGGCATCGGTAGCCAGGTACTCGGCGGTCAGGGCCAGGTTGAGCACGTCCAGATCGCTCACGCCCTGCGACTGGGCCAGGGCCTGTCCCACCAGGCTGTGGGCCAGGGCCGTGGAGAGACCGGCGGCGGTCATGACCTTAACGAACTTCCTGCGGGCCAGGTTTTGGGGTTGCTTTTCCATTTTGCACCTCCAACCTGCTGTTCGCAGCCGGAGGGGTGTTTGGATTAACCAGGCCAAACCAGTTGCTTCTGCACCTTCACAGGAAGCTATAGAATTGGCAATCCGGCAATCTTCTTCCCAAATCGCCCCTACTGGGGTAGACCCAGCAGGGTGGTGGGCTGACGGCTTCCACCCGGGGGCTCGAGCGAGACCGCCAGGGCTTCTGCTTCCGGGGGAAGGCGCAGGCTCTTAAGCGGGGTACGGAAGGTGGGCAGGGGGGTGGGGCTTCCCTGAACCAGTCCCCAGGCCTGGAAAACCTGACCCGGGGGGGGCCAGCGGTCGAGCAGGACCAGGGCCAGCTTATCCCCGCGCTGGATGACCCGCCCGACCACCTCGCCTTTAGGGCTGGCCAGGGCGACCACCCGGGTCTCGGGGTCGCGCAGCGAAAGCAACCAGAAAGCACTCCACCCCCCGCTGTAGCCCAGCCCCAGCAGCAGCAACAGCACCGCCGCACGGCTTAGCCAGATGGGAAGGGTAAAGCGCCGGGAAGGCCGCAGGCGGGCCATGACCTTTTGCTCCAGACCTGGGGGTACTGGGTCTGGGGGAACCAGACCGGCCAGGTCGGCGGCGGTCTCCTGCAGGGCCTTGGCCTCGGCCCAGAGCTCGGGATAACCCTTGAGGGCGGCCTCGAGCCGCTCCCGCTCCTCGGGCTCTAAAGCCCCCAGGGCATACAAGGGCAGGAGTTCGCGCACTTCCTCAGGCTTCACCCAACTCCTCCTTCAGGCGGGAAAGCGCTCGGCGGGCCCGGGTCTTAAGGGTACCGAGGGGAATATCGAGCTTGAGGGCGGCCTCCTGGTGGGCATAGCCCTGGAAAAACAGCACCTCGATGACCTCCTGCTCCTCAGGTCCCAGGCGAGAGAGCGCCTGGCGAAGCCGGATGCGGTCCAGATGATGCTCCTCGTCGAGTCCAGGGCCGGGAAGGTCAAAGGCCTCGGGCGCATCTTCCGTGGGTTCTATGGCTTGCGGGCGGGCCTCCAGACGGCGCAGCTGATCGACCGTGGTGTGGTGGGCAATCGCCAGCAACCAGGCCCGGGCCGAGGCCCTCTTGGGGTCAAACTCCCGGGCATTCCTCCAGATTTTGCTAAACACTTCCTGCACCACGTCCTCTCGACTGGCCGAGTCAAGGCCCATGCGCCGGGCCAGGCCCAGAAAAGCCCCCGCATAGCGCCGGAAAATCTGCTGCAAGGCGGCTTCCTCTCCTTTGGCCACCAAAGCCAGCAACGCTTCGTCGGAGAAGGCCTCGAGGCTCATGCTCGGCCTATGCTAACATACGTATTTTGCTAAAGTTTTGGTTTTCAGCCTGTGCACAAGTCCACATGGCCTGCTATTCTATCCCATGTGAAGCGGGTTTTTTCTGGCTTTCAACCCACCGGCGACCTGCACATCGGTAACTACCTGGGCGCAATGGTCAACTACATCGCCCTGGGTGAGAAGCTGGGGCAGAATGCCATCTACTGCATTGTGGACTACCACGCCCCCACCAACCCGGCGGCCTACGACAAAGACCTGCTGGCCCAGCGCACCTTCGATGCGGCGCTGGTCAACATGGCCGCAGGCCTCGACCCCAGCAAGGTAATTCTTTTTGTGCAGTCGCACGTACCCGAACACACCGAACTGGCCTGGATTTTTACCACCCAGACCCCCTACGGCGACCTGACCCGCATGACCCAGTTCAAGGACAAAGCGGCCAAGCTGGAGTCGGTTCCGGCGGGGCTCTTGATGTACCCGGTGCTGATGGCCGCCGACATCCTGCTGTACAAGGCCGACACCGTGCCGGTGGGCGACGACCAGATCCAGCACTTGGAGCTCACCCGCGAGATTGCCCGCCGCTGGAACCTGGAGTACGGCGAAACCTTCCCCGAACCCCAGGTTTACCTAAACCCCCATGCCCCCCGCGTGCCCGGCATCGACGGCAAGGCCAAGATGTCCAAAAGCGTGGGCAACACCATTGGCCTGCTAGAGGACGAGGAAAGCATCTGGGCCAAGATCCGCACCATGCCCGACGACCCGGCCCGCATCCGGCTCTCCGACCCCGGCGACCCTGAGCGGAGCGTGGTCTTCAAGTTCTTGCAGTATTTTGCCCCACCCGAGCTGGTGCAGGTACTGCGCGAGGAGTACCGCCGACGGGGCATCGGGACCCTGGTGGTCAAACAGCTCTTGATGCAGGAGATGATGAAGACCCTAAGGCCCATCCGCGAACGCGCCCTGGAGCTGCGGGCCAACCCCGACCGGGTGCTGGGGGCCCTCGAGGAGGGGGCGGCCAAAGCCCGCCGCATCGCCCAGGCCACCATGGAAGAGGTACGGGACAAGTTTGGACTGCTCAGACCCCGCGGGCGCACATCTGGAGTGCAGGCGCAGCCCAAAGTGGCTTCCCAATAGGCCAGACCGTGATCACCCTGAGCTTTGGCAACTTTAGCGGAACCCCCAGGGAGCTTTCCGAGCAGGTGCGCAAAGGCCGGATCGCGGCCAAAGACCTGCCGGTGCTGGCCCTCACCGAGCAAGCCCTGGCCCAGGTACAGGCCCTGGGGCTCGCCGAACGGAGCGAGCTGCTGCCCCTGCTGGCCGAGCTGGTGCTCTTCAAGCTGCGGGCTTTTGCCAAGCGGCCCCAGGTAATTCTGGCCGAGGACGAAGCGCTGGAAGAAGAGAGCGGCCCGGCCTTCCTGGAGACCCTGGTAGCCCTGGAAGAGGCCATCGCCTTCCTCGAGCAGCGTTCCCGCGAGCGCGCGCGCGTGCTGCCGGTACCCCCTTCTCCCCTGCCCAAAGACCGTCGTCTGCGCCCCATGCCCTTGCAGATGCTGGTGCGGGCGGTAGAGCCCTTTGCCAGACGGGCTGAGTTGCACCTCGAGCCCGAGACCTTTGGCCTGCGCGAAGCCTGGGAGCGCATCAAGGGCTTTTTGTGGGGTGTGGGCCGGGCTCTGTTTAGCCGGATGCCTTTTCGTAGCTGGAGCGAACAAACGGTGGCTTTTGCCTCCCTCCTGGAAGCCAAGAAGCAGGGTGAGGTGGAGTTGTGGCAACAGGAGAATTTTGGGGCGCTCGAGGTCGAGCTAAAAACCAACCGCTAGTGTGCTCTTCATTGTCCTTGAGACTCTTATCAACTTTACTGCTGTGTTCTGCACAGGACAGCGGCCTCCCATCCGGAAGGCCGCGCCTGTGCGCTTCAATCACCAATTTTCCGGCAGAGGTGAATCCCAGTCTGCTTTTTGTCCCGTCGGACAGGCCACTTGTCCATGAGCACCGCAACCGCCTGGCCCTGGTCTGTCCCCCGGTTTAATCACTTCGGAATGGGTACATCGGCCTGGAGCTTCATCTTGTCGTCCAGGGTCTCTACCTGAATGGAGAGGTTCTCCTCGTCGGGAAAGTAGCGCTTCAACACCGCCAGCAGGTCTTGCTTAAGCTGCTCCACCATGCCCGGACTCAGGTGGGCCCGGTCGTAGGCCAGCACCACCTTAAGGCGCTCCTTCAGGGTGTCCTTGCTTTTGCGCTGCCAGGGCCACATCATCTACCCCCAAAGAGCCGCCGCAGGGTTCCTAAAAAGCCCGGTGAGTCGTTCAGGGACGCAAAAGGCACGTCTTCGCCCCGCACCCGCTGGGCAATCTCTAGGAAAGCCTTGCCCGCAACCGTACCGTTCTTGAGCACCAGCGGCTCGCCTTGGTTGGTGGAAATCAGGACACTCTCGTCTTCGGGCACAATACCGATGGGCTTGATGCCCAGAATTTCCACCACGTCTTCCACCGAGAGCATGTCACCGCGCTGCACCATCTTGGGGCGCAGGCGGTTGATGACCAGGTAGTTCTCCCGGATTTCGCGGGCTTCCAGCATCCCGATGATGCGGTCGGCGTCGCGCACGCTCGAGACCTCCGGGTTCACCACCACCAGCGCCCCCTCGGCAGGGGTGGCGGCGGTCTGGAAACCTTTCTCGATGCCAGCGGGCGAGTCTATGAGCACCCGGTCGAAGCCTTCTTCTTCCAGCAGGGCCTTCACGATATGGCGGAACTTCTCGGGGTCGAGGGCCTCCTTGTCCCTGGTCTGCGAGGCAGCCAGCAGGGCCAGCCCCTCGATGCGCTTGTCGCGGATGAGGGCCTGCCGCAGTTTGCATTTGCCCTCAATCACATCGATCAGGTCGTAGACCACCCGACCCTCGAGGCCCATCACCACATCCAGGTTGCGCAACCCCACATCCACATCCACTACGGCCACTTTCTCGCCCAACCTGGCCAATGCTGCACCCACGTTGGCTGTGGTGGTGGTCTTTCCAACACCACCTTTCCCAGATGTCACCACAATCGCACGGGCATTCACACCAAATCCTCCAGAGTATAAGGCCAGACTGTTTCAGCCTGCTAAGCGCTGATACCAGTATACGAGCAAGATAGACGATATGTCATATGAACCCCACCTGAAACTTTCTCTTTAGTTCAGGTCAAAACCGCCTGTGCTGTAATGGCAACCCTTGGCAGAGCTTCAGGTGGGGGCCCCAGCAAAAGAAAAAATCAAAGACATTTCTTATCAGGCTCTGTAAAGCCAGGCAGGGGCCACTGGCTCGTGCGCCCGGGTATAAAGCCCTATCTGGGTTCATGTCGGATGGATATTATCGCAGTATTCGCTATTTTTTGCTGCTGCACGAAAACAAGAATGCGTCTGCTAGGGGATGGTGTGAGCCATAGCCACAGCGTGGCTAACCTGGCCCAGACGCATGTTTTCAAGTTTCCCTGCGGCAAAAAAATAAGCCTTGAACAGCCCTTGTTGCAATTGGCTTTGTACCATTTTCTCTGAAGATCACTCCAAGGACTGGTTGAGTCCTGGCAAAGCGTTACAATCAAGGTATGTACGAGCCCAAAAACCAAGAAGCAAAGCATGGGGATATCAAACCCGACTGGAAGGATTTTATAGCCCTGGTGATTGCGGCTTACTCCATCCTGCTCCCTCCCCTACTGCTGATTTTCGGAGCCGCTCTGCTGGTACTGCTTTTGCTGTATGTGGTCTTCTGAGCAAAGTCGGTGAACACACTTGATCCAGTCACCAGCGCCTCAACTCCGGCAAACAGGTTTTGCACACCTGGGATCCCTGGGTCCTACGTCAGCCCTGCTGCTTTTGCATCGAAAGGCCAGACCTGCTCTGCTAAGGCACCAGCAAACATTGCAAGTTCTTGAAAAGTGGGCCCCTTTGGGGCGCTTATAGGCAAATAGGAGGGTCAATGCCAACCACTGTTGAAAATCTTTTTGAATCCCTGCCCGAAGGTTACCAGGAACGGCTGGGCCGACCTGGGCAGTACCCCTTCACACGGGGGGTCTACCCCCGGATGTACACCGACCGCCCCTGGACCATGCGGCAGTACGCCGGGTTCAGCAGCGCCGAGGAGTCCAACGCCCGTTACCGCTACCTGCTTTCACAAGGGCAGACCGGGCTCTCGGTGGCCTTCGACCTGCCCACCCAACTCGGAATGGATCCCGACCATCCCTTGAGCGTAGGCGAGGTAGGCAAGGTAGGGGTCTCGATCGCCTGTATCGAGGATATGCGAACCTTGCTGGACGGCATTCCACTGGACAAAGTTACTACCAGCATGACCATCAACGCGCCCGCCAACATGCTGCTGGCGCTGTATTTGCTGGTAGCTGAAGAGCAGGGGGTAGGCTGGGATCAGGTGGGCGGTACCATCCAAAACGACATCCTGAAAGAGTACATTGCCCGCGGCACGTACATCTATCCCCCTAGCCCCTCCATGCGGCTCATAACCGATGTTTTTGCCTTCTGCAGTGAGAAGGTGCCCCGCTGGAACACCATCAGCATCTCGGGGTATCACATCCGCGAAGCGGGCGCGACCGCCGCACAGGAGATCGCCTTTACCCTGGCCAATGGCAAGGCCTATGTGCAGGCAGCCATCGAGGCAGGGCTGGATGTAGATGCGTTTGCCCCCAGGCTGTCGTTCTTCTTTGCCTCGCACAACGACATTCTGGAAGAGGCCGCCAAGTTTCGCGCCGCCCGGCGCATGTGGGCCCGCATCATGCGTCAGGAGTTTAATGCCAAAGACCCCAAAAGCTGGATGCTGCGCTTCCACACCCAGACCGGCGGCTCTACCCTGACCGCCCAGGAACCCCTGAACAACGTGGTGCGCACAGCCTACCAGGCTCTGGCCGCAGTACTGGGCGGAACCCAAAGCCTGCACACCAACGCCTACGACGAGGCCCTGGGCCTGCCCACCGAAAAAAGCGCCTTGCTGGCTTTGCGCACCCAGCAAATTCTGGCCTACGAGTCAGGCATCACCAAGGCCATCGATCCGCTGGGGGGAAGCTTCTATGTGGAGCACCTGACCGACCAGCTCGAGGCCCAGGCCCAGGGGTATCTCGATCAGATTGCTAAGCTCGGAGGCGCGGTCGCGGCAGTAGAGGCAGGTTTTTTCCAGCAAGAAATTGAGGAGTCGGCCTGGGAGTTTCAGCGGCAGGTCGAGAGCGGCCAGCGCATTATTGTGGGGGTCAACCGCTTCAACAACCCCGACTCCCCCCTCAACGAACACACCCCGGTGCAAAAAATCAGCGACGAACTAGCCAACCGCCGCAAGGCCCAGATTCAGGCCTTCCGGGCCAAACGGGACGGGCAGGCCACAGGCAATGCGCTGGAAGCCCTGCGCCAAGCCGCCAGAGGCCAGCAGAATCTGATGCCTTACATTCTGGATGCGTTCCGTCGGCACGCCACCCTGGGCGAGGTTTGCGGCGTGTTGCGCGAAGAGTGGGGCGAGTACCAGCCATCTTACTAAACCCGCCTTTAGCCAGCCTTCACATCCAGCGCTCAGCCTATCGGGCCTAATAGTAAAGGCGATGGCCAGGCTAAGACCTTGGTGGATTTTAGGGGTTATTGCAGCCCTGGCGGGGGTTGGCAGCCTATGGCTGCGTCCTCAGCCCAGCGACGCCCCAAACTCCTACCGCACCTACACGGCCACCGGAGAGGTCGTAAGTGTGAAGACCTTAGGAGCCAGGGGTTGTGCGGTTAGGATCAGGCTGCACCAGTGGGTATCTTTGAGCGACGGCTTCGCCCTGGCCGAGATGCCGCAACGGGGGCAGCTTTATAGCGTGGGGGCCGACCTCGAGCAGTGCATGGCGCTGGAGGTTGCCTTGGCCTCGCTAGCCGGCAGCGACGACCTGAAAAGCCCCCGTCACATTTACTACCAGGCAGCACAACTGCCCTCCGGCGAGTGGCGCATGACCGAGAACCCCACAGCTCCAGTGGGCTGTGCAGGTCTTTAGACCGCTGCAGAGCTGGCTTGACTCGAGGCTTGTTCAGATACGCCGAGTTCGAGGGTAGGCTGACAACTAGGCGCTAAGCTGGGTCTTATGCCCTGGGAGATACTGAAAACCTTTGTCTGGCTGGGCTTGACCGCATTTGGGGGCCCGGCCGCCCATTTTGCTGTTTTCCAACGGCTACTGGTGGGTAAGGGAAAGTGGGTGAGCAAGGAGCAGTACTTGAAGATGCTGGCCGCCGTAAACCTGATTCCTGGCCCCAACTCCACCGAGACGGCTATGCTGCTGGGTCATGCCAGGGGCGGAGCCAGGGGACTGCTGCTGGCGGGTTTTGGTTTTATTGTGCCGGCTGCCCTGGTGACGCTGGCCTTGGTAGCGCTGTATCAGGAGGCTGCCTCCCTTCGATTCACGCAGGGCGCGTTCCTGGGGCTCAAGCTGGCGGTGCTGGCCCTGATTACCCAAGCCCTTTGGGATCTGCTGCCCCATCCTAGAAAACTGCCCCAAACCTGGCTGCTGGCCCTATCCGGATTCGTTATGGCTGGGCTGGGTCTAGTGGAGTGGGCGGTGGTGCTGCTGGTGGGCCTGGTGATGGTTCTGGGCAGAAGCACAAAGATGCTGAGCGTGGAACCCATCGGCCTGTTCTGGTTTTTTCTGCTGGTGGGTTCTACCCTTTTCGGCTCGGGCTACGTGTTGATTGGGCTGATGCAGGAGATGGTCACTCGAGGCTGGCTTAGCCCCGGCGAACTCCTGGATGCCTTAGCCCTGGGTCAGATCACACCAGGCCCCTTGCTCACCACGGCAACTGCGGCGGGTTACCTGGCCGCAGGGTTCCCTGGGGCAGTGCTCTCAACCGTTGGTATTTTTCTACCCTCTTTTGTATTTACCTTTCTGGTGGTCGGCGTCTTGCGCCGCCTGGAAGGGCATCCCCTGGCCGAAGCCTTTCTCAAAGGTGCCTCTGGGGCGGCCCTGGGGTTGATCGCGTGGGCATTATGGCTGCTAGGGCGCGAAACCCTGGTGGGCTGGGGGGAGTTGCTGGTTGCGCTGCTGGCTTTGATACTTTTGCTGCGCAATTTCCACCCCCTACCCCTCCTGGGGCTTTTTGCACTGGGAGGCGCCCTATGGAGCATCGGGATGGGTTGTTGACACTCCCACGGCTAAAGCCGGTGGGATTCTTGGTTCAACGAGAACTGCCTACCATTTGTAGGTCTTACGTTCTCTCCCCAAGCGTTTTGCGTCTCCGTGTGCCCCACGGCGACGGGAATCCTGCGGATTCCTTCAGCCCGGATGTTCCGCGCCGCGTTCAGGTCTCGGTCATGCACCGCCCCGCACCTACAGGTCCAAACCCTGTCCGAGAGGGTGAGGGCGGTGTGGATTGTCCCGCACTCTCGACAGAGCTTGCTACTGGGGAAGTAGGGGTCGATGACCACCAGGTGCTTCCTGTACCAGATGCTCTTGTACTCTAGCTGCCTGCGGAACTCGCCCAAGGCTGCATCCAGAACCGATGTGGACAGCTTGGTTTTCGCCATCCCCTTCAGGTTCAGGTCCTCGATGCACAGCCCGTCGTACTTCTGGACGAGTCCGGTGGTCAGCTTGTGCAGCCAGTCTTGCCGCTGGTTGCGGACCTTGGTGTGCACCCGGTTCAGCCGCTCTCTAGCTTTGTCACGGTTCTTGCCCCCTTTCTGTTTGCGGGAAAGCTCCCTTTGTGCTTTGCGAAGTTTCTTCATGGCCCTGCGGTAGAACTTGGGCGGGGCGATTCTCGTACCGTCCGAAAGCACCGCGAAATCCTTCAACCCGAGGTCTATCCCTACTACCCGCTCAGGGTTGGCGGGGGGCAAGGGTACGTCGGGCATCTCGAACTCAGCCGTCAGGCTGACGTACCAGTGACCCTCGCCGTCTCGCTTGAAGGTGGCCCCTTTGATACGGCAGTCTATCGGCTGGCTCTGGCGAATCCTGACCCAACCGACCTTGGGGACATAGACTTTGGAGTCTTCGACTTTGACCCGCTGGGGGATGCGGAAGCGAGGCTCATCCCGCTTCTTGCTCTTGAAGCGGGGGAACCTGGCCCGCTTGCTGAAGAAGGCTTGGTAGGCCCGGTCAAGGTCTTTCAGGGCTTGTTGCAAGAGTTGGCTGTCCACCCCTTTGAGCCAAGCGGTCTCCGGCTTCTTCTTCAGGGCGGTCAACTCAGTGGCTTGCTGGTTGTAGGTCAACCCCTTCCCGGTGGCCGCATACGCCTCCTTACGCCGTGCAAGGCCCCAGTTCCACACGAACCGCCTGGCCCCCGCCATACGCAACAACGCCTCAGCTTGGGTTTGGGTGGGTTCTATGCGGAAGCGGTAGACCTTGCGGTGTACGGCCATTCAGTCCCTCGTCTTCTGGGCGGCAATGTACTGCTCGATGGTTTTACTGCTGACCATGTCCGCCGTGCTCACGAAGTACGAGCGCGTCCACAGGGCAGGAAGGCGGATGAGGTGGGGGAACTCCCGGCGCAGCACATGCGAGGTGTAGCCCTTCAGGCGGTGGGCAATCTGGTTGGGGGCCACGTCGGGGTCTACCGAAAGGAACAGATGCACGTGGTCGGGCATGATTTCCAGGGCAATGATTTCCCACCCAAGTTCAGCGGCCTTCTCCCTGAGCAAAACCTCCAGGCGCTCGGCCAACGGCCCTACCAGAATCTTGCGGCGGCGCTTGGGCACGAAAACGAAGTGGTAGCGCAGCAGCGAGACGGAGGTGTGCTTGTGTTTGTAGGCCGTAGACACTAACACAGTATAGCACACCTGCCGCCCACCATGCTATGTCCGCCAGGGGCGGACGTGGGGGAGTCCCCGCCTCGCCACGGCGAGGCGACCATCCCTGAATGGGATGGGTTTTATAGCTCCCCCACACCCCCTCGCTTCTATAAGAAATGTTTTTGATTTGTTCTTTTTTTCTGGGCCCCCGCCTGAAGCATGGGCAGTGAAAAGCAGAAAAGCCAGGGTGCTTTAAACCGCCCCTAACGGAATGATTCAAGTGGGGTTTATATCAAATGCTTTGAGGGGTGAACACGAGTCCTACTTTCTTTAAAAAAAGAGCCGAGGGCAGGTTCCCTCGGTTTTTTCTGAGCTTGGTGGAGCCGAGGGGATTCGAACCCCCGACCTCTTGAGTGCGATTCAAGCGCGCTCCCAGCTGCGCCACGGCCCCAAGCGTTGTTTAGTGTAGCGGGGCGCGCCCTCGCTGTCTAGCCTTCCTTAATCCGCACCTCAATCCGACCCCGCCGGTCGCGCACTTCCAGTTTGGCCTTGGCCCGGCCTTTGCGGTATTCCGACTTATAGCTACTCCCACTGGCCTGATACTTGACCCTTGTCCAGCCCCTGGACACCAGGTCACGGTGATGGTGGGCGTACAGCTGGGCCACCTGGCTGCTACGGTAGACCACCACAATCCCCTGAGGTTCGGGGATCCGCTCTACCACCACAATGCCCGGAACCAGGGCAATCCGTATGTCTGCGCTGATGGTGAGGGTAGGTGGGGGCGGGGCCTCGAGCGTAACCCGAACCTGGGCGAAAGCCACCGAGCTTAGGGTCAGCGCAATAAGCAAAGCCTTCATGCCCTCTACCTTACCTGCGGATGGTTGGTAGATGTGTGTGAGAGATGTTAACGCAGCCTTCACCTTCCTGTCGCCAGCCTGAGGCATCACAAAAGCAGCTGTAGTAAGGTGTGGTGGATGCGGGTGCATCTGGTGGCTGTGCAAACCGAGATACAGGCCCTGCCCTATAGCAGTGCCGAGGGCTTCAGGCAGTATGTGCTCGAGCGAACCCTGTCCGCTACCCAAGGGCTGCCCGAGCAAGAGCCCCGCCTGGTTGCCTTTCCTGAAGCTTTCGCCTTGCCGCTATTGTTCTGGCTCGATACCCCCCCAGCCGTGCGGGAGGCCAAGAGTAGCCTGCAAGCGGCACTCTGGCTGCTGCGGCAAAACTGGCGGGCCTCCCTGGGGCCGGGAATCCTGAGCCCTGCGGTGTTCTACCATCTGCGGGCCCCCAAGGTCTGGCCGGTGTACGAGCAGGCTTTTCGGGAAGCCGCCCAGGCCGCCCGCGCTTATGTGGTTGCAGGTAGCATTTTTAGCCCCCTGATGGACTCGGAGCCCACTCGAGGTCTTCATACCCAGGGCAAGCCGGTTTATAACCTGTCGCTGGTAATATCGCCACAGGGCACCATCCTGGGACGTGTTCCCAAGGTTAACCTGACCCCTCATGAGCAGGGGGCTTTTTTGTCGCGGGGGCAGCCCGGCAGGCAAACCCTGAAAACCCGGCTGGGCACCATTGCCAACCTGATCTGTCTGGACGCTTTTCACGAGAGCCTGATCGAACAGGCCGACGCCGCCGGGGCCTGGCTGGTGGTGCAGCCCTCGGCCAATGCGGCCCGCTGGGAGGGGCCCTGGAGTGGCGATCCGGATCAAATAGAGGGCGAGGTCTGGCTGCGTGAAGGGCTGGCCAAAAAGCTGCAGAAGCGAGAAAACCTTCGCTATGGCCTCAACCCTATGCTCAACGGACACCTCTACGAGCTTTACTTCGAGGGCAAGAGCGGCATCTACCAGGCCGGCGGGCCGCTGGCGCTGGCCCATAGCCCCGTAGGCGATGCCTTTGTGCGTGTGGCAGTAGAACTGTCCGATAGCGGGCCTTCTTTCTAGTACCACCCATCCTGGGCGCTGGGCTTTGGGCTAAATTGGGGCCATGCGCCTCTCCAAAACCGATATCTACGCCTTTAAGATCCTGGGCTACCTGGGCACCCAGCCCCTCGAGCGCTTCGTGGGCAGCGAAGAGCTGGGCAAGGTCACGGGCGTGCCCCATACCTACCTCATGCGGATTCTGGCCGCGCTGGTGGGGCATCATCTGGTAGTTTCCAAAAAGGGGCAGGGTGGGGGGTATGCCCTGCCCCGTCCGCCCCAGGAGATCAACCTGCGCGATGTGATCCGGGCCGTGGATGGCCCCATCGCCCCCCTGGCCTGCGTGAGCCTCAACTGGCCCAAAGCCTGCCAGGAGGAGCAGCGCTGCCATGCCCGCAGCACCGTCTGGCTCAAGGTGCGCGACGCCGTTTTGCAAAGCCTGGGCCAGGTCAGCGTGGCCGACCTGGCCGCCGACTTCCAGCAGGGGCTAGATTACTCGGCGTGCCTGGACCACCTGCTGCCCTCGAGCGAGCTTCTCACCCGCCGCTCGCCCAGGAGACCATCATCCCGCTAAAGAACAAGCGCTCTCGGAGCTGGGCCGTTGAAACCCACCCAATAGATTACATTCTTTGTAATCTAAACCCGCACAACCCTGGTTCCCTTTGCCCTAAGCTATTCTGGTGTAGGGCCTGAGGTTTTTTTGGGAGGATAAAGATGAGCTACGCCAACCCCGATGTACTGGTTTCAACCGACTGGGTACTGGAAAACTTGAGCAACCCCGAGGTGCGTATCCTCGAGGTCAACGAAGACATCCTGCTCTACGACACCGGGCATATTCCCGGCAGCCAGAAGATTGACTGGCAGGCCGACCTCTGGGACGACACCATCCGCGAGTTTATCCAGCCCGACGAACTGGCCGCCCTGTTCGAGCGCCTGGGCATCTCCAACCACACCACCATCGTGCTGTATGGCGACAAGAACAACTGGTGGGCGGCCTACGCCTTCTGGTTCTTTAGCTACAACGGACACCCCAAGCTCAAGCTGATGAACGGCGGACGCATCAAGTGGATCCAGGAGAACAAACCCCTCACCACCGAGGTGCCCAGCTATCCCAGAGGCACGTACACCCCCGGCCAGCGCGACCCCCGTCTGCGGGCCTTCCGCGACGAAGTGCTGGCCCACCTGGAGAAGGTCAAAGCAGGCAAGGGCGCTTTGGTGGATGTGCGCAGCCCCGCCGAGTTCACCGGCGAAAAAACCCACATGCCCGAGTACCCCCAGGAAGGGGTATTGCGTGGGGGGCACATCCCCGGGGCCAAGAGCATTCCCTGGGCCACCACGGTGAATTCCGACGGCACCTTCAAGAGCGCGGAGGAGCTCCGGGCCATCTACGAGAGCAAAGGCATCACCCCCGATAAAGAGGTGATCGCCTACTGCCGTATTGCCGAGCGCAGCAGCCATAGCTGGTTTGTGCTCAAGCACCTGCTGGGCTTTCCCAACGTCAAAAACTACGACGGTAGCTGGACCGAGTGGGGCAACGCGGTGGGTGTGCCCATCGAGAAAGGCCCGGAACGGTAGCCCCGGTTAGCGGTTATCGGCCATTTTACGTAGCCTTTGCAGACCCCCCTCGAGGTTGTACACCAGCTCGTACCCGGCCGCCTCGAGGTAGAGCCCGGCCAGCTCACTCATCACCCCCCGCTCGCAGACCAAGAGCAGGGGGCGGTCTTTGGGCAGGCTGTGGTTGCCGTGCTGGATGTCGTGCAACGGGATATGCACAGCACCCTCGAGGTCGGCGCGGTTGTACTGTTCGGGGGGTCGCACATCCACTATCAGGGGGTTGTCCTGGAGAAAGTTCTTGAGCAGCTCGGGTTTTAGGGTTCGCATATGCCTAAGATAACCCAAGTTGCTACCTACAAAACGCTGGCCAGCTGCCTGAAGTTGTGGGCAAAGATGAAGC
>NZ_JBEVAL010000009.1:0-66855 GCF_051297115.1 Meiothermus cerbereus
ATGCATAGCACCCCCTCTTTTTTCACATCCCTGGGGGCAAGGTCAAGTAGCACACGAAGGGATTATTTGATCGGGTTTATATAACCCCGCCAGCCCTGGGCCTTGTGCGGGGTAAACCCCACCTGAGAGCCCAGATGCCCTCAGGGCTGCTGGGCCGACAAGGCCTCCACCCGTTTGGCCCCCCGGTAGACCCGCTTGTAAAAAGGGCTGTCCAGGCTTTCGATCACCACCCGGCTGCCGTAGCTGTTGGCGTGGGCAAACACGCCGCGGCCCAGGTAGATGCCCACGTGGTCAATCTGGCGGCCCCCAAAGCTAAAAAACACCAGGTCGCCCTGACGCATGGCCCCTTGTACGGTGCTGAAGGCGGCCCATTGCTCGCGGCTGGTGCGGGGCACCTTGATGCCCACCTCGGCAAAGACCTGCTGCACAAAGGCCGAACAATCCACCGCGCGGTCGGAGCTGGCCCCAAACACATAGGGCAGGCCCAGGTATTTGAGCACCACCAGAATCAGGGGGTGGGTGGGGTCGTAGTCGGTGTCGAGGGGTTGGCTGGGGGGCGGGCTGGGCTGGGGCTGCGGCGCAGGTTCAGGGGCCGGCTGGGGTGGGGTGGGATTGGGCAAGGGGGTTGGGTTGGTCAGGCCGGCGGAGACGCCTCCTGGTGGATTCGGGTTAGGGGTAGGCGCTGGGTTGCTGGGTGAAACCACCCGTACTTGAGGAATCCGCAGCACCTGACCGAGCGAAAGCGTGGTGCCCTCGAGGTTGTTTTCTTGCTGGATGGCCTGCACCGTGGAGCCATAGCGCCGGGCAATAGAAAAAAGTGTATCGCCCCGCTGAACAGTGTGCTGTACCGTCTGGGTTGGCAGCTGAAGCACCTGGCCCACGTTCAGGGTAGCGTCGCTCAGGTTGTTGAGCCGCATCAGAATTTCCACGGTGGTATCGTGGCGTTTGGCAATGGAGAACAGGGTGTCGCCGCGCTGCACCGTATAGGTGGGGCCAGCCTGGGCCAGCACCAGGGCAACCAGCCAGGGCAACACAGCAATTATACGCATACCAAACGTAAGTATACGCCGAAATTTCATTATTTTGCTTTCCATGAAAGGTTCCGCACATGCGCTGCGGGCTAAAGCCGTCGGAGCCACAGTCGGCGGTGCCTGAGCATCCGCCTGGCAGCCACACACAGGATGTCGCTGTGTGTGGGGTGCACGGCTCCAGCAAATTTTTTAGCCACACCTCGCCGCCCCAATCATGAAATGGGTGATAGGGTTCCCAATTTCGGTTATAGCAGAGCCACCGTAGCCCCTCACCTTGGCTGCGTAGCGTAGGAAACGGAGCCAGGCAGCCTTGGCTTCAAAAGCCCAAAAGGAGGTTTGTATGTCCAGAAGCCGTTTAGCCATTATCAGTTTTGTGTTGGCTACATTTTTTGGGGTATTTGCAAGCGCCCAGACCCAGTTTCGGGATATTCCGGCTGGACACTGGGCCCACCAGGCCGTGGAGTTTGCGGTGCAGTGCGGCCTGATCGAGGGTTTCCCCGATGGCACCTTCCGGGGCAACCAGAACCTGACCCGCTACCAGGCCGCCCTGATTTTCTTCCGGCTCTACCAGACCAACCGCCTCGAGAACACCCGCCCTGAGTGCCGTCTGGCAGTTGAGCGGGGCGCACAGGAGGTAGCGCCCGAGCTTCAGCAGCTCCAGCAGCGCTTTGCTGCCCTCGAGCGCACCAACCAGGATCAGGCCGGTAGGCTGGCCGCGCTCGAGGCCGAGGTCAAGCAGGCCATCGAGACCAGCAAGCGCGTAGCCGCCCTGCAGGAGCGCCTGGCGGCCCTCGAGCAGCAGGTTCAGCGCCTGAGCCAGGCCCCGGCCCAACCCGCCCAACCGGCGGATCCCACCCCAGCCGAACTCCAGGCCCGTATTGCGGCCCTGGAGCAGCAGCTTCAGCGCTTGAGTCAGGCCCCTGCCGCCCCCACCGCCGCGCAGGATGCGGTGGCCCTCGAGCGCCGCATCGCCACTTTGGAAGAAGAGATTCGCAACCGTCCCGATGCCGCCCGCGTCGCCGCCCTGGAAGAGCAGGTGCGCGGCCTGAGCAACCAGGTCACCACCCTGCAAGGCCAGGTCAACGAGCTGCGCCAGCAGGCCCAACAGCCCGCCCCGCCCCCCCAGCCGCAGCCGGAAACGCGACCCGCAACCCCGGCTGCACCGGCCACCCCTCCGACCCGCAACCTCTACTTTGGCGCGGGCGTTGCGCTCGGCATCATCCCTCAGCCGAGCGGTGGTATCTTCGACAGCAGCAACCTGAACGTCAGCGGAATGGTGGGCGTACGCGATGTGTTCCTGGGCTTTGGCCTGCGGGCCGGCCTGGACTACAACCTCAGCACCAGTGCCCTGGGCCTCGAGGCCTACCTGATGCGCCACTTCGGCAGCGGGCTGATTAGCCCCTATGTGGGCGTGGGTGCCCGCTTCCTGCCGGCCCTGGCCAACCCCATCTACGGCAGCGCCGCGGTGGGGCTCGACCTCAACCTGTTTGGCCCCCTGGGCCTCTTCGTGGAAGGCAACCCCCGCTTCGAGAGCGGCGGCAACTTTGGCCTGGGAGCGCGGGCAGGCTTTAAACTGAACTTCTGATCGCGATTTTCCTGAGAAAAAGAGCCCTCTTCTGGGGGCTCTTTCTTTTTTTGCACCACAGTAGATGCCCGACTCATTTGCTATTACAAAAATATGATAAATATATTATGTGATGTACATAACACTGAGCCGGATCAGTGAGCACAGTCCCCCATCCCGGAGGCTCGTATGGGCATCAACTACCTGTTCCTGGACATGAATTCCTACTTTGCCTCGGTGGAGCAACAGCTCCGGCCCGAGCTGCGCGGCAAGCCCGTGGCGGTGGTGCCCATGCTGGCCGAGACCACCTGCTGCATCGCCGCCAGCTACGAGGCCAGGCGCTACGGCATCAAGACCGGGACGCGGGTACAGGACGCCCGGCTGTTGTGCCCCAGGCTCGAGCTGGTCGAGGCCCGCCCCAAGGAGTACATCCGCATTCATCACCAGATCCTGCAGGCGGTCGACAGCGTACTGCCGGTGGAGGCGGTGCTCTCGATTGACGAGATGGTCTGCAAGCTGATGGGCCGGGAAAAAGAGCCTGCCCACGCCCGGAAGCTGGGCGAGCAGGTCAAGCGGGCCATCTACCGGCAGGTGGGGGTGGAGCTGCGCTGTTCGGTGGGCCTGGGGCCCAACCGCTTCCTGGCTAAAGTGGCCGCCGAGATGCACAAACCCGACGGCCTGACCCTGCTGCAGCTCTCCGACCTGCCCCACCGGCTCTATTCGCTGCACCTGCGCGACCTGCCGGGCATTGGCCCCAACATGGAGCAGCGCCTGTTCAAGCACGGTGTAACCAGCGTGGAGCAGCTCTACCGGCTTTCTGTGCAGCAGCTGGCGCAGGTCTGGGGCAGTCAGATTCACGGCTTTAGCTGGTGGCATCGCCTGCGCGGGGCCGACCTGCCCGAAGCCCCTACCCGGCGGCGCAGCCTGAGCCACTCGCACGTGCTGCCCCCGGTATTTCGTAGCGAGGCCGGGGCCCGCGCGGTGCTGACCCGGTTGGTGCATCGTGCGGCTGCCCGCCTGCGGCACGAAGGGTACTGGGCGGGTTCTGTAGCCCTGTTTGTGCGCTTTCTGGATGGTGGCGAAAAACGCAGCTGGGAGGCCCATAGCCGCATCCAGCCCAGCCAGGACACCCTGAGTCTCCTGCGGGTTAGCTTGCAGCTCTGGCAGCAAAAACTCGAGGGCACCCCCTACAAGGTGGGTATTGCCCTGGGCCACCTGATTCCCGAGCTCGAGCTAAGCTGGCCGCTGTTTGAGTCGGAGCAAAAACTCCTGCGGCTGGCCCAGGCCATGGATCGGGCCAACGAAAAATATGGCCCCCAGGCCCTCTACTTTGCTGGCATGCACCGCACCGAGCAGAGCGCGGTGACGCGCATCGCCTTCAGCCGCATCCCCGACCTGGATCTGCCGGATGTTTAGCATTCTGGCAGCCTGCTGCCCCTTCCCAGCTTTGCGCTTTGGGCTATGGGCCTTAAGCTAGAACCCGTGAGTGCGCTCTACCGCCAGGCCCGTCCCACCACCTTCGACGAGATGGTGGGGCAGGAGCATGTCAAAGAAGTGCTGATGAATGCACTCCGGCAGGGCAAGCTGGCGCAGGCCTATTTGTTTTCGGGACCCAGAGGGGTGGGCAAAACCAGCAGCGCCCGGCTGATTGCCCAGGCCGTCAACTGTAGCCAGGATCCCAAACCTTGCGGGGTTTGCGAGGGCTGTCGGCTGGTGCGGGAGGGGCGGCACCCCGATGTGCTGGAAATTGACGCCGCCTCCAACAACTCGGTGGAGGACGTGCGCGACCTGCGCGAGCGAATCTTGCTGGCCCCCATCCTGGGCAACCACAAGGTGGTGATTCTCGACGAGGCCCACATGATGTCCAAGAGTGCCTTCAACGCGCTGTTGAAGACCCTCGAGGAGCCTCCACCACACGTGATTTTCATCTTTGCCACCACCGAACCCGAGCGGATGCCCCCCACCATCCTCTCGCGCACCCAGCACTTTCGCTTTCGCCGGCTTTCCGAGAGCGAGATTGTGGAGAAGTTAGAGCGCATTCTGGCCGGGCTGGGCCGCGAGGCCGAGCCCCAGGCCCTGCAACTTGTGGCCCGGCTGGCCGACGGGGCCATGCGCGACGCCGAGAGCCTGCTCGACCGGCTGCTGACCCTCGAGGGCCCCCTCACCCTCAAGCAAACCGAAGACGCCCTGGGGCTGCCCCCCCAGGAAGCCCTGTTTGCTCTGGCCGAGGCCCTGGACAAAGGGCAGATCCGCCAGGCCTTGGAGCAGGCCCAGCAGCTTTATACCCAGGGGTTTGCCGCACGCACCCTGGCCCAGGGGCTGCTGGAAGCCCTGCGGGCTGGCCTGTATGGCCGCATGGGGCTGGGACGATCCCCTTCGGGACAGGCTGACGCCTATGCGCCAGGGGGCCGGGGCCCTTACCTGAACCAGCCCGAGGAACGCCTGGTGGCTGCCATGACCGCGCTGGACGAGGCCCAGGAGCGCCTCCTGAAGCGCTCCGATGCCCTCTCGCTCGAGCTGGCCGTGTTGAGCGCCTTTCAGGCCCTGCACGCTGCCCCAGCAGCCCCGGCCACCCCAGCCAGCACCCCGACCATCCCCGACTTTGACCCCAGACCCAGAAGGCCCGAGGGACGCCCACCCCGCCCCGTGGCGCGCGAAGAAGCGCCCGCATCCCCCAGCCCCACCCCGCAAAGCGTGGCCGACCTGGCCTCGGAGTGGCGGCGGGTCATGGGGGCGCTGAAGACCACCATCCGGGCTTTTGTGCGCGAGGCCGAGCCCCGCTTCGAAGAGGACAGGCTGGTTTTGTTGTTTGCGGAACAAAAAAGCTTCCACCACCAGGGCGCACAAAAGCATCTGAGCGATATCCAGAAGGCCGTGCAGGAGGTGCTGGGCATCCCGCAAGTTGAGCTCAGGCTGGGAGGGAAAAAAAAACTAGCGGATGAACCCGCAGCCCGGCCTCTTCCGCCCAGCCCAGCAGCGAGTCCCAACCCCAAGCCAGCGCCGAGTCCGGCCAGCACCCGGTCGTCCACGCCACCCGCACAGCCGCCCCAGTCCCCCAATCCTGAGCCCGTGCCAGCTCCAGCCGATGCACCCCAGGAGGCCCATGAGCCCCCCGAACCGGAGCCCTGGAGCCCCGAAGCCTCGCCGTTTGATGCGCCCCCACCCGACGAGGTGCCAGAGGAGGCCGAGGCCAAGCCCGGTAGTGAGGCCAGCCTGCTGGAAGACCCCCGCTTCCAAAAGCTGGTACGGCTATTTGGTGGAAGGCTGCGCAAGTTTTATCCCGAGGCCCCGCGCGAGGCAGCCCTCGAGGCCACAGCTTCCGACCTCGAGGGGGAGGTCGACTAAAAGCGCCGCCGGGCAGCGGGCCGAAAATATCTGCAATCACCCACAGCCCCAGAAAACCGGATAGACTGTGTTTATATGAACACCACCGACCTCAACGGTGAAACCCTGGATGGCATTCTCAAGCGCCTGCGCCGGATCGAAGGGCAGGTGCGGGGCTTACAAAAAATGGTCGAGGAGGGCCGCCCCTGCGAGGAAGTGCTGACCCAGATGACCGCCACCAAGAAGGCCATGGAGTCGGCCTCTACCCTGATTCTGCAAGAATTCCTGACCCTCTGCGCCACCGATATCGCCAGGGGCGACAGCCAAAAACCCGCGCAGATTGCCGCGATGCTGCGTAAGTTTGCCGGGTAGGCCCTAGGGCCTGAACAAGATCGAGTCGGCAACCTTCAAACAGGCCTCTTCGACCTGCTGGGCCAGCAACACACGCGTGGCCTGGGAGGCTGCCACGCGGTCAAGGGCGTTGCGCCAGACCCGGTCGCGCCAGCCCGTAATCAGGCGCGAAACCAGCCACTCGTCCAGCGAACCCATCAGCCGGTCCACCGTATCCATCTTGGGGTCGTAGCGTTCGATGACCTGATCCTGTACCGCGTCTATGGTCTGGGCAATAATCACGTTCACCTTGCAGTGGTCAGCGTAGCGCATCTGGCGCTGCCCTGGGCTCAAGAAGGCCCATTCGTCTTGCAGCAAGTCGCTTACGGCAAATACCAGGTCGTAATTGATATGAGCGTTAACCCCCAGCAGCAGTTTCTGCAAGGCTTTCAGGTTGGGGCTCTGGCCACCGTCGTGGGCAATCTGCCAGACCGCTGGGGCGGTGAGCGGGTTTTGTTCGTAGGCCTCGAGCGCCTCAAAGTAGTAATCGGCGAAGTGGTGGAGCAGCCGGTTCACCCAGCCTGGGTCTTGAAACGCACCCTCGTCAAGCGCAACCAGCATGTTCTGGGTCATCATGGAATAACAACCAAGAAACACCGCCCGGTGGTCGTGGGCCTCTTCCCAACGGCGAACCTGCGCCTGCATACGCTCAACAACCGACATGCTGAATCCCCTGCTGGAATTTAGGTTACACGAGTCCCCGAATCTGGGCCACCGCCCACTGCGCCTCGAGGCAGCACCCCCGCCCCCGGCAAGCCCCGATGGGCGGTGCGTTCTCCTGGATGTCGGCCATATACTTGGTAAAGCAAAGGGGCTGACCTGTGGAGATAGCCCTGGTGCCAGATTTCAACCAAGTCCTTGTCTCACCCCGCTGGCATGACCATGAACCCGACCCCCGACCTACACCAAAAAATGCGGGCGCACCTCGAGTTCCTCTACCCCGGCCGGGGGTCAGAAGTAGGGGAGCGGCTTCTGGCCCTGCTCGCTCGCTACCCAAATCTTGCCGCCCAGCCCCAGCCTATCTGGAGCGAAAAAGACGCCATCCTCATCACCTACCCCGACCAGATCACCCAGGCCGGCGAAGCCCCCCTGCAAACCCTGCACCGCTTCTTGCAAGCGCACCTGCAAGGGGTGTTCTCCGGGGTGCACATCCTGCCCTTCTACCCCTACACCTCCGACGATGGCTTCAGCGTGGTGGACTTCAAACAGGTCAAGCCCGAGTGGGGCACCTGGGCGCACATCCGGGCCATCGCCCAGGACTTCCGCCTGATGGCCGACCTGGTCTGCAACCACGTCTCGGCCTCGAGCCCGTGGTTCCAGGCCTTTTTGCAGGACGACCCCCGCTACAAAAACTACTTCATCGCGGTGGAACCCGGCACCGACCTCTCCCAGGTCTTCCGGCCCCGCGCCCTGCCCTTGCTCACCCCTTTCCAGAGCAAGAGCGGCGAAAAGCTGGTCTGGACGACCTTCTCCACCGATCAGGTAGACCTCAACTTTGCCCACCCCGAGGTGCTTTTAGAGGTGCTGGATGCGCTTTTGTTCTACGTGCAAAACGGCGCACAGCTGATCCGGCTCGATGCAGTGGGCTTTATCTGGAAGGTGCTCGGAACCAGTTGCATGCACCTTGAAGGGGCCCATCGCATCGTTAAGCTGATGCGGCTGGTGCTGGATGCGACCGCGCCGCAGGTGGTTCTGATTACCGAGACCAACGTCCCACACCAGGACAACATCTCGTATTTCGGGAATGGGCACGACGAGGCCCAGATGGTCTACCAGTTCCCCCTGCCCCCGCTGGTGCTGCACACCTTCCGCACCGGGGATGCCAGCAAAATTGCCGCCTGGGCAGCGGGCCTAGAGCCCCCCTCCGAGCGCACCACCTTTTTCAACTTCCTGGCCTCCCACGATGGGCTGGGGGTGGTGCCCGCCAATGGCATTCTGGAACCGGCGGAAATTGCCGCTATCGTGCAGCAAGCCCTGGATCATGGGGGCCGGGTCAACTACAAGGACACCCCGGAGGGCCCAGTACCCTACGAACTGTGCCTAACCCTATTTGATGCGCTCAACCATCCGCACAGCGACGAGGACGAAGACCTCAAAATTGCCCGCTTCATGGCTGCCAATGCCGTTCTACTGAGCTTGCAGGGTGTGCCAGGGGTCTACATCCACAGCCTCTTTGGTTCCCCCTCCGACCACGCTGGCCTGGAAGAAAGCGGGATCAACCGCCGCCTCAACCGGCACAAGTTCACCGGGCCGGAGCTCGATGGGCTGCTCTCCAATCCCCACTCGCGCGCCCACAAGGTGCTGGCCCGCTTCACCCACCTGCTCAAGGTGCGGGCGTCGCACCCGGCTTTTCATCCCAATGCACCACAGACCGTCATGGCCTCGAGGGAGGTGCTGCGTATCATCCGGGGCTACCGCGACCGGCAGGTGGGCTGCTACATCAACGTAACCCCCAAGCCCCAGCCCATCCAGCGGGTGGGGCGCGACCTGATCAGCGGAAAATACTTTGCCGGGCAGATTCCACCGTATGGCGTGCTGTGGCTGGTTTGAAGCGGGGCCAGCCTTCAGCGCACCGACCCGGCCAGCAGGTACTGGGCCACATAGTAAAGCGGCAGGCCCAGCAAGGGGTTCAGCGGCTGCTGCACCACAAAGCGCTGCCGGGCCACAAACAGGTCGGAAAGGTAGAAGAGGAGCGCTCCCAGCCGCACCTCTGGCCGAGGCACACCCAGCCCCACCCAGAGCATCAGGCTGATGACCACCCCGTAGGCCAGCACCGGGGCCTTCCAGCCTCCCAGATAGGGCCACAGCCAGCGCAGCCAGCCATACCCCATCGCCAGCACCAGCAGCAAAGCCCACAGGCCCGGCGAAGCCACCTGCACAAAAGCCCCCAGGTAGGCCAGGTGGGCCAGCAGAAAGGCCACCAAACCGGCCAGAAAGGCCCGGCTCGAGCCAAACAGCAACAGCACATCCCCCAGCGCCGAAAGCAGCAGCCCAGCAAAGACGAGCTGGGCAAATAAGCCATCCAAGCCCAGGCTAAGGGCAAAGAGCAGGAACCCCAACGAGCACAGAGATTTGAAGAGGGCTCGAGCCGGGCGCTGCTTCTGCCACTCTGCCCACAGCAAGCCCAGCAGGCTGAAAACCCCCAATCCAGGCCAAAGCCAGCTCCATTCGTTCATTGCCTTCCGCACCTTCTTGAGCTGGCCCCAGTTTACCCCGGCTCGCGCTACAATCGGAATTAACCATGACGCACTGGGCCAGCATACCGCGGGTAGGGCTTCTGGGGTTTGTTTTGACCGGGGCTTTGGCCCTGGCCGCACCTCCCCTGCCCGCACCCCCTTCCAACCTGGCCGACCTCGACCAGGACGGCTATCCCGACATCGCCGAGTTTCACAGCAGCGCCCAGCGGGAGGCTTTTTTGGAGTGGTTTGCGGCCATCGCCGAAGCCCAGTTCACCGCCCCCTCACCCGCCTGGTTACCTCAGGAGCAAGACTGTGCCGGCCTGCTGCGTTTTGCCTTTTTTGAAGCCCTTAAGCCAAAGACTGCGGCCTGGTTCCAGAAGTTTCCCTACCTGCCCAGGGTGCAGGCCCCCCCCATTAGCGCCTACCCCCTGCCCCAGATTGGCCGTGCGGTCTTCCGCATCGCCCCGGGGGCCTACCGCCCCGACGACGTGCAAGCAGGCCGCCTGGTGGGATGGGCCAGCGCCATGTACCTGATGCGCTACTCGAGCGTCTTCCTGGGCCGCACCCCGGACAAAGCCCGGCGCGGCGACCTCTTGTTTTTTGTGCGCCCTTTGGCCCGGGGCTCGGCTTATCACAGCATGGTGTATTTGGGAAACGGCCTGGTGGTCTACCACACGGGTTACGCACCCCAGGAAGGCGGTGAGGTACGGCTGGTCAGCTTACAGACCCTGGGCAAACACCCCCAAAAATACTGGCACCCCCGGCCTGACAACCCCCACTTTTTGGGGTTTTACCGTTGGAAAATCGCAAGCTACTAGGGGATAGGGTGGGTCGGCAACAAGCGTCTTGTTATGTTTTGCGCGTGTAGGGGCAAAGATTCGGGAGGCGAGTGAAGATGAGGCATTTTGGACGAGCGGGACTAAGCCTATTCGGGGTACTTTTGCTGAGTTTGCTGCCGGGGTCGGCCCAGCGCCCGGAACCCCAGTTGTATGGCGGTGGAACCTACAGCCCCACCCAGCAGGTACGGCTGGAGTATTTCCTGCCCGGAGGCGGCAGCAGCCAGATTCGCCTCCTGCGCATTCAGAACCCCCAAAAGGTGGTGGAGCTGGGGGGGCCACGCGACTTTCAGCGCACCCGCGAGCTGGATTTGACGCCGGTACGCACCGTACCGGTCTTTCGTACCCAGAACAGGCCCTATGGCGAGGTGAGCCTGGGTCGCCTGCCTGAAGGCTTGTACCTGGCCCAGATCGGCACCCCCCGCCCCACCTCGGCCACGCTGGTGCTGGTGACCAACCTGGGGCTGGTGGTTAAGTCGGATGCAGAGCGCATACTGACCTATACCGCCAGCCTGGAGAGCGGGCAGCCCCGCACCGCCCAGATTTTTGTTTCCAAAGATAGGCGCATCGTGCAGCAGGTGCGGGCCGAAGGCGGGCTGGCCCAGCTTCAAAGCAGCCTGCTCGGCACCGACAACCTGTTTGTGGCGGCCCGCTCGGGTACTTCCTGGGCCTTTAGCAATGCCTACTGGCAACGCTGGAGCCAGCAGCAAAACCGGGTCTACCTGGTCACCGACCGCCCGGTCTACCGCCCCGGCCACACGGTGTTCTTCAAGGGCACCGCCCGCAGCGCCAGCGGCCTGCGCCCCCTTGTGGGCCAGCCGGTCGAGGTGGCGGTGCACGACCACCACGACAACGAGGTGTTCTCGGGCCGTTTCACCACCGACCGCTACGGCAGCTTTTCCGGCCAGTTCCGCGTCGGGCTGGACGCGCGGCTGGGGGGGTATACCCTGGTGGCGCAGGTGCAGGGCGAGACGCACTCGAGCGAGTTCGAGGTGCAGGAGTTCATCAAGCCCGAGTACAGCGTGCGCGTGACCCCCGAGAAGCCCGTGGCGGTGCAGGGGGAGAAGGCCCGCTTTGTGGTGAAGGGCGAGTATCTGTTTGGCGGGCCGGTTTCGGGTGGCAGGGTCAGTTACGCCCTCATCCAGCGGCCCTACTACCGCTTTGCCTATGTCTCGAGCTTCGGCTTCTACCAGAGCGAGGCGTACGAGGACACCTACGAGGGCAAGATCGTCGAGCGCGGCGAGGGGCGGCTCAACGCCCAGGGGGAGCTGGTGGTGGAGGTGCCCCTAAGACCTGAGGGGGAGGACTACCGGCTGACCCTCGAGGCCGGCGTGAGCGACGAGGCCGGGCGGGAGATCAGCGGAAGTGGTTTTATCACCGCCTACCGTGCGGGCATCGTGCTCGATATCCGCACCGACCAGTACGCCTACCAGACCCAGGACACCCTGACCGCCACCGTGCGGGCCCAGGACCTGGAGGGCAACCCGGTCTCGGTGCCCTTTACCCTGAGCGCCAACCGCGCCTACTGGGTGCGGGGCCAAGGCGAGCAGCGCGAGCCGGGAGCCCGAGTCCAGGGGCGCACCGACGCCCAAGGCCAGGCCACCGTGCAGCTCAAGCTACCCAGACAGGGCTCGTATGCCCTGGTGGTGCAGGCCCGCGACCGCGCCGGGCGGGCCACCCAGGCCGAAGACTGGGTCTGGGTCTCGGATGGTTCGTACTGGTACTGGGACTACAAGAGCCTGAAGATTACCGTGGACAAGCCCGAGTACCGGGTGGGCCAGACGGCCCGCTTTGTGGTGCAGTCGCCGGTCTCGGACGGCTGGGCCCTGGTAAACCTGGAGGGCCCTCGCCTCAGCAAGCCCGAAATTGTGCGCTTCCAGGGCTCCACCTTCACCTACGAGCTAAAGCTCACCCCAGAGATGGCCCCCAACGGCTACCTCTCGGTTACAGTGCTGGGGGGCGGCGCATACTACAGCGAGGTGGCGGGCTTCTTGCTGCCGCCCGTGGAGAAATTCCTGAATGTGGCGGTGGCCTCCGACAAGACCACCTACAAACCCGGCGAGACCGCCGTCTACCGCCTCAAAGTCACCGACAGGAACGGACGCCCGGTGCAGAGCCAGGTCACGCTGGGCCTGGTGGACGAGGCCATCTATCTGGTGCGCTCCGAGAAGGCCCCGGACATCCGGGCCTTCTTCTGGGGCCTGAGGTCCAACCTGGTGGGCACCCAGACCGCCGGGGGCTACTACTTTGGCAACGTGGCCCCCGCGCCCAGTACGGCAGCTCGAGCCCCCATGGACAAAGCGGTGTTTGGACAGAGCAAGGAGGGGCTGGCTGCCCCCAAGGTGCGCGAGGATTTCCGCGATACCATCCTCTGGCTGCCCGAGGTGGAAACCGACGCCCAGGGCGAGGCCCGCGTGGAGGCCCGCCTCCCCGACAACCTGACCCAGTGGCGCCTGACGGCCCGGGCCATCTCGCTTTCGGACAGCGTGGCGCAAGCCACCCAGACCATCACCACCACCCTGCCGGTGATTGCCCGCCTCTCGACCCCCCGCTTCTTGATTCGGGGTGACGAGGCGATCCTACGGGTCATCGGGCAAAACAACCTGGAAAAAAGCCAGGCCGGCCAGCTCCGGCTCGAGGCCAGCGGGCTCAGCCTGCTCACCCCCCCCACCACCCTGGCGCAGCTTCCCGCGGGGGGCCGGGCTGCCGCCGGCTACCGGGTGCAGGCCCTGCAAAGCGGCACTGCTGTGTTGGAAGCTTCGGCCCTGACCCCTGCCGCCTCCGATGCCCTGCGCACCCGGCTGCCCATCTTCCCCAAAGGGCTCAAGCAGGAAATGGGCTGGGCCGGGCAGTCGGGGGATAGCTGGAGGTTTAGCCTGCCCGCCCGCACCGACCTCGGCCAGACGCAGGCCAGGCTCTACCTCACCCCCTCGCTGGCCGCCGCCGTAACCCCCGCCCTGGGCTACCTGGCCGGCTACCCCTATGGCTGCTCCGAGCAGACCATGAGCCGCTTTCTGCCCAGCGTGCTGGCCAAACAGGCGGGGGGTTTGGCCCAGTTGCCCCCTGAGCTCGAGCAAAACCTCGACGACTTTGTGGCCGCCGGCCTCAAACGGCTCTACGACTTCCAGCACGAGGACGGCGGCTGGGGCTTCTGGCAAAACGACGATTCCTCGGTGTACATCTCCTCGTATGTGCTGACCGGGCTGTTGCAGGCCCAGCAGGCCGGTTACCCGGTGCGTAAGGAGGTGCTCGAGCAGGGCGTGGCCTACCTGCTCAAAACCCTGAATCGCCCCGACGCCCACACCTACGCCGCCGATGCGGTGGCCTATGCCGCCTATGCCTTTGCCCTGGCCGGGCCCGCGTATATGCCCAAAGAACGTTCCTCTATCGGGATGGGGTTTGTCCGTGTGCCCAAGGGTTGGCAGCACGCCCACCGGCCGCACTTGAGCCGAGCCGCTTATCAGCAGACCCCGCCGCTGGACTTTGGCTACCTGCAAGACTACCTGAAAAGACCCGACCTCACCCCCTACGGCCATGCCCTCATCGTGCTGGCCTACCATCACAACGGCAACCGAAACCTGGCCGAGCAAGCCCTGGAGGGTCTGCTGTCCAAGCTGACCGAGCGCGAGCGCACCGCCTACTGGGAAGTACGCGCCCCGCGCTGGGCCTGGAACGACGACCACCTCGAGGCCACCGCTCGAGGTCTGGAGGCCCTGGCCAAGCTGAACCCCAACCACCCCGCCATTCCCAGGATTGTGAACTGGCTGATGCAGGAGCGCAGAGGGGCCCGCTGGGTCTCCACCAAGGACACCGCCGCGGTGGTGGTAGCCGCACTGGCCCTTGCGAAGGCGACCGGTGAACAGCCGGGCGAGCAGGCGGTGCAGATTCGGGTTAATGGGCAAGAAGAGACCCTGAAGGTTCCGGCCAAAGGGGCCGAGCTCACCTTAGAAGGCTTGAGGGCGGGCGAGAACGAGATACAGGTCATCGGCAGCCAGCGCCTGTATGTGAGCGGCAGCCTGAGCTACTTCGAGGAACGCGAATACCTGCAGCCCGAGGCCAGAGGCCTGCGGGTGGCCCGCACCTACCAGAAGCTCACCCCCCGCTACGATGCCAAAGCCGAACGTTTTGTCTACGAGCGCACCCCCTGGGGCCCGGTGAAGGCAGGCGAGCTGGTGCTGGTAACCCTGACCGTGCGGCCCGAGCAGGGCGCGCTGCGCTACGTGGTGGTGGAGGAACCCACCCCAGCCGGCCTGGTGGTGGTGGAGAACGACGATTCCTTCCGCATCGCCGGGGTGCGCTCCCGCTACGGCGACGACTACTACGGCTGGAACTACTGGTTCGATGGGCGGGAGATCCGCGACCGGCAGGTGGGGTTCTTCTTCAGTTACCTGAGCGGGCCGGTTACCTTCACCTACGTGCTGCGGGCCGAGACCCCCGGCAGCTTCACCGCGCTGCCCACCCTGGCCTGGATGATGTACGAGCCGGAGGTGCGGGGGGTTGGAACGGCCCAGCAGGTGCGGGTGACGGAGTAAGTGAGCAGGGGAAGTATGCCCTCGCCGGCAGGTCTTTTGGTGCTTTTGCTGGCCCTGCTGGGCCCTGCCCTGGCGCAAACCTGGCAAACCGCCCACGCCCCCGGTTTTGTGGTGCAGGTCGCGGCAAAGGCCGACGCAGCGCACCTGCGCGAGGTTTTTGCGGTTTTGCAAAAGGCCCGCCGGGACTTGCGGGCCGCCGGTTACGCGCTTCCGCCAAGGGTCGGCGTGGTCATCCACCCCGACCTGAGGTCCTACACCCGCGCCACCAGGCTCCCGTGGTTTGTGCTGGCCGCCGCCAACCGCCAGAAGCACCGGATTGACACCCAGCGCTTGCGGGTTCTGCTGGAGCGGGGGGGCCTGGAGCGCACCCTGCGCCACGAGCTTTTTCACCTGGCCCAGCCCGAGGGCTGGCCCCGCTGGAAGGCCGAGGGGCTGGCCATGCGCTTTGCGGGTGAAGAGCCCACCGCACCGCCCCTCGAGGCCGTCGGCGAGGCTGAGCTCGAGCGCCTCCTGGCAAGCCCACCTGACCCCCAGACCCTCCGTCGGGCCATGGCCACCGCCTATCGCTGGAGCAGCCCGCTTAGGTGAGGTGTCCTACGTTGCGTAAGTGCCCTATGCCAGCCCCAGCTCGCGTTTGAGACGGGCCAGGTCGTCCTCGACTTCCTTGCTGCTGCCCAGGCTCTCGAGCTCTTTCTCCACATCGCTTTTGTCCAGCTCCGAAAGGGCCGCGTGCCGGTCTTCCATGGCCTCGATGCGGCGCTCCATGTCCTCGAAGGCCTGCACCGCGCTGTGGGCATCCACCTTGGACTCGAACTTACGCACGGCCTCGGCGGCTTCCACACCCTTCTTGCGGGCAATCAGCAGGGCTTTTTTGGCCTCGGCTTCCTGAATTTTGCCTTCCAGGGCCTTGAGCTGGGTGGTGAGCTGGTTGACCAGGGTCTGCTGCTGGGCCACCTGCTGGGCGAAGCCATCAGCGAGGGCGTGGGCCTGCTGTTTGCGCTTGAGGGCCTCGCGGGCCAGGTCTTCCCGCTCGCCTTTGAGGGCCTCGGCGGCTTTTTGCTCCCAGGCCCGCGCCTGCTCGGCGTAGTTTTGCTGCTCGCGCTCGAGCTTCTTTAGCTCGGCCATGGCCTCCGCCACTTCCATCCGAGCGTCCCGCAACGTAGCCCGCATATCCTCCAGGGCCTGCTCGATGATCTTTTCGGGGTCTTCGGCCCGTTTGATGAGGTCGTTGATGTTGGCCCGGATTAAGCGGGAAAGGCGGTCAAGAATACCCATGTTTGAGCCTCCTGTGGAACTTCAGTGTAGCGCACCAGTATGGCGCTCACAACCGCTGACAAACACCCAATGTTTGCTGGCTATGCTCACCCTTAGCGCAGGCCCAACTGCCGTTGCGAGAAAATATGATAAGGCCTGGCACAGGTGATGTATAGGCCTCTTGGGAAAGGTTTAAGTGTGCATGTGGCTGGAAAGCCAGGGTCGCCGTAGTATCTTTGCATGACCGCTCCCCTCTCCCAAGCCCAGGTGCGCGAGGCCATCCAGCAGCACCTGCTCGAGGCGCTCCCCAGGCCCGACGCCGCCCACCGCCCCGAGCTGGCCGAGTACGCCCGGATGCTGCGCGACTACCCCGAGCGCGGCGGCAAGATGCTGCGCGGGATGCTTTTGGTCTACACCGGACTGGCCTACGGGGCCGAGCTCCAGCCGCTCCTGCCCATTGCGGCGGCCCTCGAGCTCTTCCAGAACTGGGCCCTGATCCACGACGACATCGAGGACGCCTCCGACGAACGACGGGGCAAACCCGCCCTGCACAAGCTGTACGGGGTGCCATTGGCGCTCAACGCAGGCGATGCCCTGCACGCTTTGCAGTGGGCCCTCCTGGTTCGCTCGAGCGCCCCCCGGCAGGTGCTCCTGGAGTTTGCCCGGCTGGTCGAGCAGACCGCCCAGGGGCAGCACCTCGAGATGACCTGGATGGAAGGCCAGCGCTTCGACCTGCAGGAAGCCGACTACCTGGAGATGGTGGGGCAAAAGGCCGCCTACTACACCGCTGTGGCCCCCCTGCGGCTGGGCGCCCTGGCTGCCGGGGTAGAGCCCCCCGCCGTCTTCGAGGAGGCCGGCATGAAGCTCGGGATCGGTTTTCAGATTGTGGACGACGTGCTCAACCTGGGGGGCGACCCCAGCAAGTACGGCAAGGAAATTGCCGGCGATCTGTGGGAGGGCAAGCGCACCCTTATTCTGCTGCGCTTCTTGCAAACCGCCGGGGCCGAGGAGCGCCAAAGGGCCGAGGACTTGCTCCGCATTCCCAGGGAGCAAAAGCCCGCCCAGGAAGTGAAATGGCTGCACCGGCGTCTGTTGCAGTCGGGGGCGGTGGCCTATGCCCAGCAGATGGCCGAGCGGCTGCTGGCCGAAGGGCTGGCCGCGCTAAAGCCTGTGTTGCTCGAGGCCCCCAGGCGCACAGTGGGGGGGGTGGTGTTGGAGCTGTTACAAAGCCTGGTTCGGCGCGAGGCGTAAAGGATGGGCGGTGTGGCAGTGAAGCAAGCGGTCTAATCCATCACCCTCTCAATCGGGTATCACCCGCCGCATAAACTGGTCAAATAGTGGAACAGTATAGGCTATCTCGCCATAGGTTGGGCTGTAAATCATGCCCTTTTTGATGAGCTTGGCGCGCACCGGGCTGAGGCTTGTGGTTTTGACTTTCAGCGTTTCGGCGATGTCGCCAACCCGGTGCGGCCCCGGACCAAGTTTGGCCATTGCCCTTAAGAAAACCTTTTCGCTAGGGGTGAGGCGATCGAAGCGCACCCGGAAGAAGTTCTGATCTAGGTTGGAAATAACCTTGGCCGTTGCAGCCTGCACGGTTTCTAGGGTGATGGGGCTCTGCTCGGCGAGGTTCCAGCACTGATACCCCCACTCCTGCAAAAAGTAGGGGTAGCCCTTGGTCAGCCGGTAAATCTCGGATAAGGCAGCAGGCTCAAAGCGCACCCCTTTTGCCAGGGCCGGCTCGGCCAGGGCCTTTATGGCATCGGATTCTGAGAGCGCGCCCACCTCCGGAAAGGCAAACAGCCGCTCAGCATAGGACTTCGAGTCGCCCGCCAGTCCGGGCAAGATGGGCAAACCGGCTCCTACCAGGACAATCGGCAACTGGCGTTGTTGGAGTTTGTGCATGGCCATAATGAGCGCCCCCAGCTCTTTGGAGCTGAAGTATTGCACCTCGTCAATGAGCAAGGCCACAGCCGTCTTGCGGTCTTCTGCAGCTTCCCCGATGGCAACCAGCAGGTTGGGTAGATCTATCTCGATATCGCCTGTATCGGCGCTGCCCCTTGCGGGCTCTATATCCAGACCAAGCGTGAGCTCGCCCACCGAGACTTTGATAGCTCCGATGAAGCTGCGCAACACTGCCAGACCCCGCTTTACCTGCTCGCCAGCGCCTGCAACACGATTCAGTTCATAAAGCAGGTTTCTTAGGCCCGGCGCCAGTAGCACGCCCAAAGGTTTGTCCTCGTGGGCCTCGAGCAGGATGGTGCGGTAGTCGTTCTGGCGGGCCATCCGCTCAATCTCGTTGAGCAAAACTGTCTTTCCCACCCCCCTCAGCCCAGTCAGAACCATGCTCTTTTCGGGGCGCTTCTGTTTGACCCGACCCAGTAGAATCTGCGCCTGGCTAAGAATCTGGTCGCGGCCTACCAGCTCAGGCGGTGGTGCCCCAGCCCCAGGGGAAAATGGGTTTGCGATTGGATCCATAGCTTCGATTATATCAACTTATAAATACTTATAATACATTTTGAGTATAACCTTCTATAAGTAGGTATAGGTTGGCTTAGCCAAGTCCCGCCGTAGGGATCCTCTCACCGCCGCACCACCAGCGCCACCCCCACCACCGCCAGCCCCATGCCCAGGATGGCCCAGCCCCCAAGCCGCTCGCCAAACAAAAAGTAGGCCTCCAGCGCCGTGGCCGGGGGCACCAGGTAGAACAGGCTGGCCACGCTGCTGGCCGAGTTGTGCCGGATCAGGTACATCAGGAGCAGAATGGCCCCTATCGAGAGCACCAGCACCAGCCAGGTCAGGGCGAAGACAAACTGCGGCGTCCACTGGATCTGCATGGTCTCGCGGAACAATAGCGCCAAGACGAATAAACCTACAGCAGCAGCCACATATTGCACCACCGTCCCACCCACCAGCGGCATCTGCGAGGCAAAGCGCTTCTGGTAGAGCGTGCCAAAGGTGGTGCAGAGCAGGGCCAGGCCAATGGCCACAAAAGCCGAGGGCTCGATGTGCAGGATGCGAGCGCTCAGGGCCTTCTCCCCTACCACCAGCCCCACCCCCACCAAGCCCAGCAAAAGCCCGGCCCACTGCACCGCGTTTACCCGCTCGCGCAGCAAAAGCTGGGCCAAAACAGCAGTCAGGATGGGCTGCAGGCCCACAATCAGGGCCGAGAGGCCTGCCGGCATGCCCCTCGAGATGGCAAAAAACACCCCACCCAGGTAGCCCGCGTGCAGCAATAGCCCCGAGACGCCGATGTGTAGGTTCAGGGCCCAGCCTTTGGGCCAGGGGGAGCGCAGCAGCCAGGCCAGGCCCCCAAGTAGCCCCACCACCAGCACCATCCGCACCCACAAAAAGGTGAAGGGCTCGGCATAGGGCAGGCCCAGCTTGGCCCCCACAAAGCCGGTGCTCCACAGCAGCACAAAAAGGATGGGGGCTAGGGTCGCCAGCCGCACCTCAGACTCCCATCCATTGCAGCAGCCATAAGGCCCCCATCCCCACCAACAGCGTCAGCAGGATGTTCTTGAAGCGCCAAGCCACCACCACTGCGATAATTCCGGCCAGCAAGCGCTCGTTGTCCAGCCCGATGGCCCACTGCCCATCAGCGGTGAGCAAAGCGGGGAAGACCAGCCCAGCCAGGGTTGCGGCGGGCACGTAGCGCAGGGCCTGTTGCAGGTGGGGCGGCAGGCTGAAGCGTTCCAGCATCGCCAGCGGCACATAGCGCAGCGCGAAGGCAATCAGGGTCATGCCCAGGAGGGTAATCCAGAGTTCCAGGTCGCTCATGGGAGGTCTCCCCGTCCTGCGCCCCTATTTTCCAGCCACACCCCGGCCCAGATGCCGGCCAGGGCCCCAATAAACAGCCCCGAGCGGTAAGGCAGGCCGATCAGGGCAGTAGAGACCAACCCCCCCACCAGGGCCGCCAGCAGGCTGGGCCGGTTCTGCACCGCCGGCACCAGCAGCACCAGAAAACACAGCGGTACCGCAAAGTCCAGCGACCAGGCCTCGGGCAAACGCGCCCCCAACAGCGCCCCAATCAAGGTGCAAACCACCCAATTGAGCCAGAGCACCACGCCCATGCCCAGGTAAAACCAGGGGGTCAGACGCGGGCCCAGGGTCTTGTACTCACCCAGCGCCAGGGCAAAGTTCTGATCCACCATCAGGAAGGCGGCCAGCAACTTCATGCGCCCGGACAGGGCTTCCAGGGGCTTGGCCAGGGCGCTGCTGTACATGAGGTAGCGCAGGTTCACCACCAGCGTCGCCAGCCAAACGAAGAAGATTGAGGCTCCCGCGCCCATCAGCTGCAGGGCCACCAGCTGTGCGGCCCCCGCAAAGACCAGCCCCGACATCAGGGTTACCTCTGTCACGCTCAGGCCCGCTTTGATGCCCGCAATGCCGGTCACCAGGCCAAAAGGCACAATGCCTACCGAGACCGGCAGCGACATCAGCATACCTCGTGCAAAAGCTGCCCGATTCGTAGTGGGGGCGTTCACAGCCATTGCTTCATCTGCTCCTCGGCCAGGTTGGGCCGCACCGCGTTGCTGCTAGCTGTTTGGCAGCCCTCGAGGCCCACCCTTCAAGCTGCGCAGCAACCCCACACAGGCCAGGCCCTACAGCAACAAACATACCCTAAAAAAGCACCCCTTAGACCAGCCCGTTCACTTCGGGGCTTCTAGTCTGACCCCTACGGTGGTGCGCGGTTTGAATCCGGGTAAGCTGGGGCTCAAGTAGCGCCCTGCCTCGCTGTTGTTTTGCAAAAAGCGTGCGAAAAATGCTGTGGCAAAGTGCCGTGTCAGGTCGTGGGCGCGCTCCTGGTCCCACACCGGCTCCCAGCAACGCCAGTAGTCTTCTTCGCGGCCCCGCACCTCCAGGGGGCACTCCACAAAGGGGTTGTGCTGGGCGGCGGCCAGGGTCAGGAGGTACTTGTTTGGCGAGCCGGCCAGGCGGAAGTACTCCAAAGCATCGCGGCGGTAGGTCGCCACGTCGTCGGCCTCCCCTACCGCCAAAAACAACGGCAGCTTGAATCCCGCCAGCGATTGGGCCCCAATCCAGGGCTGGCCGTAGGGGGCCATGGCAAACACCGCCTTGATGCGCGGATCGGGCTTAACCACCCTTACGCCGCGCTGGGCCTCGAGCTGCGCAAAAAAGGGCAGGGCAAAACAGGGGCCCTCGTTGCTCGTAGCACGGCAGTACTCGCCCAAGGCCCGGCCATCGAGACCGGCCCCTGCTGCATTAATCACCGCGTAGCCCCCATAGCTGTAGCCTAGCAGGCCCACCTTGCTGGCATCTGCGCTGGGCATCTGCCGGGCCACCTCGCCGATAGCAAACAGGAGATCCAGCGGCCTGTCCACTATGCTGCTGATGTAGTTTTGTTGGGTAAGGGTCTGGTAGGTCGAGCCGGGGTGATCGAGGCTCGCTACCACAAACCCCCAGCTGGCCAGGTGCTCGTTGAGGTAGGCAAACTGAAAGCGGGTTCCAGGCTGCCCGTGGGAGGCCACAAGCAGGGGAAATGGGCCGCCCGCGGGTGCGGCATCCCGGTTGGCGCGTCCGGCAATTCGAACCGGGGTCTGCCCTACCTGGGCTTGGTAGGTGAGGCTTTGCTCCGTTCCGGTGGTGGGATACCAGACCTCGGCGGTGATGGTTCGTTGCCGGCTCGAGTCGGTCAGTTGCAGGGTCTTGACCCCGACCGCCGCGCCACCTCGAGCGGCCAGTGGCGGTGCATCTGGACGTTTCACACTCACTCCTTGGGCCATTGCCAGGCTGCCGAGTAGGAGCGGCATTACCAGGCTCTTCAGGGTGCTTTGCAGGTATGCTTTCAAGCCGGGACCCCCAGAATAACAAAAGCCCCACCCGCAGGGCCTTTGCCTTTACCTTCTGCACCCTTGCGTGCAGCACACTTCAGCTTACCCGCTCCACCCGGATCATGTTGGTGGTGCCGCGCACCCCAAAAGGCACCCCAGCGGCAATCACCACATACTCGCCCACCTCTACCAGTCCGGTCTCCTTGGCCTTGGCTACCGCAATCTCGACCATGTCGTCGGTGTCTTTGGGGTCAGGGGCCAGGAGGGGCAGCACATCCGAGACCAGCGCAAGCTGGTTGCGCACATAGGGGTTGGGGGTCAGGGCCAGAATCGGTACCGGTGGCCGGGTACGGGCTACCCGGCGGGCCGCCCCTCCGGTAGCGGTAAATACCACCACAGCCTTGGCCCCGGTGGACTCCACCACATCGTCCACGGCTCGAGCTATGGCGTCCTGCACTGTGCGGTTGGCCGGTGGGCGCAAAGCATTCAGGCGGTCTTTGTACTCCTGGGTAGCCTCAATGGTCCTGGCTACCCGGCTCATGAAGGAAACCGCCTCGACTGGATACTGACCCATTGCGGTCTCGGCCGAAAGCATCACGGCATCGGTGCCATCGAAGATGGCGTTGGCCACATCCGAGGCTTCAGCCCGGGTGGGGCTGGGGTTCTTGATCATGGACTCCAGCATCTGGGTGGCGGTAATAACCGCCTTGCCCGCCTGCACAGCCTTGAGGATGATGCGCTTCTGCACCGCAGGAACTTCCTCCAGCGGCATCTCCACCCCCAGGTCGCCACGGGCCACCATGATGCCATCGGCCTCTTCCAGAATTTCGTCGAAGCGGGCCACCGCGCTGGGTTTTTCAATTTTTGCCATAAGCCGCGCGCGGGAGCTGTGGCGGGTCAGATAGTGGCGGGCCAGCAGTAAGTCGTCGCGGCTGCGCACAAAGCTGATGGCTACCCAGTCCACATCCAGCTCGGCACCCAGGGCAAGGTCTTCGATGTCTTTATCGGTCAGAGCGGGAATCGAGAGGTCGGCCCCGGGTATGTTGATGCCCTTGTTGTTGGACAGCCGCCCCCCCACAATGACGGTGGTGTAAATGTCGTTGAGGCGAACCTCATCCACCCGCAGGCGGATATTCCCATCGTCCAGCAGCAGCATCTGCCCCGGCGCAACATCGTTGGGTAAGCCGCGGTAGGTGGTCGAGACCCGGGTTTCATCCCCCTCGATGGGCTCGGAGGTGATGGTGAACTTTTGCCCTGGCTTAAGCTCCACCGCGCCCTCGCGAAAGCGGCCACAACGGATCTTGGGGCCCTGCAGGTCTTGCAGGATGGCCACGGTGCGGTCAAGGGCGCTCGAGGCTTCCCGGATCATCCGTACCGATTCGCGGTGGTCCTGGGGCATTCCATGCGAAAAGTTGAGGCGGAAAACATCCACCCCGGCCTCAATCAAGGCCCGGATCATCTCGGGTGCGCTCGAGGCAGGCCCCAAAGTGGCAACAATTTTGGTTCTTTTTAGCAGTCCCATAGTTTTACTCTCGGGCCATCCTGGCCTGTGCTGCCCGCCCTTATTTTTTGAAGGCCCCAAAGCCCAGGTAACGCGCTGCCGCACCCAGCTCCTCTTCGATGCGCAAAAGCTGGTTGTATTTGGCCAGACGATCCGAGCGGCTGGCCGAGCCGGTCTTGATCTGGCCCGCATTGACCGCCACCGCGATATCGGCAATGGTGCTGTCCTCGGTCTCGCCCGAGCGGTGCGAGAGGATGGTGGTGTAACCGCTGCGGTGGGCCAACCGGATGGCCTCGAGGGTCTCGGAGAGCGTCCCGATCTGATTTACCTTGACCAGGATGGAGTTGCCCACCCCCATCTCGATGCCGCGCTGGAGAATGGCCGGGTTGGTCACAAACAGGTCGTCGCCTACCAGCTGGATTCGCTGGCCCAGCCGCTTCGTCATCAGCTGCCAGGTCTCCCAGTCGTCCTCGGCCAGCCCGTCCTCGATGGAAACGATGGGGTACTGGTTTACCCAGTTTTCCCAGTAGGCCACCATCTCCGGGCCGGTGAGCGATTTACCATCGGCCTCGAGCACATACCTGCCCTCCTGGTAGAACTCCGAGCTGGCCGGATCGAGGGCAATGGCAATCTCCTGGCCGGGTTTGTAACCGGCTTTCTCGATGGCCGTAAGAAGCACCTCAACCGCCTCTACGTTCGATTTAAGGTCGGGGGCAAAGCCCCCCTCGTCCCCCACGTTGGTGTTGTAGCCCTTGGCCTTCAGCACCGCCTTGAGGGCATGGAAGGTCTCTACCCCGGCCCGCAGGGCCTCCGAAAAGGTGGGCAGGCCGCCGGGCACCAGCATGAACTCCTGGAAGTCCACGTTGTTGTCGGCGTGCTTACCCCCATTGATCACGTTCATCAGGGGCACCGGCAGGGTCACGCCCTGCACCCCTCCCAGGTAGCGGAAGAGCGGCAGACCCAGACCGTCGGCTGCCGCATGGGCGGTGGCCAGCGAAACCGCCAGAATGGCGTTGGCGCCCAGGTTGCCCTTGTTGGGGGTACCGTCGAGTTCCAGCATGGTTTTGTCCACCGCTTCCTGGTTGAGCGCATCCAGCCCGATTACCTCGTCGGCGATGCGCTCGTTGATGGCAGCTACCGCCCGCAACACCCCCTTACCCCCAAAGCGGGGTCCGCCATCCCGTAACTCAACCGCTTCGTGGGCGCCGGTTGAAGCACCCGAGGGCACCATAGCCCGCCCGCGGGCCCCCGACTCCAACACCACCTCGGCCTCGACGGTAGGGTTACCGCGCGAATCGAGCACTTCCCGCCCTTTGATTTCAACGATCGTGGTCATCTGGTTATGCCTCCTTGCTGGAAACGCTTCTATTTCCTGCAACCGCTTAAGAGTCTACACCTCGAGGTCAGGATCTCGGTCAATTCACGGTCAAGCAAAAAACCCACCGCCCCGCAGAAAAGGGCCTGGTCAAACAGCCTCAAACCCGCAGGGGAACCACCACCGCCAGGTAACCCACATCCTCCACAGCCTGCACCACGCTGGGGCTGGTGGGGCCGGATAGCTTGATCCGCACCGCCCCTTCGATGGGGGCCAGGGCATCAATCAAGTACTGGGCGTTGTAGGCCACCATCAGCTGGGACTCGCCTGAGGAATCGATGCGCAGTTCTTCCCGACCACGGCCATAATCCCCTTCGGCGTCAATATCGAGCTTACCGTCGTTGAAGAGCAGGTTGACGCGGTGGTTGTTGCGGTCAGACAGCACCGCCACCCGCTTAAGGCTTTCGCGCAAAGCCTCAGCCGGCAAAGTGGCTTCCAGCACAAAACTCTGCGGTATCACCCGGGCGTAGTCGGGGAACTCACCCTCCATCAGCTTGACCGACATCCGCACCGCCTCACCTACCAGGGTCAGCGTACCCTCGCCCACAGCCAGGGCCACCTCGCCCTGGGCATCTTTAAAAACCCGCACGATCTCGTCGGCACTGCGGGCCGGAATCACCAGCTTACGGGTCTGCAGCTGCATGGGCAGATCGTAGCGGGCCAGGCGAAAACCGTCGGAAGCCACCGCCCGCAAGCCGGTAGGGGACATCTCGAGCTGCACCCCCCGGAAGATGGCCCGGTACTCCTCGCTGCTGGCTGCATAGCGGACCCGGGTAATGGCCTGGGCCAGCCGTGCAGCAGCAATCTTTTCTGGACCCGGTTCAGCAAAAGCCAGGGTGGGGTAGCCATCCGGGCTGGTGGTGGCAAGCTGGGTATTGAAGGCCCCTGAGTGCAGCTCCAGGCGTTCGCCATTCCCAAAAATCAGTTCCACCATCTCGCCCGGGGCGCTGCGCACAATTTGCACAAAGGTCTGCGCTGGTATCAGCACCTGACCCAGGCCCTGTACCTCGGCGGGGAGCCTGACCTCGATGTCCACTTCGCCGTTGGTGCCACGCAAAATTAGGCCCTGATCGGAGAGTTCGATGGGCAAATAGGTCAGGATGGGGTTGGAACTGCGGCTAGGAATGATCCGCTCGAGAGTCGAAAGTCCTTCGACAAGGGTACGTTTGGGGATGCGAACTTCCACGCTGGCCTCCGTTTTGGGCAAGTGGTTGGGGCCGTGACCCCGCTTGGCCCACACATTCTAACAGTCAACCCAGCTTGCTGAAATCGGGTTTGCGCTTCTCAATAAATGCGCTGAAGGCTTCGCGGGCTTCGGGTGAGCCCAGCTGGCGGATAAAGTGCACACCTTCAGCGCGCATGGTCTGCTCGATCTGGCTCAGGTAGGGCTGTTTGAGCAGCTGCTTGGTCAGCCGCAGGGCCTGGGCGGGCTTCTCGGTGAGTTTGTGGGCCACACCCAGGGCGTGTTCTAGAAGCTGGTTGCTGGGAAGAATGCCGTTGAGCATTCCAGCGGCCAGGGCCTGTTCGGCAGTAAACACCTCCCCTAGCAGCAGCATTTCGGCAGCCCGTTGATAGCCAGCAACCCTGGGCAACAGGAAGCTCGAGGCCGCTTCCGGCACAAGCCCTAGGTTGACAAAAGGGAGCTGAAAACGGGCTTCGGGGGTGGCATACACCAGATCACAGTGCAGCAACAAGGTGGTTCCAACCCCCACCGCCAGGCCGTCTACTGCAGCAATGAGGGGTTTCTCCAGGTGACTCAAGGCATGCAGGAAGCGAAACACAGGACTTTGGGCATCGCTGGGGGGATTATTGAGGAAGTCTTGAATGTCGTTGCCGCTGGTAAAAACGCCCGGCTGCCCGGTTAACAGCACCACCCGCACGGCTGGATCGCTGTTGGCTTGGTCCAGGGCCCGAGCCAAGGCGTCATACATTGCTGTGGTGATAGCGTTCTTGCGCTCGGGTCGGTTGAAGCTGAGTCTTAGGATTCCGTTTTCCAGTGCTTGATGGGTGTGCTGCATAAGGCTCCTCGAGGTTTGGCTTTTTGTAGCTGTTTGCTGAGGTTTTGAGCTGCTTGCAAGGTGCGCCTGAATTTAAACTCCTACTTTTTTTAAGAAATTTTAAGAATTAGTAACAGTAGTAATAGGGCCTGTGGATATGTGGATAAGGGCCATTTAATACCCATTGGTATCGAATTTGGCCTGTGGATAAAGAGTGTGGAAAATTGTGCATAAGCTGTGGATAAGCTGTGGAGAAAGTGGGCACTTATCCACAGGCCTGCTGTGCACGCACTTATCCACAGGTCTATCCACAGGGTTATCCACATCTTATCCACAGGGTTATCCACAGGGTGAATTAATTTATCCACAGTTTTGTGGGCTTCAATTATGTTTTTCAATTACGCCACGCGCTGAAGTAGGGAGAGGGCTTGTCGCTAGAGCCTGCCCTACCTGGTAGCGGGACATTAGCGTAGCCGCTCCTTGATGCCCTTAATGGCTTGTTGGATGCTGGGGTCGGTATCCAGGCTTTCCTGGATTTTCTGTATCGCATAAAGCACCGTGGTATGGTCGCGCCCGTCAAAAAACTGCCCAATTTCTGGTAAGGAGGCATGGGTCATTTCACGGATCAGGTACATGGCGATCTGCCGAGGAATGACCACTTCTTTGCGTCGGCCTGCACCACGTATTTCCTCTAGTTTCAGATTGTAGTGTTCGGCCACAGCTTTGAGGATTTCTTCAGGGCTCTGGCTGGTCTCGGAAGCTGCGAACACATCGGAAAGCGCTTTAATTGCCACTGCTTTGCTTAGCTGCACGCCGTTAAGCGAAGCGTAGGCGATAACCCGCATCAGGGCCCCCTCGAGCTCGCGGATGTTGGAGGTAATTTGTTTGGCAATGTACTCCAGCACCTCTTCGGGAATGCGCATGTTGCGGTATTCGGAGTTCATTTTGAGAATGGCCACACGGGTCTCGAGGTCGGGGGGCTGAATATCGGTGATCAGGCCCCACTCAAAACGGCTGCGCAGCCGGGCCTCGAGGGTCAGGATGTCTTTGGGGGGTCGGTCGGACGATAGGATGATTTGTTTGCGGGCCTCGTAAAGGGCGTTGAAGGTATGGAAAAACTCCTCCTGGGTGCGCTCCTTTCCAGCGATAAACTGAATATCGTCTACCAGCAGCAAATCCACAGAGCGGTAGCGATCGCGGAACTCGGTCATGCGGTCTTCACGGATGGCGTTGATAAGCTCGTTGGTGAAGGTCTCGGTGGAGACGTACTCGATTTTCTTGTCGGGAAAGCGCTGGGCCACCGAGTGCCCCACCGCGTGCATCAAGTGGGTTTTGCCGAGACCCACACCGCCGTAGATGAACAAGGGGTTGTAGGCATTGCCGGGCGATTCGGCCACGGCTACGGCGGCAGCATGGGCGAGGTTGTTGTTCTGCCCCACCACAAAGTTCTCGAAGATGTACTTGGGGTTCAGTCGGGCCCGCGCCTCCTGCGGCTTGGCGGGGGTGGAGGCAGAAAAAATATCTTCCTGTACGGGCTTTCCTGGAACCACCCGCAGCTCGAAACGAGGGGTTTGTGCCCCCAGCCGGGTTAGGGCCTCGGTGAGCAACTCGGCGTAGTGGTCTTCAATCCAGCCTTTGAAGAAGCTGGTGGGTACGCCCAGCTCGAGTGAGCCGTTAACCACCCCCAGCGGCTGAATCTTCTCGAACCAGGTGTGGTACTCCACCTCGGTGATGCTTTGACGCACGTACTCGAGCACATTCTGCCAAACGGTGTTTTGGGTCAAGGCTAATCCTCCCGTAATAAACAGGTTTGTACATTCTACTGAGTTATCCACAGGCTGGAAATCCCCTGTGGATAATTCTTATGGGGGTGTGAACTAAAGAACCATCCGTTGCAAGAGGCCTGTTCTAATCTAAAAAAGCGGGGTTGTGCGCGATTTATAGCGCTGGCTGCGGGTGTGGTGAGGGTTGAGTTTTATATACTGGCCCTCTGCTACAATGCAAGGTCAGGAGCTGGATGGATGAAGGCCTATGACGTGATTGTGGTGGGTGGGGGCCATGCCGGTATCGAGGCCGCCTGGGCTGCGGCCAGGCTAGGGGCAAGGGTGGGGCTGGTTACTTCTAACCCCGAACGTATAGGCTTGATGCCCTGTAATCCCGCGGTGGGTGGACCAGGCAAAAGCCAGCTGGTGGCAGAGCTCGAGGCCCTGGGTGGTTTGATGGGCAAGCTGGCCGATGCCACCGCCATTCACACCCGTGTCCTCAATCGCTCTAAGGGCCCAGCGGTGCAGAGTTTGCGCGTTCAAGTAGACCGCGACCTTTATGCCCTGGAAGCCCAGCGGGTCTTGCTGGCGCACCCCCAGATTGAAAGCATACGGGCTGAAGTGTCGGCTTTGTGGATCGAACAAGGGGTGCTGCGGGGGGTATTGACGGTAGATGGACGCCAGCTGGCAGGCCAGGCCGTGGTGATAGCCAGCGGCACCTTCCTACAGGGTGTGGTCTGGTATGGACGGCAGTCCCGGCCTGCTGGACGGCAGGGCGAGCCTCCGGCCCGCTTTCTGTCCCAGAGCTTGCGCGCTGTGGGCCACCGTTTGCTGCGTTTTAAGACCGGTACCCCGCCCCGCATTCGGGCCGATTCGGTGGACTACCAAAAACTGGAGGTGGTACCCGCCGACGACCCCCCTGAAACCTTTGCTGGAAAACCGGGTCCTCACGCAACCGCACGCCCCACCTGGCAGACCCGAACCACGGAAGCCACCCATCGGCTCATCCAGGAAAACCTGCACCTATCGCCTTTGTATGGGGGTGATATCGAAGGCGTGGGGCCCCGCTACTGTCCCTCCATTGAGGATAAAGTGGTGCGTTTTGCCGACAAGGAAACGCATGTGCTCTTTGTAGAGCCCGATGGCCTGCACACAACCGAGCTGTATTTGCAGGGTTTTAGCTCTTCCCTGCCCCCAGAATTGCAGGTGCGCATGGTGCAAACCCTTCCGGGTTTCGAAAAGGCCGTTATTCAGCGCTTTGCCTATGCGGTGGAATACGACGCGGTAGACCCCCTGGAACTAACCCCAGGGCTTCAGTCCCGCAAGCTACCAGGGTTGTTTACCGCTGGGCAGCTCAATGGCACCTCGGGCTATGAGGAGGCGGCAGCCCAGGGCCTGCTGGCAGGCTTGAACGCAGCCCGCTATGCGATGGGCCTGGCCGAGGCCTGCTTACCGCGGGAGTCCGGCTATATCGGGGTAATGGTGGATGATTTGGTTCACCGTGGGGTAGACGAACCCTACCGCATGATGACCTCGAGGGTGGAGCTTCGCTTGCTGTGTCGCGCTGACAACGCCGACGAGCGGTTGGTGCCGCTGGCCGCTGCCTGGGGTTTGCGCGCGATGGTGGATTTGCAGGCGGTACGGGCCAAGTGCGCTCGAGTAGAGGGGGAGCTGCTTCGTTTACAAAAGAGCCGTCTGGATGGGGTTTCGGCCCTGCAATACCTGCGCCGCCCGGAAGCCAGCTATGAGCAGGTGTTGCAGGCTATTGGCCAGCCCGAGGTGCCTTTGGGTAAAGCAGAGGCCTACCAGGTAGAGGTGCGGGCCAAGTATGCGGGTTATATGGAACGTCAGGCCAGGCTGCGGGAAAAACTCAAAGAACTCGAGACCTACCTCTTGCCCAGTACCCTCGACTATGCTCAGGTTCCCAGTCTTTCCAAGGAAGCCGTAGAAAAACTGGGCCGAATGCGACCCCGTTCGGTAGCGGAGGCCTCGAGGGTGCCCGGCATTCGCGACTCCGACCTGACTGCGCTTCTGGTGCACATCACCAAGATGCCTGCTCCGGCCTGAGGCCCACCTGGGGGGAATGTTTCACGTTTTACATCTAAAGAAAATCCCGATTGGAATGGCCTATTCTAGGCATGTCTTATGCAAATGACGTCAGCTGGAAAACAACTGTTGTTACGGGCGGGGGCGGAGCTGGGCCTGAACCTCGAGCCCCACATCCCCCAATTTTCTACCTTTTTTGATCTGCTCACCGAGGCCAACCAAACCACCAACCTCACGGCCATTCGAGACGAAGAGGGCATCATCCTGAAGCACTTTGTGGACTCCCTAACCTGCCTGACCTATCCCGGCTTGGTGGAAGGGATCTCGGTGATTGATGTGGGCACAGGTGCGGGTTTTCCGGGGTTGCCTCTGGCTATTGTGCAGCCCAGTACCCAGTTCGACCTCCTGGATGCTACCCAGAAGAAGACTGCGTTTGTCGCTCGGGTTATACAAACCCTGGGGCTCAAAAATGCCCGGGCCCTTTGGGGGCGCTCCGAGGAGCTGGCGCACCAGAATGTAAAACGTGAAACATATGGAGCAGCCCTGACTCGAGCGGTGGCCTCCATGGCTACGGTGGCAGAGCTGACCCTGCCGCTGGTTCAGGTGGGCGGGTTTGTGCTGGTGCAAAAGGGAGCTGAAGTGGAGCATGAGGTGGCAGAGGCACGAGGCGCGTTAAGTAAGCTGGGCGGGCAGTTGGAGCAGATTTTTCACCTGCAGCTGCCCATAATTGGGGATGCCCGCACCCTGGTCGTTCTGCGAAAAATAGCCCCCACGCCACACCAATACCCCCGGAAACCGGGGGTTCCGGCAAAAAATCCGTTATCCTAGAGGGCAAGGTGAAACGCATTGGCCTGGTAAATCAAAAAGGGGGTGTGGGTAAGACCACAACCGCCGTAAATCTATCGGCCTATTTGGCTAAAGCGGGTCAAAAGGTGCTGCTGGTAGACCTGGATCCCCAGGTTAATGCAACCTCGGGGATGGGGCAGGCCGTTCGTGAGCCAAATATCTACACCGTGCTGGTAGGAAACGATAAAGTGCAAGCAGCGGTAGTCAACATTGCCAGCGGACTGGACCTGCTTCCCTCGAGCCCTGATTTAGTCGGGGCTTCTGCTGAGCTCATCGAAAACCCCACCCGGCTAGCGGAAGTACTGCGACCGCTCGAGCCAGCCTACGACCTGATTCTGCTGGATGCGCCCCCCAGTCTGGGGCCCATTACGCTAAACGTGCTGTCGGCCTCGGAAGGCCTGATTGTGCCTGTGCAGGCCGAATACTATGCCCTGGAAGGCATCGCTGGCCTAATGGAAACCATTGACCGGGTGCGCACCAGCCTAAACCCGGCTTTGCGGCTTCTGGGTGTGCTGATTACCATGTACGATCCCCGCACCCTGCTGTCTCAACAGGTCGAAAGCAACATTCGTGCCAACCTGGGGGAGAAGGTTTTCTGGACCGTTATACCGCGCAATGTCCGGCTGGCCGAGGCCCCCAGCTATGGTCAGGACATCGGCCAGTATGCGCCTACCAGTAGTGGTGCCCATGCCTATCGACGCCTGGCCGAGGAGGTGATGCGCCGTGTCCAAGAAGCTTAGCGGTTTGGGCAAGGGCCTGGAAGCCCTATTGCCCAAAACACCAGCCTCCCTTACCAAGTTGCCCCTGGCCCTTATCAAGCCAAACCCTGGGCAGCCGCGCCGCTTATTCGACCCGGTGGCGTTAGAAGAACTGGCTGCTTCCATCAAAGAAAAGGGCCTGCTGCAGCCCCTGCTGGTTCGTCCTAAGGGCGACATGTACGAGCTGGTGGCGGGCGAGCGGCGCTTCAAGGCTTCTCAGATGGCTGGTCTGCGCGAGGTTCCAGTAGTCATCAAGGACATTGGCGAGCGAGAGGCCCTGGAAATTGCCCTCATTGAAAACCTACAGCGGGAAGACCTGAACCCCATGGAGGAGGCAGAAGGGTACAGGCGCTTAGTGGATATGGGGATGACCCAGGAAGAGGTGGCTAGGGCGGTGGGAAAGGCCAGGGTTACGGTTACCAACGCCTTACGCCTGCTTCAGTTGACCCCAGAGATAAAGAAAGCACTAGAGGAGAACAAGATTAGCGCAGGGCATGCACGGGCACTCTTGATGCTGCCCGAGCCAAAACGCAATTGGGGTCTGTCGGAGGTGCTCTCCAAGCAGCTTAGCGTGCGGGAGACCGAGAAACTCAAAGACAAGCCGACGGCCTCGAGCACAAGATCTAAAAGTGAGGAAGCCTACGCCGATATCGCCCACAGCCTCTCCCGTCGGCTGGGTACAAAAGTGCGCTTTACCAGCTTGAAAAAAGGCAAAATAGAGATCAGCTACCACTCCGAAGAGGAATTGAGCGCAATTCTCCACGCGCTGGGCTACGAGGGCTAAGCTACCGAAGCGGAATCCGTATGGCCCCCTCTAAATCGGTGCGCCGAATTTGCAGTCCATACTGGCTCAACCGCTGCAAAACCACACCCGAGGGGTGGCCGTAGGGGTTGTTGCCCACCCCGATCAGGGCGACCTGGGGTTGAAAGCTCTGCAACAGATGCACGCTGGTACTGGTTTCGGAGCCGTGGTGCCCTACCTTCAAAACATCCACCGCCTCTGGCCGCCAGCGCGCCTCCGCCGAGGCCGGGGCATCGCCGGTAAACAGTACTTTGCGCCCCTTGAATTCCAGCACAAACACCAGACTGCGCTCGTTGTCCTCGGTTTCATGCCCTTGTGGTCCCAGGAATCGCAAACTGGCTCCGGCCAGGGCCAACTGTGTCCCGCTGCGAGCAAATAAAACCCGAACCCCATGTGAGCGCGCAGCCCGGTGCAGGGCATCGTCCAGCGGGTTTCCCCGTACCCTTGGTCCGCTCACCAGGGTGCCCACTGGAAAATTCTCTATGAGCTGCGGCAGAGCCCCCACATGATCCCCGTCGGGGTGGGTGGCGATGAGCAGATCCAGGTCATCTACGCCCAGTGCGCGCAGGGCTCGTTCTAGCCGGGGGTAGGCCCAGTCGCGGCCTCCATCCACCAGAATTTCTACCCTTCCGGGAAGGCGCACCAGAATAGCGTCGCCCTGGCCCACGTCGAGTTGCCAGAGCTCCGCACGGGGTGGGTACTGCGACAGTATGGAAGCCAGCATCGCTGTGGCAGCCAGTCCGGCTGCGCGCGGCCAGCGAAGGTACCCATAAAGGCCGAGCAGTAAAGGAAAAATACCAAGGTAATACAAAGTGAACCCCAGGGGGGTTATCTCGCCCCAGCGCAGCATGGGGCCATGGGACAACCACCCTGCCAGCCACAAGACCAGCAATCCTAAAACTTCTGTTGGCCCGGCCAGCAAGCCTCCCAGCAATAGCTTAAGAAAGCCCAGGGGGACCAGCAGGCTAAGCAGGGGCAGCACCAACAGGTTTGCAAGAGGGGAGAGCAGCGGCAGCAGGTGGAAGTGGTGAAGCAAGAGCGGAAGAATCAGAATCTGGGCAGCCAGGGTAACGCCAACCGAAGCCCACACCCATTGCTTCCAGCCCGCAAGCCTGGGCAAGCGGGGGAGCACCAGGGCCATACCCAGCACGGCCAAATAGGAAAGCTGGGCCGATCGGCTGAAGATGGTGCGCGGCTCGAGCAGAAGCTGAATAAACAAAGCCAGAGCTAAAGCGGGCAAGACTGCCACCCGGCCCCGTCCCATAAAAAGCCCCAACAGCACCATAGCCGCCATGATTACAGCCCGCACCAGCGAGGGCTGTGGCCCCACCAGCCACAAGTACAGCAGAAGCAAAACAATGGTGATCAAATAGCGCCATGCGCCAAAGCGGTACAGCAGCAGCACAAAAAAGCCGGTCAAAATCCCCACGTGCAGGCCCGACAGGGCCAGGGCATGGGCCAGGCCAGCCCGCTGGAACTCCCCGTAGGTCTCGCCTAAATCACGCCGTTCCCCCAGGGTCAAAGCAGCAACCAGGGCGGCTACGGGTGGGGAAAGCCCAGCCTCGAGCCGACCCTTCAAGCTTTGGCGGGGATTGTGCGGCAGAGGCTCGAAGTGCACCACCTCTCGAGCCTGCAATACCGCCGTTACCCCGAGTCCGCGCAGCCAGGTCTGCTGGTCGAAACCCCCAGGGTTGCGCTTGCCAGCAGGGCGCAGCAGGTGGCCCTCCAACACATATATCCCATCTTGCAGCCTGGGAAAGTACCGCACGTACACACGCCCTTGCGGGGTGTACAGAAACCCCCCTCGCAAGGTGCCTTCCAGCCTTACCCACTGCCCTATAAGCGATGCCCAGGGATCTTTGGCCAGACCCAGGTGCAGCACCACCAGAAGATAGGCCAGCAGGCCCAGCCAGCGGGCTGCCTGAGGGATCCAGAGCCCCCCTAGCAGGCCCAGAAAGGCCAGGGGGGTGAGCTGGCTAAGGGCCCCCAGCAGGGCACCTGAGCCCAAGGCCAGGGGGATCATAGGGTGACCAGCGGGCGCAGCCGCTCGATCAGCTTGGGTCCAATGCCTTTTATCCGATCCAGCTCTTCTAGCGAACGGTAGGGACGGCCCTCGATGATGCGTTGAGCTAGCGCAGGGCCAATTCCAGGCAGGCTCTCGATTTCGGCCTGGCTGGCGGTGTTGAGATTAACCTTCCCCACCTCCGGTGTAATCGGGCCGGGCTTCAGGGCAGGCGAAGCCGCCAGCGGGGCTGAATGGGGGGGTGCTTTGAGTTCGGTCGGGAAAAATCGAACCGTCAGATTGGGCCAGATGCTCGCCAATCCGATCCCAATAACCACGGCAATATATGCTGCGTTTAGCCAGCGCCCCATCAGGCCCCAATTTAGCTGCCACTGTGGTCTAAAGAGGGTTATTTGACGGCAAGCCACAAAGCCTTATGCCTTGCAACCGGGGGTTTCCGCTCCCCAGTTTGGGTCAGCCGTGGTCAAATTTGGCGTCAGTAAGGCTCGGACAAGCGCCACTGAATCAGGGCCAGGGCAAGGCCAACCGCAACCACCCCCAGCGGAACCCAGATATCGCTGGTGGTGCCCATATTCACGACCAGATACCCGATCGTAACCGCCGCAGTAATGAGCGCGGATACTTTTAGCAAGACCGAGATGATGCGCTGGGTCGAGCTAAGGCTTCTGGTGGAAGCAGGGGCCAGGGGAGGCATGGTGGCCGTGCTGTGTGTTGCTTGGGCCTGGGTTATGGGCGTAGCTTTGGGCTCGGTTACACCGGAGGCCGTGCTGGGTTTGGGTGAGCCGTCGTAGGCCCAGATGGAGTCGCTGGGTTCATCGGGCAAGGTTTTAGCTGGCTCGGCGATGCTGATCTGGGCCGAAGAGGGGGGTGGGGCAGCATCGGTAACGGGCGGCACTTTCTGCATGGGGGCTTGAGGTGGTAAGGTGCTGGAAAGCGCAGGCCAACCCTGGTTGTCAACTTCCGCTGGAGGCGGGGGTGTTTCTGCCGACTCGAGGGTCTTGGGCGGTTCGTTTACCTGAGCGGCTTCGGATTTGGCCCTGAGAACGTGCCCCTTAAGCGACTCCAGGAAGAGCTTCAGCTCGTCTTTTTGGAAGGCAGCCGGGGCAATCGCCATAAGGGTGCCCTGCTCGCTCATGACATCCACGGTGCCGGTTTGCTTGTTTACGCTGATGCGCTTGATAAGGGAAAGAGGCGCACTTTGATGGGTGTTGCTATCCAGATAAAACAACTCTCGGCTGCTTATGGCCAGAAGGCCACCTGGGCCCTCGAGCCGAGCAATAATGTCGGACTGGGTCAATTGCGAAAGGCGCTCGTCGTATTTGCCCATGATGAGCAGTCTACAACATGCCAGCGCCGATCTGCTTTCATTTATCGTGCAAAATCTGGCGGGAAGGCGCTACAAACGGGAGCTTTCAGACTAAAAATGCCTTGCAATTGGGGTAATCTGGGAGCGAGGAGCTTAGATGCAATTCACCAAACCCTTGCTGCTCGGACACCGGGGCTCGCCTCGTCAAGCCAGAGAAAACACTTTGGAGTCCTTCCGACGAGCCCTCGAGGCGGGTCTGGACGGCCTCGAGCTCGACCTGCACCGTACCCGCGATGGGGTACTGGCCGTCTACCACGACTTTGAGCTCGAGGGGCATCCGATTGCCAGCCTGGACTGGCCGACCTTGCAGCAGCGTGCACCCTGGATGCCAAGGCTCGAGCAGGTCTTCGAGCTGGCCGAGGAGTTTCCCCGGGCCTGGCTCAACCTCGAGCTCAAGAGCAAACCAGGAGCTTCGGACGGGCGTGAAACCCTGCTGGCGCAGGCCCTACAGGCCTGGCCGGGCCGGGCGCGGGCCTGGATCAGCAGCTTCGATCCACTGGCCCTGATCCGACTGCACCGACTGAAGGTGGGGGTGCCGCTGGCCCTGCTGTATAGCGAGCCCGAGATGGAAGAGCTGCTGCCCTGCCTGCCGCTGCAGGGCGCTCATCCAGAGTTTGTTCTCCTGAACCCGGCCAGGGTAGCCCTGCTCAAGGCAAAGGGGCTCTTTGTGGCGACCTGGACGGTTAATCAAGCCTCAATCGCACGGGAGCTGCTGGATTGGGGCGTGGATGGCATTATTGGTGACCTGCCCCAAGAGCTTCTGGCGGCCCGTCGCTAGGCTCTGCCGCAGCCAGGCAAAGCCCTGAGCGGACAAATTTCACAACCCCAGCAGGCCTTCTGCGTTAGGCTTTAGCTATGCAAGGGATGCAGCTCAAATTGATTGCCGCAGCCGACCCGGACGTGTTTCAAGACCGACTCAACCGCTTTATTGAGAGCCTGCCGGAAGAGACCATAATTGTGGACATCAAGTTCTCAACCTCCACTACCGCCTCGCAAACCCTGTATGCAGCGCTGGTGCAGTACAAACAGGTAGAAGCCTGGGCCGAGTGAGCCAGGGGGCTATGCGATCTGCAGGGCCTGTTCGATGCGCTTTAGGGCCTGGGGAATGTCCTCGTCCTGCAGGTCGCGGTGGGTGACAAAGCGCACCCGGTTGGGCCCCATGGCGTTGGCCAGCAGGCCCAGCTCGCGCAGGCGCTGGACCAGGGCCGGGGCCTGAGGAACCTGCACATACACCATGTTGGTCTGCACCGTCTGCAGGTCGACCTCGAGGTAGAGGCGCAGCAGGCCCTCGGCCAGGGCGCGGGCCATCTGGTGGTCACGGGCCAGGTGCTTGGGGCCTTCGCTAAGGGCAACGATGCCCGCCGCAGCCAGCACCCCGGCCTGCCGCATCCCACCCCCCAGCAGCTTGCGGTAGCGCCAGGCCTCGGCGCGATACCCGCGCGGCATCAGTAGAATGGAGCCCACCGGCGCCCCCAGCCCTTTGGACAAACAGATCGAGACGGTGCGGAAACCCCGGGCCAGCTCGCTGGGGGTGGTGCGGAGGGCCGTCACTGCGTTAAAAAAACGGGCCCCGTCCAGGTGGGTGGGGAGCCCGGCCTCTTCTGCCACTTGCTGAATGGCCCGCTGAACGGGGATGGGAACCACTGTGCCGCCCGCGGTGTTGTGGGTGTTTTCCAGCGCGATAAGCCCGGTGGGGGCCTGGTGCACCGAGGTGTGGATGGCAGCCCGCACGGCCTCGGGGTCGGGTACGCCGTAAGGGGCCTCCACCAGCCGGATGGTTCCGCCCGAGAGCACCGCCAGCGAGCCGGGCTCGTACTCGTAGATGTGGGCCCCTTTGGGGGCGATGACCTCCTGCCCGCGCTTCAGGTGCAGCATCAGGGCGACCTGGTTGGTCATGGTGCCGCTGGGCATGAAGAGGGCGGCCTCGAAGCCGAGCATCTCGGCGGCCAGGGCCTCCAGGCGGCCCACGGTGGGGTCTTCGCCGTACACGTCGTCGCCCACCTCGGCCTCGGCCATGGCCTGGCGCATGGCGGGGGTGGGCTTGGTTACGGTATCGGAGCGGAGATCAATCCAGTGCATAAGCCTTATGCTACTCCCGATGCCCCGGATTCCCTACCTCCCAGAAGAGCTGTCCGAGCCAGCCGAGGTGGTCTCGGCCATTCGTCGGCGTCGGGGTGGAGCCCTGAGCCATCTCGACCGGATGCTGCTCTATAGCCCACCCTATGCCCTGGGCTGGAACCATTTTTTGGGCGCGGTGCGGGGCGGCCTCAGCCTGCCAGCCCGGTTGCGTGAGCTGGCGATTTGCGGGGTGGCGGTGTTGAACCAGGCCGAATACGAGTTTGACCAGCACGCCCCCTTGTTTTTGCAGGCTGGTGGCAGCCAGGCCCAGCTCGAGGCCCTGCACGACCTCGAGCAAGCCGCACAGAATGCCCGGCTGTTTGATGCCCAGGAGCGGGCCACGCTCCGACTCACCTTTGAAATGACCCGTGCGGTGCGGGTGGGCGACGAGACCTTTAGAGCGGTGCAATCGGTGCTGCCCGATGCCACCCAGGTGGTCGAGCTGGTGGGCGTAATCGCGGCCTACAACATGGTCTCGAGGTTTTTGGTGGCCCTGGAAATAAATCCAGAGCAGACGTCTTTTGCCGGACTCGAGCTACCCTAAAGCAAAAGGAGCCCTTATGGAACACCAGTCCTATGCCTATGACAAGAACCACTGGGCTTTGGAGCCCGACCTGCCCAGCATCCTGAGCCGCTACTGGAAGGGTTGGGCAGCCCACCAGAGCGAACTGGACGCATTTGGTGTGGTAGCCGGGGGCGAAGCCTACCGTCTGGCCGACCATGTGGACAAGGAGGCCCGCCCGGTGCTGGTGATGCACAACCTGGAAGGCCAGCGCATAGACCGGGTGCGGCTCTCGCCGGCACAGGAAACCCTCAACCGCCAACTAGCCGCCATCAACCGCGCTCCCTACCAGGGAGGGAGCTGGCACCACCACTTTGCCCTGGGCTACCTGCTGGCCGACCCTGGTTTGTACTGCATCCAGACCATCACCAACGCCACCGTGTACGCCATCCACAAGTACGCCCCCCAGTTTGCCGGCTGGAAGGAAGAGCTCCTCGCAGGCCGGGCCTTCGGCGCCACCTGGATGACCGAGGTGCAGGGTGGCTCCGACCTGGGGGCCAACAGGGTGCGGGCTGTTCCAGACGGGGCGGCCTGGCGGCTTTTTGGCGACAAATACTTCTCCAGTGGCGCAGGCCTGACCGATTACGCCATTGTTTCAGCCCGGCCCGAGGGGGCGCCTGCCGGCCCCAAAGGCATCGCGCTGTTTCTGGTGCCCCGGCTGGACAGCAGGGGAGCGCTCAACTACCGCGTGCGGCGGCTGAAGGACAAGCTCGCCACCCGCGCGGTGCCCTCGGGCGAGGTGGACTTCGATCACACCGAGGCCTATCTGATAGGTCGCGCCGAGGAGGGCATCTACTACATCCTGGAAACCCTCACCCTTTCGCGCCTGGCCAACGCGGTGGGGGCTTTGGGTCTGGCCAGAAAAGCCCAGCTCGAGGCCCTCTTCCGTGTTCAGTCGCGCGTGGCTTTTGGTAAAAAGCTCGAGGAACACCCCCTGATCCGGCGCGACCTGACCGACCTGGCGGTGCGCATCGCGGGCGGCCTGGCCCTGACCTTCCGGGCGGTGGCCGCCTGGGACGAAGCCTGGCAGGAGACCCCGCCCTACTCCCTCCGCTACCACTACGCCCGGCTGCTGGCCCACCTGGCCAAGGCCCGCACCGCCGAGCACGGCACCTACTGTACCCAGCTTGGCATGGAGCTTTTTGGGGGGGTGGGCTTCGTGGAGGACTTCGCCATCGCCCGGCTGGCCCGTGAGGCTTTGATTACCCCCATCTGGGAAGGCCCGGCCAACGTGCAGGCCTTGGATACCCTCGAGGTCCTGTTTCGCAAAGGGGCTGCCGAGCCTTTCCTGCTCGAGTTTAGCGCCATGCTAAAGAACGTGGGCAGCGAGGAAGCCCGGCTGGCCGAAGCCGCTTTAGAGCAGACCCTCAAGCAGCTGCAAGCTCTCCCACCGGAAGAGGCCCAATGGCAGGCCAAAAAAGCCCTGCGCACCCTGGCCGATGCCGCCATTGTGGCCCTGCTCTACGACCTCGGCAGCGAGCGCCACGCCCGGCTGGCGGCCTTGTATGCGCGGCATTTTTTACAGGGCGAGGAGTATCCGGCCTGGGCCATGCAGGACGAAGCCTTGTGGCGCAGCGGTTTGGAGCACGCCCCAAGCGTTTGATATGAACCCCACCTGAAGCTTTCTGTTTAGGGCAGGTCAAAACCGACCGGATGCAAGGGCAGCTCCTGGCGCAGCTTCAGGTGGGGGCCCCAGCAAAAAGAACAAATCAAAGACATTTATTATGAGTAGCTACTCCAGCGCCTCGAGCCGCACCGGGTTGCTGTGGAAGGTGGAACCCTCGCCCATGTCGGTGAGGTGTTCGCCGGTGAGCCAGTTGATGCCCTTGCCGTCGGGGGCGGGGGCCTCCCACCAGGTGCCCTCCAGCACCACCGTGCCCCGGATGGGGGCTTCGCTCACCCGTACCCGCCGCACCACCGCGCCGTGCCGGGAGCGTATCCGCACCAGCGCACCGTCGGAGGCCCCGTAGGTCTGGGCGTCCTCGGGGTGTACCAGCAGCACCGGCTCGCCGCCTTCGCCCTGCACCAGGCGCTCGATATGCCCGTAGGTGCTGTTCAGGAAGTGCTTGGCGGGGGGGGTCATCAGGATCAGGGGGAAGTCCGGGGTGGGCTCGGTCAGGATGACCTGGGGCGGAGGGTCGAACTGCACCTTGCCCGAAGGGGTACTTGCCGCCTGGGTGAAGGGACGGTGGTCGGGGGGGATGTGGAGCCGCACGAAGCCCTCGGCCTGGAGGCGCCCCAAGGTGATGCCCCGAAGCCAGGGGTGGTCGGACTCGAGCAGCGAGCGGGCCAGGGTCTCGGCCTCCCAGTAGAGGGTGGGCTCGTCGAGGCCCAGCCGCCGGCCCAGCTCGGCGAAGACCCAGGTGTTGGGCCGGGCCTCGCCCTGGGGCGGCATCACCGCCTCGTTCCAGGAGAGGTAGTAGTGCCCGTAGGCGGTGTAGAGGTCGGGGTGCTCCAGAAAGGTGGTGGCGGGCAGCACGTAGTCGGCGTAGCGGGTGGTCTCGGTGAGGGCCTGCTCGAGCACCACCGTAAAGAGGTCTTCGCGCAACAGGCCCCTCTGAACCAGGTCGGAGCGGGGGGCCACCACCGCCGGGTTCGAGTTGAAGACAAACAGGGCCCGGATGGGCGGTTCCAGGGCGGTAAGGGCGCTGCCGATCTGGGTCATGTTGATCTGCCGTGGCGGGGTGGCCCGGGCCGCCAGAAGGTGGCGGCCTCCCAGGTACTTGCGGTTGAGGGCAAAGGCTCCGCTGGTGCTCAGAAGCGCCCCCCCGCCAGGGTACTGCCAGGCCCCGATCAGCGCCGGCAACAACACCACCGCCCGCAGGGCCGAACCTCCGCCAGGGTGGCGGGTCAGGCCGTAGCTGGTGCGGATGAAACTGGCTTTGGCCTGGGCGAACTCGAAGGCCAGTCTCTCCACTGTTTCGGCAGCCACGCCGGTGACGGCCTCCACCTTCTGCGGCGTCCATTCCTCCGCCACCTGCATAAAGGCCTCAAAGCCGGTGGTCATCCGCGCGATGTAGTCCTGGTCGTGCAGGCCAGCCTTCACGATGGCCCGGGCCATCCCGTAGGCCAGCGCGGCATCGCTGCCGGGGCGAATCCGAATGTGTTCGTCGGCAAAGCGGCTGGTCAGGTTCTGGTAGGGGTCAATATGTACGATGCGGGCCCCATTTTGCCGGGCTTTTTTCAGGAAGGGGGTGAGGTGGGTGTTGGTGTGCAGGCTGTTGATGCCCCACAGCAGAATGAAGCGGGCCTGGGGAATAGCCTCGGGGTCGGTGCCGAAGCGGTCGCCGTAGGTGGCTACCCAGGCTTCCTGGCCTGCGGTGGCGCAGATGGTGGTCTGTAGCTCGCTGGCCCCCAGGGCGCGGAAAAAGGTCAGGGGGTGCTCGTACTGCATCAGGCCCATGGTGCCGGCGTAGTGGTAGGGCAGCACGGCCTCGGCGCCGTGGCGCTCGAGGGTATCTTTCAGCCGCTGGGCGATCTCGTCCAGCGCCACCTCCCAGCTCACCCGCTCAAACCCGCCTTGGCCCTTCTGGCCCACCCGCCGCAGCGGATGGAGCGGGCGCAGCGGGTGGTGATTGCGCTCGGGGTAGCGGTAGGTTTTCACGCAGGCAAAGCCCTGGGTGAAGGGGTGCTGGGGGTCGCCCTCGATTTTGAGCAGGGTATTGCTGGCCTCGTCAATGCTGGCAACGAGCGAGCAGGCATCGGGGCAGTCCAGCGGGCAGGTGGTGCGGGCTTTGCGCACGGTCATGTAGACCATGCTAAGAACCCGGATGGGCCGGTGTCCAGGCTGCGCTTACAATGCCAGCTATGAAACCGCTTCGCTGGCTGCAGCTGGCTATCGGGCTTTTGGTGCTGCCCTGGGTGCTGGCAGGAGCCATTGTTCTGGGAACCTTGGTGGGATCGGCGGGTGGTGGTCTGGTAACGCTGCTGGCGGTGGGGTTGGGCTTGTTCTTGCCGTTTGCACTGGGTCTGGGGGCTCTGCTGGGCTTGCTGGCCCTAATCTGGGCGGCTCGCAGTGGGACGCTTCCACAAATGTGGGGATGGCTCTGGGGTTTTCTTCTGGCTTTGGGAGCCTTTGTTCTGGGTTTGGGGTGGCTTACGAAGGGGATTCGATTGCCCTGAGAGCCGATGAAAACAGGCTCTTTTGGGTAGAATGCTCTGCGATGCAAGGCCGCCGCTGGCTAATTTACGCCACCCTGCTCCTCTGGCTCCCCCTGGTCATGGCGGGGGGCTCCTGGCTCTTGGCCCGCACGGTGGCGGCCCCCCTTTTTATCGCCTACCTGGGCTTGTTTTGCCTGCTGGTTTCGCTGGGGTTGTTCTGGGTGGGTGTCGCCCAGCTGCTGGGTCGGCGGCTGCGGGTAGCCGACCTGCTCTGGCTGGGGTTGTATGGGGCGGGCGCACTGCTGTACAGCCCGCTGATTGGCCTGCTTGGGCGGTAGTTTTGTGTTTGTGCGGGGCCGATGGGATATGATTTGCACTGTCTGAGCGCAGTGTAAGCGCGACTCGATGCCAAACAGGCCGGAGGATATGAAAGATGGCAAACCAGTTGGATGCAAACCGCCCCTTACGTATTGCGATCATCGGTGCGGGGCCCTCGGGTATCTATGCCGCAGAGGCCCTTATCAAGCAGACGGAAATAAACGTATCGGTGGATGTGTTCGACCGCCTGCCCACCCCCTACGGCCTGGTGCGCTATGGGGTGGCGCCCGATCACCAGACCATCAAGTCGGTTACCAAAGTGATGCAGAAGGTGCTGCAGGATTCGCGGGTGCGCTTTTTGGGCAATGTCGAGTTTGGCCGCGACCTTACCTGCGCCGATCTGCGCCGTCATTACGACGCGGCGATCTACACCGTGGGCGCTTCCAGCGACCGCCACCTGGGCATCCCTGGTGAAGACCTGCCCGGCAGCCTTTCGGCCACCGAGTTCGTGGCCTGGTACAACGGCCACCCCGACTACCAGAACCTGGACATCCGGCTGGACGTGCAGGGGGTAGCGGTGGTGGGCATGGGCAACGTGGCGGTGGACGTCACCCGCATTCTGGCCAAGTCGGCGGAGGAACTGCGCCAGACCGATATTGCCGACCATGCCCTGCCGGTGCTGGCCCAGAGCCAGGTCAGCGATATTTACATGCTGGGCCGCCGGGGGCCGGCCCAGGCCAAGTTCACCACCAAGGAGCTGCGCGAGCTGGGCGAGCTGTGCAATGCCGACATCGTGGTGCGGCCCGAGGAGCTCGAGCTCGACGAAAAAAGTGCCGCCTCTATTGCGGGTGAGCCCACTTTGCTCAAGAACCTCGAGGTACTGCGGGAGTTTGCCGCCAGACCCCTTACCGGCAAGCCCCGCCGGGTACACCTGCGTTTTTTTGTTTCGCCGGTAGCAATTCTGGGTGAGGGCCGGGTACAGAAAATTCGCCTGGAGAAAAACCGCCTGGACGAGAACCTGAATGCGGTGGGCACGGGCGAGTTCGAGGAGCTCGAGGTGGGCAGGGTGCTGCGCTCGGTGGGCTACAAGGGGGTGCCCCTGCCGGAGGTGCCCTTCGACCAGCGCAAGGGGGTTATTCCCAACCAGGGCGGGCGGGTCTTGCGCGAGGGCCAGGTGGCGGTGGGCGAGTATACCGCCGGCTGGATCAAGCGCGGCCCCAGCGGGGTCATCGGCACCAACAAAGCCGACGCCACCGAGACCGTAAAACTTCTGCTGGAGGATGCCCAGCACCTGCCGCTGGCCCCAGAACCCAATCCCGAGGCCGTAACCCGGCTGCTGCAAGCGCGGGGGGTGCGCTATGTAACCCTGGAGCACTGGCTCAAGCTGGATGCGCTCGAGTGCGCCTTAGGGCAGGCCCAGGGACGCCCGCGGGTCAAGCTAACCAGCGTAGACAAGATGCTGGAAGCAGTGGGAAACTGAGCTGCGCTGCCCTGGGTTTTTCCAATATCAAAAGCCCATCTGAAGATGGGTCGGGCTCGAGGGAACACCCCCAGTCGCCAGACCCGGATGGGTGAGACCGCCTTTACATAAGCCCATGCGGGCACATCTTTGCCAAGCCCAGGGGGTCGTCTCGCAGCTATACGGGCATTGCCCGCCCCCACAGCTTGGCAGGGGAGGAATCAAGAAAGCTCAAGAAACACCTCACCCAACTGGGCCAGGCTGCCTATGGCCCGGCCAGTAGGCAGGTGGCGCACCACCACCCCTAAAGGTCCTCCAGAGGTTTTTTCTACCTCTGTCACCGAGAACAGCTCCCCGTCCACCTCCACCGTGACCTCGCGGGCCCCGCAGACCTCCACCAGCCGGTAGCGCCCCAGGCTGAGCCACTCCTCGCCAAACACACGCCGCAGTTCCTCGTAGGCCACGGTCTTATACCAGGCTTCCCCGGCTTGCATGGTCTCGGCCCGGTAGGCGGCAATGGCCGCATCCCGCAGGCGTTTTTCTTTGAACCCACTGTGCCCCATACTACAAACAGGCTAGGTTTTGTCCATCATAGCTTTGCAAAAACAGCCCTGACAGAGGGCCTGCAAAACCCGCCACACCCCTTGCCTGGCATCGCCCTGAGCCGCAGATCAAAGTTTCTCCAGAGTTGAAATGCGCGATGCTGTTCCGAAAGATCACTGAGGAATCGCGTCAGGTACGCATAGACCCATTCCGCGGGGTTTTGTCAATCTACCCTGGCGCAACTAAGAAGGCCAGAAAAGTGGTATCGTTTTCGTAAAGCTCTGCATGAATCCCGACCCTGTTTCCTCCTTCGATGCCTATCGGCGGCGCCATGGTCTGTGGTTGCTGCCACTGGGGGCTTTGGCCTCGAGCCTCGCCTATGTGCTGTCCATCGTGAACGGAACCCTCAACCCGCTGGACGCGGTGCTCTCGCCGGTGATGTTTGTGGGGTTTTTGCTCATGACCCTGCTGTTATGGCAGCATCGGATCAGTATCGCCACGACCGAACTGATGGTGGTTATTCTCTTGCTGGCCTACAACCTGGGCAACCTGTACTATTTTGGATTACAGGGCCATCTCTCCAGGGAGGGGTTTTCTGCCAGCGCTTTGTGGTCCACAATCATCTACCCGCTGGCTTTTTTGCTGCTTAACCGAGAGAAAGCCATCCGGGTATCGGTGGCCTACTACCTGCTGAGCGCGTTGGGGGGGGTGGTCTCGCTGCTGCTTCACCCGCCCAGCGTGAGTGCCCTCAACTCAATCGCACAGTTCTATCTGGCCAACCTGGCCTTCCTGGTTTTGCTCAACATATATGCACAACTGCGCGAGACCATGGTGGCTATGGAGCAATTGGCCCACACCGATCACCTTACCCGGCTCACCAACCGGCGGGGCCTCGAGCCGCTGCTCAAGCGGGAGCTACAGCGGGCTGAACGCTACGGGCCTTTCATTGCAGTTTTGCTGATCGACCTCGACCACTTCAAAAAGGTCAACGACCACTATGGGCATGCCATCGGCGACCAGGTGCTGCGCGAGGTGGCCCTGCGGCTCGACCTTTACCTGCGCCAGGCGGATACCGTAGCGCGCTGGGGTGGTGAGGAGTTTTTAATTCTGGCCCCGGCCACCGACTTAGCCCAGGCCGAGCAACTCGCGGCCCGGCTCGTCGAAGCGCTTCGGGACAAGCCGGTATTAGGGGAAATTTCTATTACGCTTTCTATCGGGGTAAGCTGTTACCGAGCCGGTGATACCGTTGAAAGCCTTGTTCACCGTGCAGACGAAGCCCTCTACCGGGCCAAAGCGCTGGGGCGGAACCGACACGAACTGGAGCACTCAGAGACGGCCTCCAGGAATCCAACCCCCAGGCCATAGCCGAAGCAGCGCTGGGCGGGCTTTGAAAGGTTCTAGCAGTAGGGCGGGGAGGTTTTTTTACTTTTGGGGGATGGGTGCGTATCCTTAAGGCATAATGGCCGGTATCGCCTTGTTGGAGCTGATGTTGCTGCTGCTGGTGGTGGGTCTGCTGGTCTGGTTTTTTGGTGGCGGGCGCAGCCTGCCGCCAGCACAAGAGGCGCTGGCTCACCGGTTGCACCTGGCCCTGGAGGAAATTCACCAGCAGGGCAAGCGGCTGCCTCATTTGCGCGATGTGCTTAAGCAGGTGCGCCAGTACGGGCGGGATCTGGGCAGGCTGCTGCCGCAAAAGGCCGAACTCGAGCGCTTTTTGCACAAGCCAGGGCTGGAGGGCCCCACCCGAGACCACCTGCTGCGTCGCCACAACGACCTCGAGCGCACTTTTGAACGGGGGGTGGCCTACCTCGAGCGCCTGGGGGCCGAGCTGGTGCTGGTTGCGGGCAGTGAGGAACCCCCAGCCCTGGCCGAGCTTCCACTGTTCTTAATCGAATTGCGCGAGGTTTTACATCCAGCCACCCCCAACCGAGGGTAAATTGGAGCGATGCGACGAATCGCTGTACCGCTATTGCTGCTTTTGGTGGCCTGTGCACCACGCGCCACCGAACCCCAGACCAACACCACCCTTATTCAGGGGCCGGTGGGCTTCTATCCCGCGCAGCCGGGGCTGGACTGGATCTACCTGCCACCCCGTGCCGCCATCGGCGAACCGCCGGTGCGCTTGTCGGTGATGGGGCCCACTACCTTTGAAGGCCAGCCAGCCATCCGCTACCGCTTGAGCGGGCGGGGCCTCGAGCGTTCCTACTACCGCCAGGTAGACGCCAGCGGGGTACGCCTGCTGGGCATGGAAGACTTCGACCGGCTGCAAGTAACCCGCTACACGCCCCCCATTCAGGAGTACCCACCCCAGGCCAGCCTGGTGGTGGGGGCCCGCTGGGGCGGCCAGACCCGCGAGGTCATCGAGCTGCGCGCGGGCAACAACATCACACGGGTAATCGACCGGGTGCTGGACTACACCTACACGGTGCTGGGCAAGTCCAACGTGACGGTGCCGGCAGGCAGCTTCGAGGTTTTTCGCATTAACTGGGAGGTGCGCGACCCCAGGAACCCCACCTTGCGGGAAAACTTCGAGCTGTGGTTCTTTCCGGGGGTGGGCGAAATCTTTAGCTCGGTGAATTTTGGCGAACAGGGCGGGCTTTCGCTGATTGACCGCAACTTCAGATGAGCCGCGGCAGGCCACCCTCCACGGCCTCTTTGTTCCCTGGGGTACTGCACCAGGTGTATAAACCCCTAAAGTTGAGGGCAAGATGCAGGTAGTAACCGTGTTATCGCCTCATCGTTTTGGGAGGCATATGTGATTTTGCAAAAGGTCAACCAACCGCAAGACCTCAAAACCTTGTCGCAAGAAGAGCTGCTTCAACTGGCCCAGGAACTGCGCAGCGAGATCATCCGGGTGTGTGCCCAGAATGGCGGCCACCTGGCCTCCTCGCTGGGGGCGGTGGAGCTGATTGTGGCGCTGCACAAGGTGTTCGACTCGCCCCGCGACCGCCTGCTCTTCGATGTGGGCCACCAGGCCTACGCCCACAAAATCCTGACCGGGCGCAAGGAAGTTTTCCACACCATCCGTCAGGAAGGGGGCATCTCGGGCTTTACCAAGGTCTCGGAGAGCGAGCACGACGCCATTACCGTGGGCCACGCCTCTACCTCGCTGGCCAATGCGCTGGGTATGGCCATCGCCCGCGACACCCTGGGCGAGGACTACCATGTGGTGGGCATCATTGGCGACGGGGCCCTGACCGGCGGGATGGCCCTGGCCGCCCTGAACGTGATTGGGGAGCGCAAGCCCCGGCTCTTGATGATTCTGAACGACAACGAGATGTCCATCTCGGAAAACGTGGGGGCCTTGAACCGCTACTTCAAGGAGTACCAGACCAAAAAGTGGGTGCAGGATACCCAGAAGTGGGGCCGCCAGGTGCTGGAAGGCATCTCGCCCAAGCTTTTCAACCTGGTGGATCGGGCCAAGGAGGCCGCCAAGCTGATGCTGCACCAGGAAAACCCCTTCTACGCCTGGGGCATCCGCTACGTGGGGCCGGTGGACGGGCACGACCTGCCGGGCCTGATTCACATTCTGGAACAGATTAAAGAGCTCGAGGGCCCCACCCTGCTGCACATCGTGACCCAGAAGGGCAGGGGCTACGGGGTGGCCGAGGAAGACCCCATCTACTGGCACGGGCCGCCCAGCTTCAACCCCCAGAACCCCGAGAAGGTGAGCAAGGGCTACTCCTGGTCGGCGGCCTTTGGCGATGCGGTGACCGAGCTGGCCCACCAGGAGCCCCGGCTGTTTGTGATTACCCCGGCCATGCGCGAAGGCTCGGGGCTGGTCAGGTACTCCCAGACCCACCCCGAGCGCTACCTGGACACCGGTATCTGCGAGGACGTGGCCGCCACGGTGGCCGCTGGCATGGCCTTGCGGGGACTCAGGCCGGTGCTGGCCATCTACTCCACCTTTATGCAGCGGGCCTACGACCAGATTGTCCACGACATCGCCATCGAAAACCTGCCGGTGGTGTTTGCGGTAGACCGGGCTGGGATTGTGGGCGGCGACGGGGCCACCCACAACGGGGTCTTCGATATCGCCTACCTGCGCACCGTGCCCAATGTGCAGATTGCCGCCCCCAAAGATGCCCTCGAGCTGCGGGCCATGCTCAAAAAGGCCCTGGAACTGGGGGGGCCCATTGCCATCCGCTACGCCCGCGACAGCGTGGAGAAGGTGCCCGAAGGGGTTTGGCCGGAGATCGAGTGGGGTCGCTGGGAGGTGCTGAAGGAGGGCAGCAAAGCCTACATCCTGACCTTTGGCAAAACCCTCAAGTACGCCCTCGAGGCCGCCGGAGATGACCCTCAGGTGGGGGTGATCAACGCCCGCTTCATCAAGCCACTGGACAAAGGGATGCTGGAGCGCCTGGCCCTGGAAGGCTACAAGCTGGTTACCACCGAAGACCACCAGAAGATGGGGGGCTTTGGCAGCGCGGTGCTGGAAGCCCTGGGCGAACTGGGCCTTAAGCCCGACATTCGCGTGCTGGGCCTGCCAGATGTCTTCTTCGACCACGGCTCCATTGCCCGCATGCACCGCGAGGCCGGCATCGACGCCGAGGCCATCCGGGCCGCCCTGGCTGAGCTCGGGGTGAGCCAAAAAGCCATAGCCCAAAGCTGAAGGCCCCACATGGAAGTTTTGCCGCTGATCGCCAACCTTTACCTGCTGGACACCCCCGAAGGCGCACTGCTGGTAGACACCGGCATGCCCCAGGAAAACCAAAAGCTCTTGCGCCACCTAAAGGGGCGAAAGCCCGCGGCCCTGCTGCTTACCCACCACCACCTCGACCACGTGGGTGGGGCGCGCATGCTGTGGGAGCGCTACGGGTTGCCCATTTATGCCCACCCGCTCGACATCCCGTTTATAAGCGGCGAGCGCCGCCGTCCCCCTTTCCCGCCCATTCCCTGGCTGGGCGACCACATTGCCAACAGCCCCCGGCCTCTTCCGCCCGAAGCCCTTACTCCGGTGGAGGAGGGCGCGCTGGTGCTGGGCTGGCAGGTAGTACACCTGCCCGGCCACACCCCAGGGCAGATTGGCCTGTTGCGCGAGGGGGTTCTGCTGGCCGCCGATGCCCTGCGTGTGGGCGCAAAAGGCCCCTGGCTTCCCCCCGCTATAGTCAACCACGATACTGAGCAGGCCCGGCGCACGGTAGGGAAAATGGCCCAGCTCGAGGCCGAACACATCTACGTGGGCCACGGCCCCCCCACCACCAAACGCGCCATAATGGCCCTGGCCGAAAAGCTGGCCCTATAGCCCTGGGCCTCAAAGCAGGCACGCCACCCCGTTACAAAAAGCGTTACATACCATTTTGTGCCCAAAAACGCTGTCGCAACCGCACCCCCTCACCCAAAAAAGCCCACACCAACGCCCACCAGGACGATATGGAAGCAATTTCCAAAAATGACCCATTATGTTTTGCGCAAAATGCTATAATGCCCGTGTCGGCCATCTCGACGACGCACCTTGAAAGCCCAGACGCGCGATAGATATCGCAAACCCACCACACAAAAAATCTAAAAGTGTGGGTTTGTAAGCATTCATCGCAAAAACCGCCATTTTTCACCCACTTATCCACAGGTTGCCTGTGGATAACTCGGTTTTCTCATAAATACCCCTTCTAAGAGCCCTTTACAGGACGGCGATTAACGGGGTATGCTGTCGCAAACAAAAAGCCCCGTAAGGGAATTGCAACAAGCTAGAGGTTGCGTGGATCCACGTACTCATTGACAAGGTCGCAAACAAAAAGCCCCGTAAGGGGATTGCAACTATTGAGCCAGTCAGCGTCCTCTTTTTTGCTGAACCCGTAGTGTCGCAAACAAAAAGCCCCGTAAGGGGATTGCAACACTCCCTCTTCGAGGCTTTGAACAGTCGCACGCAGCAGCGGGTCGCAAACAAAAAGCCCCGTAAGGGGATTGCAACTAGCGGGCATCTGTTTTTTGCGGAGGAGGTCCATGAGGTCGCAAACAAAAAGCCCCGTAAGGGGATTGCAACTGCATGTGGCCCTGGATGCCACCACCCGAGTGCCAGTTGGTCGCAAACAAAAAGCCCCGTAAGGGGATTGCAACTTTGGAAATATACGATTGCATCGTCGCCATCGTGGTCCGTCGCAAACAAAAAGCCCCGTAAGGGGATTGCAACACTCTAGATGTTCTGCTTTCAAAACCATGACATCTGACAGTCGCAAACAAAAAGCCCCGTAAGGGGATTGCAACCACTACGGCGCCCTCCACCTGCTCAAACTGCTTGCGGGACTCGTCGCAAACAAAAAGCCCCGTAAGGGGATTGCAACTCCGCGTATAAGCGAATAGTTTTCGGGCACTGCCGCACAACGGTCGCAAACAAAAAGCCCCGTAAGGGGATTGCAACAGTCGGTGCGGTCGCGGTTGGCCGCGATGATCACCTCCGTCGCAAACAAAAAGCCCCGTAAGGGGATTGCAACTTTATCCTGGTGGGTAAGGTAATTCGCCCGAGCCACCCCAACCTGTCGCAAACAAAAAGCCCCGTAAGGGGATTGCAACTAAGGGAGGGGGACGAGCCCCCCCCACCTTAGCTGACCTGTCGCAAACAAAAAGCCCCGTAAGGGGATTGCAGGTTTTGGTAGATTGGTGGTGTGCAAGAGCAAGCCAATACTGTTTTGATACTGAGCGTGGGGCAGACCATCGAGCCCCTCGAGTTTGCCCTGGCGGAGCATGTGCCGCAGGGGGTGGTGTTTGTAGCCAGCCAGGGCACGCAGGCGGTGGCGGGGGAGCTGGTGCGGCGGTACGGAAATGCTTTGCGCTTTCATACCCTGCTGCTCGACGACCCCGAAGACCTGGGTGAGGTGTTTCGCAAGGGGCGCGAGGCGCTGCAAAAGGCGCTGGAGTGGGAGGCCCGCACGATTGTGGCCGATATAACCGGGGGAACCAAAACCATGTCGGCGGGGATGGTGCTGGCCCTTACCGGACAAGGGGTAACCTTTAGCTATGTGGGCGGGGAGCAGCGCGACCAGCAGGGGCGGGTGAAGAGCGGAAACGAGCGGCTGCGTCTGCTGGAAGACCCCACCTTTCGCTATGGCCTGCGCGAGTGGGAGGGCTTCAGGCGGGCCTGGAACCAGGGCGACTACCGCGCCGCGCAGGACTTTTTGTCCGAGCTGCTGGCCCGGCCCCTCAGCCCTTCGGAAAGGCGGTTTTATCAGCACTTGCAGGGCGTGGCTGAGGCCATGCTCGATTGGGACTTGTTCCACCACAAGGCCGCCTGGCAGAAGCTGGAAACCCACCTCGAGCCTGCCCTCACGGTGGCCGAGGCCTGGGGGCATGGCGCTAAGGTGCGGGTGTTGCAGGGGCTACAGGCAGCCAAGGCACGCCTGCGTGAAATTTTGGATCGGGAAGGGAGGCCCACCTTTGCCCTGCTGGCCGACCTGCTGGCCAACGCCGAGCGCAGGGCTGCCCGGGGCCGCTACGACGACGCCCTGGCCCGGCTGTACCGTGCGGTGGAGCTGGCCGCCGAAGCCGACCTGTACGAGCGTACCGGCATCGAGCTGCGGGTGGCAGCTACCTACCCCCAGCCGCTGCAAGACCTGGCGGGCCGCAAGACCCCAGGCCTCAAGGAAGCCCTGGGGCTGGCTTTCGAAATCGATACCCGCCTGGGCCATAGCGGAACCCTGGCCCAGCAGCTATACGGCGACTACTCGAGCAAACTTCAGGGTTTGTTGCAGCAGCGGCACAGCAGCATTCTGGCCCACGGGGTAAAGCCGGTGAAACTCGAGGCCCTGCAGGGCTTGCAGGCTTATCTGTGTGAGAGGGGCCTCGAGCCCGCCCCGGCCTGGCCCAGTTGGTAGGTGCTTGCCGTGTGGGCCTGGCGGGTGTAGCCTTTAGTCAAGGCCCGCTAGGGCCGCACAGCCCGGCTAAGTTTTGGTGCTTGGGCGCGTAGCCTAGGCTTAAAGTGGGGAAGTCCGGTGCAAGTCCGGCACTGTCGCGCAGCGGTAACGGCGCATTGGGGCTTAAGCGATCCGCAAAGCGGTCGCCAGCCACCGCCCGAAGTCCGAATACCTGCCAAAACGCCTTCTCACTCCGATACGGAAGGCACCTCTCGCAAGAAGGGGGAGTTTCGGGGAATTTCTACGTTATTTGTAGCGTCCTCGCTCCCGAGGGCGGTTTTTTTTGGGTGCAGGCCCCAGCCTGTCCCCAGGACAATCGCCCCCCACGCGAAGCCGGGTTGGGAAAGGACGCAACATGAATCGAATCGTTTTGTGGTTGTTTCTGGTTCTGGGCCTTCAGCTTTCGGCGCTGGGATGGGCGCAGTTTCCGCGCACCCTGACCGACGACCTGGGCCGCAGCATCACCCTCAAGGCCGCGCCCCAGCGCATCGTAGCCCTGTTGCCCTCGGTCACCGAGACCCTCTGCGCCATGAACGCCTGCGGGCGGCTGGTAGGGGTGGACGACTTTTCCGACTTTCCCGAGCAGGTCAAGCGGCTGCCCAGGGTGGGGGGGTACTTTAATCCGAACCTCGAGGCCATGGTCGCGCTCAAGCCCGACCTGGTGATCGTCTCGGTCTATGGCAAGCTGCACGAGGCGCTGGAGAAAGCCGGGGTAGCCACCTTTGCCATCAAACCCGAATCCTACGACGACATCTTCCGCACCACGCGGCTTCTGGGCCGGGCGCTGGGCCAGGAGGCCCAGGCCGAGCGGGTGGTGGCCCGCATCCAGCAAGAGGTCTACGCCGTCGAGAGCAAAGCCGCCAAGGCCACCGCGCGCCCCACCGTTTACTACGAGATCGACCCCACCCCCTACACGGTGGGCCCCGACTCCTTCATTGGGGTTCTGATTGCCAAGGCCCGCGGGCAGAACATCGTCCCCAGGGAGCTGGGGCTGTTCCCCAAGATTAGCCCCGAGCTGGTGGTGCAAAAGAACCCCGAGGTGATCGTGCTGACCCATCCGGGGGCCGCCGACCTGCCCAAGCGGGCGGGCTGGGGCAACCTGGCGGCCATTCGCAACAAGCGAGTCTGCGCCTTTGCGGGCGAACAGAACAACCTGCTTTCGCGCCCCGGCCCGCGGGTAGCCCAGGGGCTGCAACTGCTGGTGGGCTGCTTCCACCCCAGCCTGCGCTAGGCCCATGCAAAAGACCTCCTACCCAGGCCTCGCGCCCCCCATCGCCAGGGGGTATGGGAGCATTGGCTGCCGACTGCTGGTTTTTCTGGGCCTGCTGGTGCTGCTGGCGCTGGGCCTGGTGCTGGGGGTGGGGCAGGGGGCGGTGCCCATTGCGCCGGGCGAGGTGGTGCGGGCCTTGCTGGGCCTTAGCGAAAACCCCATCATCACCGAGCTACGCCTGCCCCGGGCGCTGGCCGCCCTGCTGGTGGGGGCGGTGCTGGGCATCTCGGGGGCGGCCTTCCAGGGCCTGTTCCGCAACCCCCTGGCCGACCCCTACCTGATGGGCTCGGCGGCGGGGGCGGCCTTTGGGGTTACGCTGGCGGTAAGCGTGATGGGGGGGCTCTCGAGCGCCTTTGCCCAGCACGCGGTGTTTGCCCACCTTCCGGCTTCCGCTACGCTGTTTGGCTTTCTGGGGGCGGTGGGGGCGGTGCTCCTTACCCTGCTGCTCTCGGGCGGGGCCAGCCGCACCGGCGACCTGATTCTGGCCGGGGTGGTGGTGGGCAGCGTGCTGGTCAGCCTGACCAGCTACCTGATGCTGCAGGACGCCGACCGGGTGCGGGCGGTGTTTGCCTATACCCTGGGCAACCTGGCCTTTGTGGGCTGGAATGGGGTGGGCTCGCTGGCGCTGTACCTGCTGTTTGCCTTCCCGCTGCTGCTGTTGCTGGGGCGTACCCTCAATGCCCTGTACCTGGGCGAAGAGACCGCCCGCAGCCTGGGCCTGCCGCTGGGCTGGCTCAAGCTGCTGATAATTGGGCTGGTTACCCTGCTGATTGCGGCGGCGGTGGCCCAGGCGGGCATCATTGGCTTTGTGGGGCTGGTGGCCCCGCACATCCTGCGCCGCTTGCTGGGGGGGGACTACCACTACCTGCTGCCGGCCTCGGCCCTGGGTGGGGCGGTGCTGCTCTTGCTGGCCGACCTGCTGGCCCGCACCCTGGTGGCCCCGGCGGAACTGCCGGTGGGCATCCTGACCACGCTGTTGGGCGGGCCGTTCTTCTTGTATTTACTGTGGCGGGGGAGGCGCAGGGCATGATGGCGCAAAGGGCAGAACAAGGCGCAGGGCTGAAGCAGTTGGGGGTTTCCGCGCTTGTTGCGGACGGGGTGTCCTTTGCCTACCGCAACCGAGCGGTGCTGCAGGGGGTGCAGCTCGAGCTGTGCCCGGGCGAGTGGCTGGCCCTGCTGGGGCCCAATGGGGTGGGGAAGAGCACCCTGTTGCGTTTGATGGCGGGGCTTTTGCGGCCCGCTGCGGGCGAGGTGCGGCTGGGGGACCAGCGGCTCGAGCGCATCTCGAGCTGGAGGCGGGGCCAGCAGATTGCCTTTCTGCCCCAGAACGGCGGCTACCCCGAAGACCTTACGGTAGAGGAGGTGGTGGAGCTGGGCCGCACCCCCCACCTGGGCCTGCTGGGGCGGGCCGGCAAGGCCGACCGGGAAGCGGTGGAATGGGCCATGCAACAGACCCAGGTGAGCGCCTTCCGCCACCGGCTCTTGCCCACCTTATCGGGCGGGGAGCGGCAGCGGGTGCTGCTGGCCCGGGCCCTGGCGGCCCGCCCACAGTTTTTGCTGCTGGACGAGCCCACCAACCACCTCGACCTGCACCACCAGGCCGAGTTTCTGGCCCTCTTGGTGGGCTTGCGGGCCCAGGGGCTGGGCATCCTGACGGTGCTGCACGACCCCAACCTGGCCCGCCTGGCCGACCGGGTGGCTTTTCTGGCAGAAGGGCGGCTTTTGGCGCTGGGCCAACCCGGCGAGGTGCTGACCGAAGACTTTTTGCAGGGGATTTATGGCCGCCAGGTGCGGGTGCGGCAGCTCGAGGGCCAGCCGGTGGTGCTCTTGGGAGGGTAGATGCAGGCCAGCCTGAAGGTAACCCCCAAGCTGTTGCTGCTCGACTTAGGGGAGGTGTGCCGCCTGGTAACCCAGGATGGGCCCCGGCTGGTGCGCTACGTGGCGGTGATGCGCTCGGCGCAGACCTCGTGTGTGCGTATGGGGCGCGGGGCCGGGCACGCCCACCTGATGCGCGCGGGGCTGCCGCCGGGCGAGACCCTCCTGTATGCCCTGCCCGCCGACCCCCTGGACTTCGAACAGGAGGGCTCGGTGCTGCGCCTGCCGGGGCTCAGGCTTTACCTGGCGGGGCCGCCAGAGTTCGTCGAGACGCCCTTTTATGCCTGGGTGGAACCATGAGCGAGCTTTGGCTGGTGCGCCACGGGCAGACCACCTGGAACCTGGAGGGTCGGCTCACCGGCTGGTCGGATGTGCCGCTCACGCCGCTGGGGGAGCAGCAGGCCCGGGCCCTGTCTGGCTGGCTGGCCCAAGAGCGCTTTGACCGGGTGCTGGCTTCCGACCTAAGGCGGGCCATCCACACCGCCCGCTTAGCCTATGGCGAACCCCAGGAAGCCTTGGCCGAGCTGCGCGAGCTCGAGTTCGGTGCCCTCGAGGGCCTGAAGTGGGACGAGCTGCCCGAGCCGCACAAAAGCGCCCTGCTGGCCTTCGAGGGCTTCCAGGCCCCTGGGGGGGAGTCCACCCGAGCACTGCGGCAGCGGGTGTACGGGGTCTTCGAGGGTCTGCCCCCAGGCCGCCACCTGGTCTTTACCCACGGGGGGGTGTTGCGGCTGGTGCTGCGCGAGTTCGGGCAGGATCGCTTCCTGCCGCCCTGCGCGGTGGTGGGTCTGGACTGGCAGCAAAAGAGGGTGTTGTTTGTGAGGGACGAGCATGTTTTATAGGGGTGCCCGCTTGATTCTGGTAACCGGGGGGGCGCGGGCTGGCAAGAGCGCCTTTGCCCAGGAGTGGGCCCAGGCCCTGGGCCAGCCGGTGAGCTTTATCGCCACGGCCCAGCCCCAAGACGAAGAGATGCGCCAGCGCATCGAGCAGCACCGAGCCGAGCGGCCCCCTGGCTGGGAGACCCTGGAGGAGCCCCTCGAGGTGCCCCAGGCCCTTTTGCGCGCAGGGGGCCGGGTGGTGCTGTTGGACTGCCTGACCCTGTGGGTAGCCAACCTGATGGAGGCCGGACGCGAGGTCTTGCTCGAGCTCGAGCACCTGCTGGCGGCTTTTGCCGAGACCGACAAAACCCTGCTGGTGGTGACCAACGAGGTGGGTATGGGCATCGTTCCCGACAACGCCCTGGCCCGGCGCTACCGCGACCTGCTGGGGGCGGCCAACCGCCGCCTGGCCGAGGCCGCCGACGCGGTGTACCTCCTGGTGGCGGGCATTCCCGTCAAGATCAAATCGCCTTGAGACCTATGATTCGCTTTGACGTCCAACCCATCTCGCAAGAATGGCTGGCCCAGGCCCGCGCCCACCAGAACCAGCTCACCAAGCCGCCCGGCGCGCTGGGGTTCCTGGAGGAAGTGGGCGTGCGCCTGGCCGCGATGCAAAAGACCCTAAAGCCCCGTCTGGGCCAGGGGGCAGTGGTGGTATGTGCCGCCGACCACGGGGTAGCTGCCGAGGGCGTCTCGGCCTACCCATCCGAGGTCACGGCACAGATGCTGCTGAACTTCCAGGCGGGGGGCGCGGCCATCAATCAAATTGCTCGAGCCTCCGACGCCCAAGTTTACGTGCTCGACGTGGGTATCAATTCCCCTGTTCCGTCGCCGGAGAGGGTGCGGTCGGGCACGGGCAACATCGTCCGGGGGGCCGCCATGACCCTAACCGAAGCCGAGCAGGCCCTGCAAGCGGGGGCCAAGATGGCCCGCCAGGCCATAGCCCAGGGTGCCACCCTCCTGGCCGCTGGCGATATGGGCATCGGCAACACCACCGCAGCCGCGGCCCTCACGGCGGCTTTGCTGGGCCTGGAGGCCCGGGCCGTCACGGGGCGCGGTACGGGGGTGGATGAGGCCCGCTACCAGAAGAAGCTCGAGGTTGTGCGTATTGCCCTAGAGCGCGCCCAGGCCCGGCTGGGCGCGCTGCCCAGGGCCGACCCGCTGGCCCTGCTGGCCGAGCTGGGGGGGCTGGAGATGGCGGCCATTGCCGGGGTTTTCCTGGCGGGGGCCGAGGCCGGCCTGCCCCTGGTGACCGACGGCTTCCCGGTCACCGCCGGGGCCTTGCTGGCCTGCCGCATGGAGCCAGGGGTGCGCGATTATCTGTTTGCGGGGCATCGCTCGCTGGAGCCAGGGCATACCCGGCAGCTCGAGGCCCTGGGGCTCAGGCCCATCCTCGAGCTGGATATGCGCCTGGGCGAGGGCACGGGCGCGGTGTTGAGCTTTCCGGTGCTGCGGGCCGCCGCCGCGGTCATGGCGGGCATGGCCACCTTTGCCCAGGCCGGGGTGTCGCAAGCGGGAGAGCCATGAATCAACAACACCTCGAGCAAACATAGGCCAGATGGAGATTCGGCTCAGAAAATACCGTAGAATCAGTCCAATATCACCCGGCGCCGCAGTGGTACTAAACCCTTTCCACACCCGCTCTACCAGCAAATGCGACCGGAAACATACCACGTATCCATGCTGGGCAGGTTTGCTATAGGGGAACACCAATGACCAGAATCAAACTCAAAGAACATCAGGACTACTACCTGGAAAACGGCCTGTACGTGTTCACCGCGGCCTACCACCTGCGGCGCGGCTACTGCTGCGGCTCGCGCTGCCGCCACTGCCCCTACCCCCCGGAGGTGCAGGAAGAGACCATCAAACTGCGGCTCGAGGGCCGTCCCATCCGCACCAAAGAAGAGTTCGAAGCGCGTTTTGGCGAGGTTCTGGTAAAACCTTAAGGTGCGTCCTTTCTGGCTGGCGGTTGGTTTCCTGACCACCTTTCCCGTACCGCACCTGGGCCAGGTGCGCGAGGGCGAGATGAAGGCGGCCTCGGCCTACTACCCGGTGGCGGGCTACCTGATTGGGGCGCTGCTGGCCCTGGTGGCCTGGCTCACCGCGGGCTTCCCCGACGGTTTGCAAGGCGCGGTTTTGCTGGCGGTCTGGCTGGCTTGCACGGGCATGCTGCACCTCGATGGCCTGCTGGACTCCGCCGATGCGCTGCTCGCTATGAAGCCCCCCGCCGAGCGCCTGCACATTCTGGCCGATGTGCACATGGGCAGCTTTGCCTTTGGGGTGGGCTTCGTGGTGCTGCTTTTGAAGTGGCAGTTGCTGGCTTCAAATCCCTCGCCCTGGTTGCTTTTGTGCTTGCCCGCGCTGGTGCGCTTGGCCCTGCTGTTGCCCATGAACCTTTTTCCTGCTGCCCGCCCCGAGGGGCTGGGGGCCCGCAGCCGCGAGGGGAGAGTCTTCCCGGCCTTGCTGTTTGCCCTGCCGGCCATCTTCTTCTTCCCCTGGGTGGCGCTGGCGGCTATAGCGGGGATGCTGCTGCTGGCCTTCTGGGCCGCCCGAAGGCTAGGAGGCGGGCTTAGTGGCGATGTGTACGGGGCCCTGGTGGAGCTGGGGGAGGTGGCGGGGCTTTTGGTCTGGGTAGTGATGAAGGCGTAAATGTAACCTGAAAGACACATTGGGGGTAGACCTACATTGAAAAAACCATTTCTGGAGGTGAATTATGATTCGCGGTCGGGTGGTCGGAGTATGGTTGAGGGTGGGGCTGTTGGCAAGAATCTGCAGCGGTTCCCAAGCCTGCTATGCCTCGCCTTGCTACCCCAAAGGCAACGGGCGCACGCGAATCCGGCGCACGTCCATCACCACGATGGCCCCGGCCTCGAGCTCCTCTGCTGTAGCTGCCAACACTTGCAGCAGGCGCTCTCCGCTGGCCTCGGGACGCAAATCTACTCCCCGCAGAATCACCACGCTGGGGCCTGCCTCGCGGCTGTATGCGAGCAGGTCGCCAAAGTCGAGGTCGTGGGTTAGAAGCAGGTATCCGTGGGCGGCGGCGAAGCGCAACACCTCGAGGTCGCTTGCACTGGCCAGCCCTACTTCCGAGCAGCGCACGGTTTGGTGGCCCCGTTCACGCAAGAACCCCACCCAGCGAGGGGTGAGGTTCATGTCCAGCAGGATTTTCAAACCGCAACCTCGCGCTCCTCGGCCAGAAAGACCGCGTACTCCAGCGCGGCGTCGATGTCTTCCGGCTTTAGCTCGGGGTAGTCGCGCAGGATTTCCACCGGGGTCTGGAAACGAAGCTGATTGAGGATGGTGCCCACGGTGATGCGCGTTCCCCGAATGCAGGGCCGCCCACCCATGACCAGCGGGTTGAAGGTAATGCGCTCGGACAACCTCATAAGGCCATGCTATACCAGATTAGCGTAGAGCGCTCGCCAAAATCATTGAGCCGCTCACAGCTCGATTGCTTTGTCCTGCACAATTGCCCCACGGAGGGAGACCGCGTCTGTTGAGATAGAACCCCCATCCCGCACAGGATTGGGGTGGCCCTCAAGCCCCCACAGGCAAGGCGGGCCGCAGGGGCTTGGGGCGTACAGGGTAGACCAGGGGCCTAGCTTGCAGGATTTCCTGGGCGGCCCGCCGTCCGCTGGCGTAGGCCCCATGCACGGTGGCGGCCCAGGCGTTGGGGGCGGTGTGCTCGCCCGCAAAAAACAGCCGGTTGCCCACCGGCTGGGCCAGGATGCGGCGGGCTTGCGAGGCCCCCACGCTGGCCTTGGAGTAGGCCCCCAGGGTGTAGGGGTCGTCCTGCCAGTGGGCCAGCCGGGCTTTGCGGGGGGTCAGGTCGGGGCGGCCCAGGGCCCGGCGCAGGGTTTGCAGGGCATTCTGCAGGGCCTGTTCCTCGGGCAGGGCCAAGAGTTCGCGGGCTTTGGGGCCGGTGGCCAGGGCGGTCAGGATCTCGAAGCCCACCCCGTGGCCGGCGGCGCTGCTCCACCACTCGTCGGGGTTGTGGCCGGGCACATATAGCTCCACAATGCCGGGCGGGAAGATGGGCTGCTCGAACTGGAAGAAGAGCTTGACCGCGTCGGCCAGGCCCAGTTGATGGATGGCCTGCTGCTTCTCCTCGGGCAGCTCGGGCACAAAGCGGATTTTCCCGGCTTTCAACACGCCCAAGGGCACGGTAATTACAGCCTGGTCGGCCAGGAAGACCCGCCCGTCGGTGGTGAGGGCTTTGACGCCAAAGGGGCCCCACTCGAGCGTCTCCACCACGGCCCCCAGCCGGATGTCCAGTGAGGTAGCCAGTTTTATCGCTAGTTAATCGTAGCCCCCCAGGATGCGGTAGTCGCCCTCCTCGGCAGACTTGTCGTACAGAAACTCCAGCGCGGCTCTGGCGCTGAGGGTTTCTGGAGCATCGAAGTCGGAGATGTATTCTTGCAGCTTGTAGGGTATTTTCTGGCCGGCTAGCTGGTTGCGCTCTAGATACTCGGCCAGCGATTCCTCGCCCACGGCTTCGGGCCAGTCCACCATCCGGATGTTGTTGTAGCCCAGCACCCTGGAGCCCACCTCGGCAATGGTACGCAGGTTTCCGTCCGGCAGGCGCACCAGGGTGTCTTCCTGCTGGTTGAAGTAGATGGTTCGCAGGCCGAATTGTTGGGGGAGGGTATAGGTGGGAACCTGGCTGCTGTGGATGAACTCCGCGCCAAGCTCGATGGGAACCTCGGTAAAGCTTCTATCGGTGCGGATGCGTCCTCCGACGCGGTGTTGGGCTTCAAGCACGGTAACCTGATGCTTCGCTTTCTGCAGGTCTTGGGCCGCGGCCAAACCAGCGGCTCCGGCGCCTATTACGAGCGTTTTCATGCAAATTTACCTTTTTACACTTCTGGTAACCTTTCTCCCGAGAATTGTTCTGGATGCTCGGGCATCACCCTGCCGACTTAGTCGCTCCATCGCACGGTGGCATACCGTGTGGTGGCAGTTCGTCGTATTGCTTGATGGGTAAAAGGGTCTCAAACGCGATTAGCCAACGCTACTGCGAACCTGTGCATCACCTCCTTTCTGGCTGGCGTTCCCCATGCGGGGTTTTATCAGTGTAGCTCGAGCGGGGTGGGGCCGATGAAGGATTACCCACAATTTGGGTAAAACCTGCATGTTTTGTGATGACAGAAAACCCGTATTTGAATCCCAAACAACATAGCTCTTTATTTCCCGAATGGATATTTATGCATATTGCCCCGGCGGCTTGCCGAGGTGCAAAAGAGCCTGTGGCCCTGGGGGTAATCTCGAGGTCAGGAACTCCGAGGTAGTTGGAGCAGGGATGCTTGGTAATGCGCATGGCTCGAGGATTATTGCGGAGGTATACACCCCTGGGCCGGATAGGGGTCTGGCAGCTTTAGCAGCGCAAGAATCTTTTCCAGCCGTTCGCGCTCGCTTAAGAACCCCAGGCCCCGGCGGCGCACCAGCCACGACCGCACCGCCCGGGTGTGCTGCGGTATGTCCAGCAAACGGCAGAGGTCCTCCAGCCCGCTCATTTCCACCGAAACGGTCTCGCTGCTGTACGAACACACCGGGCAGCTTAGGTACATGGGGTTGGAGTCGTACTGAAATACCCGCTGGCCCCGGTGGTAAACCCACAGCAGCAGGGAGGTGTCCTCGAGGTTCACCACACCCAGGGCTGTGCAGTCCAGCGTCCGGGAAAGCTGGGCCACATAGGCCGCGAAAAAGTCTGGCTGTTGGTAGAGGTGCTCCGGGGTTGACTGTAGCGGGGGGTACAGCAGCAAAAAGCCCTCAAAGGCCCTGGCCTCCATGCTTCCCAGCACCAGGCGGGCTCGAGCGGGATCGAAGCCCCACAGGATGATGCATGGCCCGGACATGCTTTAGCCTAGCACCAGGGGTTGGCGGGATGGGTGCCTGGCCCAAACTTTGAGCCGAAGGTAAAAAGCGCTCCGCTGACGGGAGCTTTTGCGCTTTGGGGTAGGTATAGCGCGCTCCTCATAGACGTGGCCTCCCGGATGGGAGGCCACAGTGCAGGACACAGCAATTGAATTTGGCAAGGGGCTTCTAGTCGTCGGCGGCAGAGCCTTTGCCGATGATCTCGATTTCGGGCTCCTGGTTCCAGCTCTTGCCGTAGACTGCCTTCAGGATGATGTAGGCGACCACGCCAGTAATGATGGGCACGATCAAGACCAACACCCACAGCAGGGCATTGGAAAGGCCCAGGTCTACCTTGTAGCCGGCCAGGGTGCTCATGATGTAGAACATCAGCATCCCGATCACAAAGCTGGTGCGGAAGGGGTGCTGGCTGGGCAGCTCGAGGTAACGCTGCTTGTGCTTGGAGTAATCCAGGAAGGGAATGGCCAGGGCCCCCAGGATGATGACAGTGGGCACCAGGATACCCCCCCAGAACTGCGGGCCAAAGGTGGCGCCCAGGAACTCAAAGCGCCAGTTGGCGGGGATGATCTGCAAAATCCCGTAAATCCACATGAAGTACCAGTCGGGCTTGACCGGTGGGGTGTTGGCGGTGGGGGGGCCAAAGGCCTGCACCGGGTGGGCCAGGAAGGCCCCGGCGATGAAGGTGGTCACAGCGATGTAGACCAGGAACAGAATCCCCATCATGGCCGCCTGTTGCGGGAAGAGCGGCACCCCCACAATCTTGCCCGGTGCTACCTTCTCGGCGTACTTGGGCTGGGTGTGCTTCTGCTTGATCATGATGGCCAGGTGGGCCCCAATCAGCCCAATCAGGGCCAGCGGCAGCCACAAGACGTGAATGGGGTAGAGCCGGGGGATGGTCTGGGCATTGGTGGGTGAAAGCTCGCCGGCAAACAGGATGTCCGACAACAGCTTGCCTGCCCAGGGGGCCGCCGCCCCAATCTCGTAGCCGATCTTGGTGGCGGTGAGGGCGTAGTTATCGAAGGGCAGGGCGTAGCCGGTGAAGGCGGTAATGATGGAAAGCACCAGCAAAAACACCCCGATGATCCAGTTCAGCTCGCGGGGGTTCTTGTAGGCCCCGGTCAGGTGGATGCGCAGCATGTGCAGGAAAGCAGCAGCAATCATGATGTGGGCGGCCCAGTGGTGCAGCGAGCGAATCACCGCGCCAAAGGGCAGTGAGTCGATATAGAGAATCGAGTAGTAGGCTGCCGGCACTTCCTGCCCGCCGGAAAGCGAACCCGAGACCGGGCGGATGGAAGGCTCGTAATTAAGGGTCAGGAAAATGCCCGTGAGCACCAGGGTGACAAAGGAAAACAGGGTGATCTCGCCCAGGAAAAACGAGTGGTGCACCGGGAAGGCCTTGCGGAAAGCCTTGGCATACAGCTTTCCGATACTCAAGCGGTCGTCTAGCCACTGATACATGCTTCCTCCCTAGACATCGGCTCCTGGCTTGCCCAGAAACTCACCTGCTACCACCACCTTGCCCCCCTCCACCTTGACCGGCAGTTGCGGAACCGGGGCGGGTACGGGGCCTGCGACGACCTTGGCCTGGTTGTAGATGTCGTATATGCCGCCGTGGCAGGGGCAGAGCCAGGCGTTGTTTTGCCACTGGCTTACCGTGCAGCCCAGGTGCTTACACACCGCCGAATAGGCCAGCACCCCCTCGGGCGAGGCGTGCTGGCGGGTTTCGGGGCTCATCTTGGCTGGGTCGGCCAGGATGACCATGATGGTGTTGGTGATCAGGTCTTTTTTGATCACGTTTTCTGGGCTTTTGGGGAAAGCGATGATAAAAGGAATTTTTTCATTCTGGGCGGCCTTCAGGTCATCCAGGGTGATTTCCTGGTCGGCTTTGGGGCCGGTGGCAAAGACCAGGGTATCGCCTACGGCCACAGGCTCTTTGCTGGGAATCTTTTCCTCACGCGGCACTAAGCCTGCACCCACCCACAAGGTCGAGAGCACCGCAGCGCCCGCGCTCACGCCGATGGCTGCTTGCAGGATGGCCCGGCGGGTGGCGTGGGCCTGGGGGTCTTCGGGGTGGTGCTCGTGGTGATGGGCTGTGGCTTCATGATCAGCCATTTTCAAATCCTCCAGTTCATCTGCTCCAGTTTGCGTTTACCAGGGGAAGTCGCTTTTCTCGTCTTCAACCAGGACTTCTTCTGGCATGAAGTATTTCTTGTAGATGGCGATGAGCAAAGCCAGGATGAGCATCATCGCGCCAAACACCCCAGCCTGCAGGGTGGTGGCGTTGTAGTAGCCGATCTCGGGGTTGTTGGCAAAGACCAGGGTGCGCACGAAGAAGCCCGAAAGCATTACCAGCAGAATCGAGAGCACCACCCCTGCCACCATGGGCAGGCTGCTGGGTTCGGGGTCGTGCTTGCCGGGGCGCAGTTCGGAGCCCTCGAGCCAGTTGCTCATGAGCCCGATAAAGCCGTACACAAACAGCACTATGGCGAAGGCCATCAGCCCGATGTTGCCCACCGTGAGGTGGGGTACTACCCCGGCTTCGTGCACCACCCGCATCCGGTCATTGAGGTAGGCCATCAGAAACAAAGCCGCCGCAAAGACCAGGGCGAAGTAGGGAACTACCGTGTCGTTGCGATACATGCTCCCTCCTCAGCGGGCGGCCTTGAACTCGTCGGGGGTTACGCCGCCAAACTTGTTGCTCCAGCTATTTTTGATGTAGGTGGTTACAGCCGCCAGCTCCTCGTCGGAGAGCTGGGCGAAGCCGGGCATGCCGCCCTTGCCTTTGAGCAGGATGTTGATGGTGTAGGCCTTGTCGGCTACGTTCTTGCTGCCATCGAGGGCCGGGAAGACCCCCGGAAGGCCCTTGCCGTTGGCCTGGTGGCAGCCGGCGCAGCTTGCGCTATATACCTGCTCGCCTTTGGCTTTGAGGGCCTCGTCCACTGCCGCGACAGGGCCGCCGTGTGCGCCCGCCTCCTTGGTGGCGGGGGGTTTGGCGACTTCCTCGAGGGTCTTGTTGGTTACCCCGGTGGCGGCAAAGAAGAGCCAGACCCCCCCCAGAATGGCGGCGGTGGCGATGGCCGCAGCCAGCCCGGGGAAGCGCTCGCGGGTGGGCTTAATATCGGGGTCGGCCACCCGCAAGGTTACATCCAGGATGCCCGAGACTTCCTTGCCTTCCTCGAGGCCCTGCAACAGCACCCCAGGGGTGTTGGCTACCTTGAAGGGCACTTCCTTTACGTCTTTGGCCCCATTGGTGTAGTGGGTGACTACCCGGAGTAGGTGCTCCCCGTCGCTCAGGGAGCGGGTATCGTAGGTCACTTTGAAGGGGGGTTGGGTGAGCACCTGCACGGGTTCGGTGCCGCCGTCCAGATAGACTTCGATTCGCTCAATCGGCATCGCTTAGTTCCTCCTGGCCAGGCCCGCTCGGGGGGTCTGGGCACTGCTTTCAAGACTACCAGAAAATTAGGGGCCTGCGCCCCTGTAGGCCAATCATAAAAACTTAAGGGGGGTCAAATGTCCCTAATGACGACTGTAATACCAAATCTATGTAGATAATAACTCATGCCAAGCAAAGCCATAGCCCTACACGCCCACCTGAGCCTGGAAGAACTCGAACAGCGCTACCGTAGCTGCAAGGATG
>NZ_JBEVAL010000010.1:0-64299 GCF_051297115.1 Meiothermus cerbereus
GCGCCTCCTGTTGGCGCAGTTTGGGGAAATGTGGCTGGTGGCTTTTCCGAATTGGGGTTTGATCAAACGCTACCTGAAGAACCCAAACGACTCATTAGCCTGGCCCATCCGGTTGGCGCTGGCCGCCCAGCCGCTGGTGCTACGCCCACCCGAACAGCGCCACCAGGAAGCTGCCATCGCTGCCCTGCAGGCCCTACTTCAAAAAAGCGAGAACTCCAGATAGCCAACTATCTGGGGGCTATCTTTTAGTTACCTGAAGATGTCCTCGAGTGCAGCAACGCAGCAGTTTGTGCATAGTTGCTCGAGCCAACAAAAAACCCGGCACAGCCGGGGTTATGTGGTGCGCGGAGGGGGACTTGAACCCCCACACCTTGCGGCACAAGATCCTAAGTCTTGCGTGTCTACCAGTTCCACCATCCGCGCACGGTAGAAGGGCTTGCGATTGGGGCCAGACTTTTTGTCCTGTGCCCCAATCATTTGCCCTGGTTTTGGGGTGAGCGATGGGACTTGAACCCACGACCCCCGGTTCCACAGACCGGTGCTCTAACCTGCTGAGCTACGCTCACCACGCCGCAACAGCAAAAGGTATTGTAGGCTTCGCTTAGGTTATCGTCAAGCCAGATACGATGTGGTTCACTGTACAGGCGGGCAAATGCGCCTGGCATTATTGACGCAGCCATGCTCAAATCCTATACTCTGCGCCAAGGTGTCAAACAACCGTTCGTTTGAAGAGGCCAAAGGAGAAAAGGTAAACCGCCGCGACGAAATTCTGGATGCAGCCGGTCAGCTTTTCAGCCGACAGGGGTTTCACGCCACCTCGATGCGGGATCTGGCTCGAGCCGTTAATTTGCAAGGTGGAAGCCTTTACGCCCATATCCAGTCGAAGGAAGAGGTGTTGTTTGAGCTGGTAAATCGGGCTGCGGATGAGTTTTTGAGCAATGCTGAAGCGATACCTTCCGATCTATCACCCAAAGAGCAGCTCGAGCGCCTTGTGCACGGACACCTCGAGGTAATCGTGCGCGAGCTGGATAATGCCACGGTCTTCTTTCACGAGTGGAAATTTCTGAACCCGGAGCTACAGCGCAAAATCACCGCCCGCCGGGATGCCTACGAGGCCCACTTTCGCCGGATTATCGAGGCGGGTGTTCAGCAGGGCCAGTTCCAGGTCGAGGATGTTCGGCTGGCGAGCCTGTTTATACTTTCGGCTCTGAACTGGACGTATCACTGGTACCGACCCGGCGGCAAGCTGACCCTCGAGTCCCTCTCGAGCCACTACTGCACGCTCATTTTCAAAACTTTAGGAGCTTCTTGAGCCCACACAAACCATACCCTAGCCCTGGCTGCCTCGGGTAAAATCGGGTTCAAATGCCCTATCTTCATCAGCCAGGCTTCCTAGAGGGCCTTAGCGATTACGAACGCGAAAGGCTTGCGCAGATTTGCCCACCCCGAATCTTCCAGCCCGGCGAGCTGCTGCACCGCATGGGCGACCCCTGTCAGAGTTTGATAATCTTGATTGAGGGCCAGGTAAAGCTGCTGAGGGTGGTTGCCGGAGGCCAGGAACGCATTGTTTATGTGGCCGGCAGCGGCGACCTGCTGGGCATTAACTTTTTGGATCAGGACGCGACCCATACCAGCAACGCGGTCTGCCTGAGCCGCGTGATGATCTGTCCGGTGGGAAAAAGCCAGGTCGAGCAGGTCTCGCGTGAGTTGCCCAATGTGCCACTGCGGCTGGCCCAGGTGCTGGCACAACGCGCGGCTTTGCTTGAGGGCCAGCTCGAGGTGGCTTCAGCTCCGGTGGCCTTCCGCCTGGGGCGTGCCCTAGCCTGGCTTGCACAGCGCTTTAGCACGCCCGATTTTTCGGCCTGGCGTGATTTACCCATAGAGCTCAAGCAAGAAGACCTGGCAGCCATGTGCGCAACCACTCGGGTTTCGGTTACCAATAGCCTGGGCGAGCTTAGAAACCTGGGGCTGGTGCAAGGTACCCGAGGTCGGTACCGGGTAAATCTAAAAGCCCTCGAGGGTTGGCTCGAGGGCTTTGGTGAAATGGCCTAGTTATCTGCGGCCCCAGGGTGTAAATACCAGGTCAGATGCACTGGCTTGGCGGTGGCAATCCACACACATGGCCGGGTTGGCCAGCGCTCCACCTTGGAGGGTGTCGCCTTTACGCTCGTAGGCTGCCCAGGCCCAGTCGCCAGCAGTGTTGCTGCGCTTTTGCATCACCCATACATTGGTAACCTGCAGGCTTTGGGGATCAACCCGCTCCTTAACGAAAATAGTGCCCTGGGCAAAGGGCAGGTTGTAGCTTCCATTCGCGCCCAGCAGCCGATCGGGGGCCAGGTTGACATACACATCTTTCCCCATGGGGTGTGCGCCAGACGTGTTGATCTTGTTCACATTGACCCGGGTCCAGCTCGCGTAAGCACGGATATTTTCCGCCAGGCTGGTCACCTGTCCCAAAACCACCCCAACAAGCAGCAATCCCACTAATGCCATCCACTTTTTCATAAGCTTCCTCCCAGGTTGAGCCTACGTCCTATCCCAGGGGGGCTGTGTATTGCGCATAACCTAAGCGCGTTTGTGTTCGTGAACATCGGGGGTGTTGTGCTTGGGCCAGCGAATGGGCCATGGCCCAGGAAGCCTGCTCGAGCTGTAGCGCTTTGGCTACCAGGCGATTGATTTGCGCCCCAGGAGCCTGTTCACCGACCTCGAGAGCCAGGCTACCTAGGTGGTGCCATAACCCCTACACCTCAGGGCCAGCGGGTGGGGTTCATATAAGCAAGTGTCTCCATAAGCGAAATGCAAGATGCCGTACCGAAAGTTCGCTTTAGGAATTGCGCCAGGTATGCATTGACCCATTCCGCTGGTTTTGCCAATCTGCCCTGGCGCAACTTAGTCCTTCTCCCAAGGGGTCTTTTGCAATTTCTCTGAAGAACGCCCTATTGCAGGTTTTGCAGAGCGTTTTGGAGCGCTTCTTCAAAGGCCTGGGGCTGGTCGATCCAGGCATAATGGCCTGCACCTTCAATCAGCTCGAGCTGGCCGCCAACCAGGTCGGCAATGGTCTGGGCTTCGGGGTAACTGCTGGCATCCAGGGCACCCAGCAAAACCGCAGTGGCCGCCTGCACCTCGAGCACAAAGGGGGTATAGTCTAGCCGCCAAAGCCCGTTGAGCACAAACATTCGCCCTGGGGTATCGGCCCCCACCACGGTTGATCCCTCGGCTATCCATTCGTATTCCATGCGGCTGTGCGGGCTGGGAAACAGCAGACGATCAAAAGCTGCTTTTGGCTCTACCGTAGCAAAAGCCTCCTGCAGCAGCCGGGTTCCGTCTTCGGGAATCTCTAGGTCTGCGTTTTCGTCCATGCCCCTCAGTGCCAGCGAGGCCCGGTATAGCTGGCGGGCCAGCCAGGGAAAGTTGGTCCAGGGGTTGATGAGCACCAGCTGCTCGGTGGTGTCGGGCGAGCGGCGGGCATAATCCAGGGCCAACAGCCCACCAAACCCATGCCCCAGCAGTGTCCAGGAATTAAGCCCCAGGTGGTCGCGCAGGTGGAAAAGGTCGCTCACCAGCGCATCAATGGTAAAAAGTCCGGGTTCTTCTGGAAGGGCTGGGCTGCGCCCACCACCGCGCTGATCCAGGTAAATCACCCTGAAGCCCTCCAGGTACTCCTCCAGGCCCTCCCGCAGGGTATAGCTGCTACCCCCCGGCCCGCCGTGGAGCACCACGATGGCCGGTGCATCAGGTGGGCCGGTGTCCTCGAGGTAGACCTCTACCCCATCGTCAACTGCAATCAAATCGATTTCTTCACGCATACCTTACCTGACAGATCCGCCACCGGCTAAGAGACGGTATCCCGTCTCCCCTCCTCGAGCAGCTCAAAACTCCAGCTACGATAACCCTCGAGCCTCAGGGCAGCAGCCTCCATCTCGGGGCCAAAAGCCCAGACCTCGAGCAGGAAAAGGGCCTGTTCGGGACGGTGCAGCAGCCGGTAGGGGTGTGGATACCGCCGGGCCAGGGCCCGCAGGGGCTCTGGGTACTTGCCTTCCACAAATAGCACCTTCATCGGCCTTCAGTCTACCCTTTCGTTTAATGTCGCACTCTTCTCCGACGTGGCCTCCCAGCCGAGAGGCAACTTCGAGGCGTTTTCGCCAGCCCGGTTGAGCTGCTTAGGTATGGGGAGCTCCACCCCCGCCACGCCACAGGCGCTCCAAAAACAGCACCTCACAAGCTTCCTCCAGGCTGGTCATGAGCGAGTAGGCCTGCAGCAGCGCTTTTTCCGGAAGGTTCAAGCTGCTCTTAACAAAGGCCCCGTGGCCGCGCACCACGCAAGCAGGGTGATGCTGTAGCACCCTGGCTACAGCATCAGCGGCTTCCTGGGTGGCCGAGAGGGTTGTGGGAGCCACCACCGGAATCTGGTCAAAGTAATAGCGGCCCTCGAGGTCAATGGGCACGATGGCCTCGAGGTGAAACGACAGCGCAATGGCGTGGCGGGGGTGGGCGTGTACCACCGCTGTGGCGTCGGTTTGTTGGTATATGGCCCGGTGAATCACCCGCTCAACCGAGGCCCCCTGGTCCCGCTTTGGGTCGGGCAAAAGCGGCAGAAACATCACATCCTCGGGGGTCAGGTGGGCCTTCTGCACACCCGAGCGGGTAATCCAGAGCCCTTCCCCCTCCCGCACCGAGTAGTTGCCCGAGGTGGCCGAGGCCAGCCCAGCAGCAAACAAATCAGCGCCAACTTGCTGAAAGGCAAGATAAAGCTTGGCTTTCATGAGCTATCTGCCCCTAGCAGCCCGGAAGTCTGCCAATCCTTAGGTTCTTATACCAGACTCGATTCATCTGTTTCCAGTCAGAAAAAAACCGGCGAGCGCAGAGCCTGCCCCAAACAATCGGCACCCGGGCCTCTTTTTGAAGATTGTCTGTGTGAAGCCGGTATTAGGGTGCTCTTCATCCTCACCAACATTACTACCCGGAAAGTGGCCTGTTGGCGTCCTCGAGGGCACATTAGGCCATGGGCTGCAAGCACAAAGCCTACAGCCCATAGGGAGGCGTTCTGCTTCAGGCTTCGCGTGCGGGCTGCTCGGGGCGCACACCCGGACGGCGCGTGCCAATAGGGGCCTGCTCGGCTTCGCGGCGGGCCTCCTCGAGCCGCTTGAGGGTCTTTTGGTCAACCACCTGGGTATCGCGCACAAAGTCGGAGCCGGTGCCGGCGGGAATCAGCTTGCCCAGAATCACGTTTTCCTTCAGGCCAATCAGCTCGTCGAGCTTGCCAGCAATGGCGGCTTCGGTCAGCACATGGGTGGTGTGCTGGAAGCTGGCCGCCGAGAGCCAGCTCTTGGTCGAGAGGGCGCTCTTGGTTACGCCCATCAGCATGGGCTTCCAGCTGGCCGGGGTCTTGCCTTCGGCCATCAGGGCTTCGTTGGCCGACTCCACGTCCCACTTCTCGATGACCTGGCCCTCGAGGTAGCGGCTATCGCCAGAGTCGGTGATCTCCACATACTTGAGCATCTGCCGCACGATGGTCTCGATGTGCTTGTCGTGCAGCTTCACACCCTGGGCGCGGTAGACGCGCTGGATTTCGTCGGTCAGGTAGCGCTCCACCGCCTCGGGGCCTTTGGCCTCGAGGAGCTGGTGGGGGTCAATGGCCCCACGGGTCAGGGGCTGGCCCGCTTCTACCGTTTCGCCTTCCTTGACGGTCAGGCGGGCATCCTTGGGCACCTTGTACTCTTTGGAGAAGCCCTCGCTGGACACGTAGATGATGACCTTGTCCTCGAGCTCCTCGATATGCACCACCCCGTCTATCTCGGCAATAACTGCCTTCACTTTGGGACGGCGGGCCTCGAACAGCTCGATCACGCGGGGCAGACCCTGGGTGATGTCGGTACCGGTAGCCACACCGCCGGTGTGGAAGGTACGCATGGTGAGCTGAGTGCCGGGCTCACCGATGGACTCAGCAGCAACCACGCCTACGCTCTCGCCGATCGAGACCAGCTTGGCCGCCGACAGGTCCCAGCCGTAGCACTGCTGGCAGACCCCATAACGGGTGCGGCAGGTGAGGGGCGAACGCACCGGCACCTCCTCAATCAGGCGCTCTTCCGCCGCTTTGACGATGAGGTTGACGTCCTCCAGGCTAAGCTGATGTCCTTCGGAAAACACCTTGCCCTTGACCTCGATTTCGCGGGCTACCGTACGGCCATACAGGCCCGACTCGATGTCGCTCTTCTTGCGCAGGCGCTTGTTGCGGAAAGCCTCGTCGAACTGCAACAGGGGAACCGAGATGTAGTCGGGCGTGCCGCAGTCTGCTTCGCGCACGATCACCTCGTGGGCCACATCGTGCAGCTTGCGGGTCAGGTAGCCCGAGTCGGCGGTGCGCAGCGCCGTATCGGCCCCACCCTTACGGGCCCCGTGGGTGGAGATGAAGTATTCCAGCACCGTCAGGCCCTCGCGGAACGAGGCCTTTACCGGAACCGGGTAGGTCTCACCGGAAGGCTTGGCCATCAGGCCGCGCATCCCGGAGATCTGACGAATCTGCTGGGGGTTACCACGGGCCCCCGACTGGCTCATCACATACAGCGGGTTGAAGGGATAGTTTTCCTCGAAGTTCTTAAAAACCGCGCTGGTAACCTTTTCGGTGGTCTGGCTCCAGAGCTGCAAAATCTGCTGGAAACGCTCTTCTTCGGTCATCAGACCCAGTTCGAAGGCCTGCTCGATCTGGGCCAGTTTGGCGTCGGCTTCCTGCAGGTACTGCTTCTTTTCGGCTGGAATTACCGCATCGTCAATGCCAATGGTAATGCCCGAGGTGGTGGAGAGCACGAAGCCATAGTATTTGAGGGCGTCCAGGAGCTTGGCGGTTTTTTCCACGCCCAGCACCAAAAAGCTCTTGTAGACCAGGTCTTTGAGGGAGTTCTTTTCCTGGGCCACCTCGAGGTTCACAAGTTCCTGGGCTTTTTCCTGGTCCTCGATGGCCTCGCTCACAATCCGCAAGAACAGCATCCGGCCCGGCGAGGTCTCGATGAGCTTATCGCCCAGGCGCACCGTCACCACGTCCTGGTGGTCCACCACGCCGCTCTGCACGGCCAGCAGGGCTTCGTCCACGCTGCTGAAGACGAACTTCAGGCGGCCCACGCTGGTTTCCTTGCCCGCCACCCTGATTTTGGCGTTGAGGGCAACCCGGCCTTCGTCGTAGGCCTGGAGGGCCTCCTCGATGCTGGCAAACTCCAGACCCTGGCCCTTCTTCTCGCGCCGCAGCTGGGTGATGTAATAAAGCCCCAGAATAATGTCGCGGGCAGGCTTGGCCACCGGCTCACCCGAAGCGGGCGAGAGGATGTTGTGCGAGGAGAGCATCTGGATACGGGCCTCGGCCTGGGCAAAGCTGGACAGCGGCACGTGCACGGCCATCTGGTCGCCGTCGAAGTCGGCGTTGAAGGCCTCGCAGACCAGCGGGTGCAGCTGGATGCTCTGACCCTCCACCAGCACCGGCTGGAAGGCCTGGATACCCAGGCGGTGCAGGGTGGGGGCGCGGTTCAGGAGCACCACCTTGCCATGGATGACCTCTTCCAGGGCATCCCAGACCTCGTCTTTGATGTCGCGGGAGCGCTCCAGCATCTTGCGGGCGCTCTTGACGTTGTTGGCGATGCCCTTTTCCTCCATTTTCTTGAGCAGGAAGGGCTTGAAGAGCTCGAGGGCCATCCGCTTGGGCAGACCGCACTGGTGCAGTTTGAGCTGCGGCCCCACCACAATTACCGAACGGCCCGAGTAGTCCACGCGCTTGCCCAGCAGGTTCTGGCGGAAGCGGCCCTGCTTGCCCGAGAGGATGTCGGTGAGGGAGCGCAGGGCCCGGTCGGAGCCGGGGTTGGTGACCGGGGTGCCCCGACGACCGTTGTCCAGCAGGGCGTCCACAGCTTCCTGCAGCATCCGCTTCTCGTTGCGGATGATCATCTCGGGGGCGCCCTGCGAAAGCAGCTTGCGCAGACGGTTGTTGCGGTTGATCAGGCGGCGGTAGAGGTCGTTGAGGTCGGAGGTGGCAAAACGCCCACCGTCCACCTGCACCATCGGGCGCAGATCGGGTGGCAGCACCGGCACAGCCTCGAGCACCATCCACTCGGGGCGGTTGCCGGAGTCGCGGAACGAGCGCACCACCTCCAGGCGCTTCCTCGCCTTGGCCCTTCTGGCCCGGCTGGGGTGCTTCATCTCCTCCACCAGTTCGGCCTCGAGCACACCCAGGTCGATTTCCTTGAGCAGTTCCTGGATGGCCTGGGCCCCCATCTTGGCGTCAATGTCGTAGGACTCAATGACCCGCACCGCCATGCGGATAAAGTCCACTTCCACCCGGCCATAGATGTCCGAGGTTACCTTGCCGCCGTCGGCCAGGGCGTCGCCGGGTGAGACCCGGTCGCCGTTGGTCACCTCTACGTCGTCCTCGAAGGGGTAGAGCCTGGCCTTCATCACCACAATGGAGGCGGGTTCGTGCAGGTGCACCACCCCATCGGCCTCGGCATAAACCTCTTCCTCCGGCTCGATGGCCCCCACCAGCTTGTCGCCCTTGCGCACCTGGGTGCCTTCACCCGCCAGCACGTGCATGTGCGGCTGGAGGGGATAGTCCACCACGCGGGGGCGCTCGAGGGTGAAGCTGAGGTGTACTTCTTTTTTGGAGGTCTCGGCCACCAGCTTTTCGACTTGCAAGCCTTTGGGCATGCGTAGCTGCCCTTTGCCCTGGGCCAGCACATCGCCATTCCCCACCAGCTCCCCCTGCCCCACCTTGAGGTGCATGCCGGCAGGAATGAGGTAAATCGCATTCACCACACTGGTGTCCGGATCCAGGATTTTTACCAGGGCCCCGTCGCCAATCTCCTCAACGCCCACCACGCCAGCGTCTTCGCTGATGATCTGGTAGGAGGCCTCGAGCTCAGCCAGCGGCTCGCCGGGCTTGTAGCTGTCCTGTTCAATCCAGGCGGCTTTAGGCAGGGTCAGGCTGGCCCGTTCCTTATCGGCATACTCTACCCGGATGCGCCGGGGAAAGCGGAAGAGCACCAGCCCATCCATTTTGCTCACCACGCCGGGGGCCAGCTCCTGGCCTTTTTTGACTTCGTCGCCATCTTTGACGAAGGTCTCCACGCCTGCCGGAATGGGATAGGTCTCCTGCCGACCAAACCGCAGCTCGCGGTACTCGTCGTCGGTGAGCAGCTGGCGCTTCTGCACCGGCACGCCGCCCAGCATGGCCCCTTTGGGGTCAATGGTGATGTATTTGGCAAAATACAGAACCTGCTCGAGCTCCTGCGCCGAAAGGTCGAGCAGGGTACCAATCTTGCTGGGCACGTCCTTGACGTACCAGATGTGGGCCACCGGGGTTGCGAGTTCTACGTGCCCCATGCGGTAGCGCCGCACGATGCTCTTGGTGACCTCGACCCCGCAGCGCTCACAAACCTTGCCCTCGAAACGCTGCCGCTTGTACTTGCCGCAGGCGCACTCGTAGTCTTTTTGCGGCCCAAAGATGCGCTCGTCAAAAAGCCCGTCGCGCTCGGGTTTCAGGGTGCGGTAGTTGATGGTCTCGGGTTTTTCGACCTCCCCATAGCTCCAGCTGCGGATTTTATCGGGAGAGGCCAGACCGATTCTTACCTTACGCACTTCACGTTTGATCATTTTTTCCCTCTTGGATAGCCAATGGCCCATCAATAGGGCCATCGGCTTTCACTGCTTTTAGCGTTTAGAAGCCAATCCCTCGAAGATGTCCAGGTTGCGCGCGTTTTCGTCGTAGGTCTCCACGTCGAGCCCCAGCGACTGCAGTTCCTTTACCAGCACCCTGAAGCTCTCCGGCACACTGGCCTCGGGCACGTCTTCGCCTTTGACCACCGCTTCGTAGGCGGCATTGCGGCCCTCGATGTCGTCGGACTTAATGGTGAGGATTTCCTGCAAGGTGTGGGCCGCGCCGTAGGCCTCGAGGGCCCACACTTCCATCTCGCCGAAGCGCTGGCCGCCGAACTGGGCCTTACCACCCAGGGGCTGCTGGGTGATGAGCGAGTAAGGGCCAGTAGAACGGGCATGCATCTTGTCCTCGACCATGTGGTACAGCTTCATGATGTACATCACACCAACCACAATGGGGGCTTCGATGGGCTCGCCGGTGCGGCCATCGTAGAGCACGCTCTTGCCCTGCTGGGCCACCTCACGCAGCTGCTCGACCAGGCTGGCCTCTCCGTTGACCAGGCCCAGCTTGGCCGCTCGAGCCAGCACCTCGCGCTCACGGTTGTCGATACCGAATCCGGCAGCGGTGCGGGCCTCCCACTTCTTGTCGAAGGCTTTGCCCAGCATTTCCTTGATCTCTTCCTCGCTGATGCCGTCGAACACGGGGGTAATAAACTTAATGCCCAGTTCATACCCCGCCAGACCCAGGTGGGTTTCCAGTATCTGGCCCAGGTTCATACGGCTAGGCACGCCCAGCGGGTTGAGCACGATGTCCACCGGGGTGCCATCGGGCATGTGGGGCATGTCTTCGGGCGGCAATATTTTAGAGACCACGCCCTTGTTGCCGTGGCGGTTAGCCAGCTTGTCGCCCACCTGCAGCTTGCGCTTCTGGGCCACATAAACCCGCACCACCTCCCGCACGCCCGGCTTGAGCTCTACACCGGGATCGCCACGGCGCAGGCGCAGGGTACGCACCACAATGCCCCCTTCGCCGGGCGGCACCCTGAGGGAAGTGTCCTTCACGTCGCGGGCTTTTTCACCGAAGATGCTGCGCAAAAGCCGCTCTTCGGGGGTGGGCTCGGTCTCGCCTTTAAAGCTGGTACGGCCTACCAGGATATCGCCGGCCTTGACCTCCGCCCCGATTCGTACCACGCCGTCCTCGTCGAGGTCGCGCAGGGCGGCTTCGGAAAGGTTGGGGATGTCGCGGGTTACCCGTTCGGGGCCCAGTTTGGTATCGCGGGCCTCGATCTCGTAGCGCTCGATGTGCACCGAGGTGTAGAAGTCGCGGCGCAGCAGATCCTCGGAGATAACAATCGCGTCTTCGTAGTTATAGCCATCAAATGGCATGATGGCCAGCAGGATGTTTTGACCCAGGGCCAGGTGACCCTCTTCCGAGGCCGGGCCATCGGCCAGGAGATCGCCCTTACGAACCTTCTGGCCCTTAGAAACTCGAGGGCGCTGGTCGAGGGCAGTCCCCTGGTTGGAACGGGTGAAGCGGCGCAGGTTGAACTCGTACAGCCCCTTGTCTTCGCCCCTGATCAAAATTCTGGAACCATCCACATACTCCACCACCCCGTCCACGTGGGAGTACAGGGAGGTGAGCGAGTCACGCACCACCCGCTCTTCCACCCCGGTCATCACCACCGGGCTCTGCGCGCGCAGCAGCGGCACCGCCTGGGCCTGCATGTTAGAACCCATCAGGGCGCGGTTGGCGTCGTCGTGCTCGAGGAAGGGAATCAGGTTGGTGTTCACCGAGAAAACCTGCTTGGGTGAAACGTCCATGTACTCCACTTCTTCCGGGCGCATCACAATGGGCTCGCCCTTCTTGCGCACCACCACTTGCTGGGTATCGAAGTGGCCGTCGGGCTTGAGCGGGGTGTTGGCCTGGGCAATAGCGTAGCGGTCCTCTTCGGTAGCGGTCATGAAGTCGACCTGCTCGGTTACCCGTCCGTTGACCACCTTGCGGTAAGGGGTGAGGATGAAGCCTAGGTCATTGATGCGACCAAAGGAAGCCAGCGAGGAGATCAGGCCGATGTTGGCGCCTTCAGGTGTCTCGATGGGGCAGATACGCCCGTAGTGGGTGCGGTGCACGTCGCGGACATCGAAGCCTGCACGCTCACGGGTCAGACCGCCCGGCCCCAGTGCGGAGATACGGCGCTTGTGGCGCAGCTCCGAGAGCGGGTTGGTCTGATCTTTGAACTGGCTGAGCTGGCTGCGGCCAAAGAACTCGCGGATGGCCGCTACCAGGGGGCGATTGTTCACTAGCTTGGCCGGGGTGGCCGATTCGGGTGTACCCAGAAGCATACGCTCGCGCACGCCTCGAGCCAGCCGGGAAAGCCCCACCCTAAACTGGTCGGCCAGCAGTTCACCCACGGTGCGGATGCGGCGGTTGCCCAGATGGTCAATGTCGTCGGCCTCGTAGCCGGGCTCGCCGCTTTGCAGGGCAAACAGGTATTTGAGCACCGACAGCAGGGCTTCGTCTTTGAACTCGCCGTTCTCAAACCTAATTAGCATTCGTCCCGAAAGCTGAATGCCCAGTTTTTGCTGGGCTTTGTATCTCCCAGCCTCGCCCAGGTCATAGCGGCGGGGGTCGGACAACAGCGAGTACAGGTAGGTAACGGCTTTATCGCGTTTGGGCGGGTCGCCGGGCCGAAGCTCGGTAAACAGCTTTAACAGGGCCTCGTCCACGCCCATCTCGAGGGCCTTGGTTCCGCGGAACTGGGCTTCCAACAGGCCCGGCAGCAGGTCTGGGTAGCTTTCCAGTTCTTTGCTCAGGGTTTCGGCGGTAAAGCCCAGCACCCGCAGAAGAAGGGCCAGCGGGAACTTCTTCTTGTTGACCTTCATCACCACCACGCCGGACTGCTCGAACTCCAGGTCGATCCAGGGGCCGCGCTTGGGCAGCGGGATGACCGAGGCCACAAACCTGCCCGGGCGCGCCTGGTCTGCGGTGAAGTAAACACCGGGTGAACGGTGAATCTGAGAAACAATCACCCGGTCGGCGCCGTTCACAATAAACGAGCCGTCTTGGGTCATGAGGGGGAGGTCGCCCAGGAAAACCTCGTCTTCCTTGAGCAGGCCGGTGTCTTTGTGCACCAGCAGCAGCTTGGCGTACAGCGGCGCCTGGTAGGTCAGGTCTTTTTCCCGGCATTCGTCCTGGTCAAAGGGCGGCTCACCCAGACGGTACTCGAGAAAATCCAGTACCAGCCCCCGCCCCTTCTCGCCCTCCTCAATGGGAAAGGTCTCTTTGAAGGCAGCTTGCAGACCGACGTTCTCCCGCTGAGAGGGGGGCACGTTGGCCTGTAAGGCTTTGGTAAAGGAGTCTACCTGGATCTCGGTGAGGGGTGGAAGGGGGATAATTTCTTTAATTTTGCCGAACCGCTCTATCTTCATCAAAACACCTCATAACCCGTACGCTCTTATCTGCCCGCACTGGTGCAGAAACGGCTTGCCTGGGGTCGTTTGGGGGTTTTCGTAAGCTAACAGGGTTCTTCCGCAGGCGAAAATTCCCTGCGGCGGCTGGCTCTTACGCTTTTTGTGGGGCACACCTGGGGTGCAGGCCACAAAACACAAACGCCAGTGTACCACACCTACACGTGAAGGCACAATATGCACCCCGAATCTTCAAGCTGCTAGAGGCGAGTGTAACACAGAATGAGATTTTTGAGGAGTAGCCGGGCCCTCCGTCACAACCGGGCTGCGACCCCCAAAGCAAGAGGGGTTTTAGGGCAGGGGCGTGGGCTCGAGCTTTTCTTTTCCGAAGTAGGGCTGCACTGCCCTGGGAACGTTGACGGTTCCATCCTCGTTCTGGTGGTTTTCCAGAAGCATCACCAGAATTCTGGGCGTGGCCAAAGCGGTGTTGTTAAGGGTATAGGCGTAGCGTACCTTGCCGTGCTCATCGCGGTAGCGCAGGTTGGCCCGCCGGGCCTGCCAGTCGAGCAGGGCCGAGCAGGAGTGGGTTTCGCGGTAGCGGTTCTCGCTGGGAACCCAGGTCTCGAGGTCTACCTGGCGGTACTTGCCCAAACCCATGTCGCCGGTGGACACCTCGATCACGCGGTAGGGCAGCTCGAGGGCCTGTAAAATGCCCTCGGAAATAGAGAGCATGGTCTCGAACCAGCGGTTCGACTCTTCCAGATCGGCTTTGCACAACACGTACTGCTCTACTTTATTGAACTGATGAACGCGCATCAGGCCCCGCACGTCCTTTCCCGCCGAGCCGGCCTCGCTACGAAAGCAGGGCGAAAGCGCACAGTAGGTTTTGGGCAGTTCACCTTCAGAAAGGATCTCTCCAGCGTGCAGGTAGTTTAGCAACACTTCGGCAGTCCCCGCGAGGTAGGCGTCCTGCCCGTCTACCGAGTAGACCTGGTCGCGGGCAGCCGGAAACTGGCCATGGGCATAGAGGGCCTCTTCCTTGGTGAGGCTGGGTACGCTCATGGGGGTAAAACCAGCCCGGATCATCTGATCCAGGGCAAAGTGCAGCAGGGCTTGCTCGTAGAGCATCAGGTCACCCTTGAGGATGTAAGAGCGAGAGCCCGAGACCTTCGCGGCCCGCTCAAAATCACCCCAGCCGTTTTTTTCAATCAATGCCACGTGGTCCAGGGGTTCAAATAGAAATATACGCGGGTTGCCATGCACACGGGTTTCCAGGTTGAATGAGTCGTCCGGGCCAACCGGCGCACCCTCCCAGGGAATGGTGGGGGTAAGGTAGAGCAGGTTCTTGAGCCGGGCCTCGAGGGCACGTAGTTGAGGCTCGAGCTCGGCCAGTTGTCGGCCAATCTCCTTGCCTTTTTCAATCATGCCCGCGCGTTCTTCCGGCCTGGCCCGGGCCGCAGCTTTGGCGTTGGCGTTGCGTTCAGCCTGGAGGTGCTCGGTTTTTCGCTTTAGCTCCTGCACCTGCTTGTCCAGGGCCAGCAACTCGTCCAGGTCGAGGTTGGCGCCTTTTTTTTCAATGGCCTGGCGGACGATCTGGGGGTTCTCGCGAATGAATTTGATGTCTAGCATAAAAAGTCCAGGGTACTGCGGAGGTCTTTGGCTTTCAGTCTGGTTTTAGCGCCGCATCCGAGCTCGAGGTGCTTTCTGCGTGAGCCCGCGCGGTGTTCAGGCCCTTTGGGATCGCATTAGCTATTCGATGACCCTGGGCACTTTGAACTGCCCCTCGAGCTGCTCAATGGCTACCGAGAGGGCTTCCTGCTGCGAAAGCGATGGGCCAACCTGGTCGGCCCGCAGGCGGTTGGTGATCTCTACCGGTCGGGCCATCTCGGGAAGCCCCTGGGTATCAAGCTCGCTCAGCTTCTCAAAAAAACCCACAATCGAGCGCAGTTCGCCCTCGAGCCGGGTCTCTTCTTCGGGCGTGAGTGCAAGCCTTGAAAGCCTGCCCAGATTTTTCACCAGCTCAGGCGTAATCTCCATAGCTGTCATTCTAATACCAGATTCGCCCGGTTCGTTAGCAAAGGCGAGCAGAGGGGGCTAATAAAAAATGTCTTTGCTTTGTTCTTTTTGCTGAGGCCCCCGCTGTGTGGCTGCTCGCCCGGTGAAGGCATCGAAGCGGCCTGGCCCCTACAGGAAATCCCCCAGAATACGCTCAACCTGGTCGGTCTCAATCAGAAAGGCATCGTGGCCATGCGGGCTGTGAATCTCGCGGTACATGGCGCCGCTCAAAGCAGCCATTTCACGAACCTCCTGGGCGGTGTACAGCACGTCGGTGTTGATGCCGACAAACAAGCTGGGGATGCCCTTTAGGCGGTTTAGTGCGGCCTCGAGGCCTCCGCGCCCACGGCCCACATCGTGGGTATCCATGGCCTCCGAGAGGGTAAGGTAGGCGTTGGCGTCGAAGCGTTTGGCAAATTTTTCTCCCTGGTACAGCACATAACTCTCGCCCCGCTCAGGGTGCTGTTGCCAGCGCAGGCGGAAGGAGTCGGGTGAGCGGAAGGAAAGCATCGCGATGGCCCGGCCCAGTTGAAGCCCCAGGGGCTGTTCGGTGTAGTAGCCACCCCGATAGCCGGGGTCGGCCAGCACCGCTTCGCGCGAGAGTCGGTTAAAAGCCCGGGCCCAGGGGCTATGCACTGCGGGTGCGGCCAGCACCACCATCTTATGCACCCGGTGTGGGTACAGCAGGGCGAACTCCAGCGCTACCATCCCGCCCAGGCTGCCCCCCAGCAAGGTCACCTTTTCGATGCCCAGGAAGTCCAGGAGCTTGGCCTGGGCTCGAGCCAGGTCACGCACGGTGAGCTTGGGAAATTCCGGCCCATAGGGCCGGCCTGTGGCCGGGTTGAGCGAAAGGGGGCCGGTAGAGCCATAGCAACTGCCAATGTGGTTGGCACAAATGACAAAATACTTCTCCGTATCCAGCATCCGGCCCGGCCCGGCCAGCGCGTCCCACCAGCCGTCCGGCCCGAAGGCCTGGTCGAGCCTGGGCAGGCTGCTGAGGGTTTCTTTGCTATAGGTTCCGGCCAGGTGTGCAGAGCCCGTCCAGGCGTGGAAAACCAGCACCGCGTTGCTGCGCTCGAGGTTGAGCTGACCATAGGTTTCGTAGCGCATGCGCAGCTCGGGCAAGGTACCGCCGTACTCGAGGTGAAACCCACCCGCTACCAGGGCCTGGGCCGGTACCGGAGGCGGTACCCGGCCCCGGCTCTTGGGGGGCTTGATGAGCAGGGCCTCGTGATCGCCCCAGGCCTCTTGAATCAGCAGATCGGTCATTTCTGGTTATCCCCGGTTGTGAATTGCCAAGCCTAAGGCTATGCGCCTCAGGCCCCAACCTTTGCACGGAGGGCCTGCTTGATGTCGGCTTTGATGTCGTCAATGGCTTCCAGGCCCACGCTGATTCGTACCAGTTCGGGGTTTACTCCGGCTTGGACTTGTTCCTCTGGCGATAGCTGGGAGTGCGTGGTAGAGGCCGGGTGGATGGCAAGGGTGCGGGTATCCCCGACGTTGGCCAGGTGCGAGACCAGCTCGAGGCTGTTAATAAAGCGCTTGGCTGCTTCGAAGCCTCCCTTGAGGCCAAAGGTGAGCACCGAGCCGGGTTTGCCTTTGAAGTACTTTTGCGCCTTGGCGTGGCTGGGGTGGTCGTCCAGGCCAGGGTAATTGACCCAGGCCACCTCGTCCTGTTCGCGCAGCCAGTGGGCCAGGGCCAGGGTGTTTTCTACGTGCCGCTCGGAGCGCAGTGAGAGGGTCTCGAGGCCCAGCAGCAGCAAGAAGGCCTCGAAGGGCCCCAGGCACTGCCCCTGGTCACGCAGGCCATCGATGCGGGCCTTGATAATAAAGGCCAGGTTTCCCAGGGCTTTGTGGAGCTCGAGGCCGTGGTAGCCAGGCTGCGGCTCGGTGATGAGCGGATACCGCCCGTTGCCCCAGTCGAAATTGCCTCCGTCTACAATAAGCCCCGCAATGGCGGCGCCATGCCCCCCGATCCACTTGGTTGCGGAGTGGGTCACGATGTTGGCGCCCCACTCCAGCGGGCGGAAGAGGTAGCCCCCGTGCCCAAAGGTGTTGTCCACAATAAGGGCAATACCCCGCTCCTGGGCAGCCTGGGCGATTAGCTCGAAGTCGGGGATATTCAGGGCTGGGTTGCCCAGTGACTCCAGGTACCAGAAGCGGGTTTTTTCGTCGGTCAGGCGGATAAAGTCCTCTACGCTTTCGGCGCTGTCGGTAAAGCGGCTTTCGATGCCCAGCCGCGGTAGCGTAACTTTGAACTGGTTGATGCTGCCGCCGTACAGGTTGGGGGTAGAAACAAAGTTGTCGCCAGCCTGGGCAATGTTGGTAATGGCCAGAAATTGCGCCGCATGGCCCGAGCTGGTAGCCAGGGCAGCCACACCGCCCTCGAGGGCAGCAATGCGCTTTTCCAGCACATCGGTGGTGGGATTCATGATGCGGGTGTAGATGTTGCCAAACTCCTGCAGCCCAAAGAGCCGGGCGGCGTGGTCGGCGTCCTTGAACTGGTACGAGGTTGTGGCGTAGATGGGCACCTGGCGGGCGCCGGTGGTGGGGTCGGGGCTATAACCAGCATGCAGTTGAAGGGTCTCGAAGCGGTGTTTTTGTGACATGTGCATCTCCTACCGTCTATCCCGAAAGGGATCGTCCGCTTGGTGAACATCCGCTTTAGCGGTCTGTCCCAAAGGGGATCGTCCGCCCGGTGAACAGCCGCGCCAGCGGTCTGTCCCAAAGGGGATCGTCCGCGTGGGATTTGGGGCGCTGTTGGTAGGAGTTTTGCTATAGCAAAACCCCCTACCAGACGTTCTTTTATGGCTGGAAGGGGGTACGGCTTGCGCATTCCCTTCTCTTATCTTTCCCAACCGCCAAGCTATGCCTAGCTTCGAACGTCGTGTGCCTACAACGTTCAGCGGATGGGCCGGAATTAGCACCGTGCAAAAAGCTTTCTGGTAATGAGCAGAAGCTTTTTGTGGGTTGCTGCGACTTCACAGGGCCGAATCCCTCCGTCGCTCTCGATAAAAGAACTTTTGATTGTGGCCGCGCCCCAGCGCGGATAAAAGTGAGTGTAGTTAGAAGGTATGGTTATGTCAAGCCCAGTGCAAACCAGGCCCAGAGGGAATCATCCTGCTGGTGAACAGCGGCTTCAGCCGTCTGTCCCGAAGGGGATCGTCCACCGGTGAACAGCCGCGCCAGCGGTCTGTCCCGAAGGGGATCGTCCGCCCGGTGAACAGCCGCGCCAGCAGTCTGTCCCAACAGGGGCCAACTGGCACCGCTCAGCCAGGCCGCCACGGCAAGCGCCCTGGACGCCGATCAGGCGCTATGTGTCTCTTTCTGCAGTCCCGGCGAATCGGTAGCCTGGCCGTACGCTTCCATCGGTGGGCACGAGCAGACGATGTTGCGGTCACCATAGACGTTGTCCACCCGGTTTACCGGGCTCCAGTACTTGTCCATAGCCTGCTGGCCCGCGGGGAAGCAGCCCTGGGCTCTTGTGTACTTGCGGTTCCAGTGCTCATCGGCAATATCCAGCACCGTATGAGGAGCATGGCGCAAGGGGCTTTCGTCTGCGATAAGTTCGCCGCGCTCGATTTGCGCAATTTCCTGACGGATGGCAATCATGGCGGCAATAAAGCGGTCGAGCTCGTGCTTCGACTCCGACTCGGTCGGCTCGACCATCAGGGTGCCGGGCACCGGGAAGCTCATGGTGGGGGCGTGGAAGCCAAAATCAATCAGGCGTTTGGCAATGTCCTCCGCGGTAATATCGCAGCGGGTTTTGAAGGCCCTGGGGTCGAGGATGCACTCGTGGGCCACCCGGCCTTTTTCGTTTTTATAAAGCACCGGGAAGTAGGGCTCGAGCCGGCTGGCAATGTAGTTGGCGTTCAGAATGGCCACCTCGGTGGCCCGCTTGAGCCCCTCACTGCCCATCATCCAGATGTAGGCGAAGGAAATGGGGAGAATCGAGGCCGAGCCATAGGGGGCTGCTGCCACCGGCCCCACCGGCGCTGTTCCCCCATCGAGCATGGGATGTCCCGGCAGGAAAGGGGCCAGGTGGGCCTTGACCCCGATAGGCCCCATGCCTGGGCCACCACCGCCGTGGGGAATGGCAAAGGTCTTGTGCAGGTTGAGGTGCGAAACATCGGCCCCATAGTGGCCGGGTTTGGCCAGCCCCACCTGGGCGTTGAGGTTGGCGCCATCCAGGTAGACCTGGCCCCCGTAGCGGTGCACGATGTCGCACAGCTCACGAATTTTTTCCTCGAACACCCCGTGGGTAGAGGGGTAGGTGACCATCACCGCCGCCAGTTTATCGGCGTGCTGCTTCGCTTTGGCCTCGAGGTCGCTCAAATCCACATAGCCCTGCTCATCGCAGGCTACCACCACCACCTCCATGCCGGCCATCTGCGCCGAGGCCGGGTTGGTGCCGTGGGCCGAAGAAGGTATTAGGCAGACCTTGCGGTGCCCCTCCCCCCGTGAGCGGTGGTAGGCCCGAATAGCCAAAAGCCCGGCATACTCGCCCTGGGCTCCAGAGTTGGGCTGTAACGAGATGGCGTCAAAGCCGGTAATCTCGCAAAGCCAGCGGCTCAGGGTTTCAAAAAGCTCGTGGTAGCCCTGGGCCTGCTCGGCGGGTGCAAAGGGGTGCAGGTTGGCAAACTCGGGCCAGCTAATGGGCATCATCTCGGCGGCGGCGTTGAGCTTCATGGTGCAGGAGCCCAGGGGGATCATGGCCCGGTCCAGGGCCAGATCGCGGTCGGCCAGCTTACGCATGTAGCGCATCAGCTCGGTCTCGGAGTGGTAGCGATTAAAAACCGGGTGGGTCAGGTAGGGGCTGGTGCGCCGCAAGGCCGCAGGCAGATGGTTTTCCGGAGCAAATTCTTCGTATTTGAAATCACCCCCAAAAGCCTGCCAGACCGCCTCGATGACGGCGGGGGTGGTGGTCTCGTCGAGGGCGATGCCTATATGGGCTTCGTCCACTTTGCGCAGGTTGATGCGGCGGGTGCGGGCTTTGGCCAGAATCTCCTCGAGCTGGCCTTCCACCCGAATGGTGAGGGTATCAAAAAAGTGTGGGTTGACAGGCTCAAATCCCAGACGTTTTAGTCCCACTGCCAGCACTGAGGTTTTGTCGTGTACGCTCTGGGCAATCTCACGCAGCCCATCAGGCCCGTGGTAAACCGCGTACATCGAAGCGATAACCGCCAGCAACACCTGCGCGGTGCAGATATTGGAGGTGGCTTTTTCCCGGCGGATGTGCTGCTCACGGGTCTGGAGGGTCAGGCGGTAGGCCCGGTTGCCCCTCGAATCTATCGAAACCCCCACCAGCCGCCCCGGTATGGCCCGCTTGAGCGCGTCCCTGACCGCCATATAGCCCGCGTGGGGCCCGCCGTAGCCCATCGGTACCCCAAAGCGCTGGGCCGAACCCACCGCAATATCGGCCCCCAGCTCGCCCGGAGGGGTCAGCAAGGTAAGGGCCAGAAGGTCGGCAGCCACCACCGCCAACCCACCCGCGGCCTTTACTTTTTCGATGTAGGGCCGCAGGTCGCGAATATGCCCCAGGGTACCCGGGTACTGAAAAATGGCACCAAACAGCCCCTCAGGGTTCAGGTCGGTCTCGGGGTCGCCCACCACCAGCTGCCAGCCCAGGGGCTCGGCCCGGGTCTGTAACACCGCCAGGGTCTGGGGGTGAAGGTTTTTATCGGCAAAAAACGCGGTTCGGGGTTGCTTACAGCCTCTTTGTGCTACCGCCATGGCTTCGGCAGCCGCGGTAGCTTCGTCCAGCAGCGAGGCATTGGCAATGTCCAGCCCGGTGAGGTCGGCGATCATGGTCTGGAAGTTGAGCAAAGCTTCCAGGCGGCCCTGGCTAATTTCAGGCTGGTAAGGGGTGTAGGCGGTGTACCAGGCGGGGTTTTCCAACAGGTTCCGCTGGATTACGGGGGGCAGAATTGTGCCGTAGTAGCCCTGTCCAATCAGCGAAGTAAAGACCTGGTTCTTGCTGGCAATGGCCCGCATGCGTTCCAGCATCTCGCTTTCGCTCAGGCCCGGGCCGATGTTCAGGGGCGCGGCCTCGCGAATGGAGGCGGGTACGGTTTGCTCAATCAGTTCATCCAGCGATGAAACCCCCACCGCCTGAAGCATCTGCTCGATGTCGGCAGGGGTGGGGCCAATGTGGCGGCGCGAGAAGTCGGTGGATTGGGGTTTGCGTTCTTGGGTCATGGGGTCTCCTCTCTTCGCTGTTGCAGTGGTAGCAAGCACACCCATTGCAGTCTTTGAAGAATCTTGACCCCATCTGTCCTTTTGCCTGAGAGTGTTATCCCGTCGGCGGGCGGTGTTCGCCTCTCTCCAGATTGCACTGCTGTGGTCCTTTTGCCTGAGAGTTTCCGGGGTGGTTGCTCCTTCGGCGTGGGGCTGGCCCATCTCTCCCATCAGCAGCCTGCTGCATGTACCTCGATTATCATAGCCCAAACAGGCCTGGCTCAAAAAGTGACACTTGTACAGTTTCTGATACCGACGAAATCGGGATGGGGCCGTATTACCCCATCCCCAGCCTGGCAGTGCGCCCGCTCGAGCGTTACTGGCTTTCTGCCACAGCCTGATACTCCGCCGCCGACAAAAGCCCATTGGCGCTTTCTGGGTTAACTTTCATTTTGAACAACCAGCCCTCGCCGTAGGGCGACTGATTAATAAGCTCGGGCTTGTCCGTCAGGGCGCTATTAACTTCAATGATTTCGCCGCTCAGTGGCGCATAGATGTCGGAAGCCGTCTTGACCGATTCCACCACCGCCACCGCTGCAGCGGCTTCTACCTTCTTGCCCACCTGTGGCAGATCCACAAAAACCACATCCCCAAGGGCATCCTGGGCAAAGTCGGTGATGCCAACCACGGCCACGTCGCCCTCGAGGCGAACCCATTCATGCGTCTTGGTGTACTTGAGCTCGGAAGGATAGTTCATCATCACACCTCGGTTGTGAGTGTATCGCCAAAAAGCTCTGGTCGCACAGGGAGCAATTTACCTCATGCACCCTGGGTTATAGCTTCACGAAAGGGGTCTCGGTCACTGTTGCAGCCGCCATCTTGCCGCGAATTTCGACCTCGAGCGGCGTGCCAGGGTCACTTAAATCTGCCTCGACATAGCCCATCCCGATGCCCTTTTTGAGCACCGGCGAGTGCGTGCCCGAAGTCAGGAATCCCACCTCCCGCCCGTCTCGGAGCACCCGGTAGCCCTCGCGGGGAATGCCCCCTTCGACCAGCAAGCCCACCAACCGGCGCTCACATACGCCCTGGAGCATAGCGCTTTTACCAAAGAACTCCTTCTGGTCTTTGACCACCCAGCTAAAGGGGGTACACCGGGGGTTAGTCTCATCGGTTAACTCGTGGCCGTAGAGCGGAAATCCGGCCTCGAGCCGCAAGGTATCGCGTGCCCCCAGGCCACAGGGGGTTACCCCAGCAGCCAGCAAAGCCTCCCAGACTGCCTGGGCATCCTCAGGGGCAATAAACACCTCGTAGCCATCCTCTCCGGTGTAGCCTGTCCGGGCAAAGCGCACCCATTTGCCCGCCAGCTTGCCCATGAAGGTATCGTTCTTTTTACGCGAGGCCAGGTCGGTATCGGTGAGTTTTTGCATCACGGCCACCGCGTTGGGGCCCTGCACAGCGATCAGGGCAAATAGATCGGAAGCGTTCTTTAGCTCTACTGCAAAGCCCTCCGCCAGCCGCTGGAGGTGACCCCAGTCTTTCTCGATGTTGGCTGCGTTCACCACCATCAAATACTCTTGCTCGCCGGTTCGATAAACATAAATGTCGTCCACCACGCCCCCCCGCGCGTTGGGCAGCATGGAGTACTGGGCCCGTCCTTCCTTAAGCTTGGAGACATCGTTCAGGGTTGCGTACTGCAAAAAATCCAGTGCACCTGGCCCCCGTATCCAGAACTCGCCCATATGGCTCACATCAAACATACCCACCAGCCCCCGCACCGCCAGGTGCTCCGAGGTGATGGAGGTGTACTGGATGGGCATCTCGTAACCCGCAAAAGGCACCATCCGGGCTCCTTGTGCCAGGTGGGCTTGATGTAGTGGAGTGGTTTTCATGCCCCAATAGCATACCAATGCCAGGGCCAATGGCTGCAAATTGCCGTAGGGCTGCGTAGTCAAAAATCAACCTGCCAGGCCAATCCCCACAAAAGTGAGCTGGAATGCGCGACGCAGGTGCCAGGGTGGTCGAGAAGGCCCCCTACAACCCTCAGCTATTTGCTTGTGGAGCACAGTAAACTGCGTATCCGTCTTTAACTTACGCCACTAGCTGGCAGCCGCAACCCTTGAAAGCACCTGGCGGCTCACAGCCTTGAGGGTTTCGAAAACCCCCATACCGGTGGTGGCTACCGCCTCGAAGATGGGCAGGCGCATCTCGGGGTCAATAACGGCCTGAATCATCTCGAGCGGTAGGGCATCCGGGGCGTCGCGTTTGTTGGCCTGAAGCACGATGGGGATGTCTTCTAGTTTTATGCCGTACTCGGCCAGGTTTTCACGCAAGTTGCGCATGGACTCGGCGTTGGCACGCAAGCGGTTGGGGGCCGAGTCGGCCACAAACACAATGCCGTCTACGCCGCGCAGAATTAACTTGCGGCTGGCGTTATAAAAGACCTGGCCCGGCACCGTGTACAGGTGAAAGCGGGTCTTGAAGCCCTTAACTTCACCCAGATCCACAGGCAAAAAGTCGAAAAACAGGGTGCGCTCGTCCTCGGTAGCCAGCGAGACCATCTCGCCTTTGCGGTTTTGCGGCACCTGCTGGAAAACCCACTTGAGGTTGGTGGTCTTTCCAGACATGCCGGGGCCATAGTAGACAATTTTGAAATTGATTTCCCTGGCAGCAAAGTTAATCGTGCTCATAGTTAGTTACCAAATAGCTCGTCCAAGAGGGCACTGGCCCCATCGCGGTACTCGTGGTCAATCCCAAGGGTTCTGGGCTGCACCAGAGCATCTTTGGTGATGACCTCGAGCAATTGCACCGCCCGCTTGCCAAACAGCTTAACCCGCCCCACCGGGGCCGAGTTATCAAAGATGACCGCCAGCAGGGCCAGATCGCCCACTTCTTCTGCGTAGAGGCCGTAGGTGGCACCCTGGTGCAATAACTCGTTGAAGCGAGGCTCCCCCAGCATTTTTGCTAAGGCCTGGGTGGCTGCTGCGTTGCCGGCAATAAGGGTTGCCAGCGAGTCCAGGGCTGGAGGCCGGGGTGCCCACAAGGCTTCTTTGTGGGCCAGCACAAAGCCCTTACGATCGAGCAGCAGCACGTAACGGGCCCCACTCTCTCGCAGTAACTCCTCGAGGACATGCGCAGCCTTCTCGTAGGCGCCCCCAAAGAGTGCGATTGCAGGCTCAACCATAATGGGCCCAGTGTAACACGCACACCTTACCTACCCCTGTGACCAATTACGCTAAAGCCACGCCACCAGCGGTCGGACGTCCCGGCTTGGACTTCTACCCCAGGGCGCTAAACTAAGCCGTGCGCGGCCTCGAGCTGGCCCAAACAAGGGAGACCCGCTTTTGAAACACCTCTACGTTCACGTTCCTTTCTGCCCTACCATCTGCCCTTACTGCGACTTTCATGTGGTTCGGCGGTATGGGGGGATGGTGGGGGCCTATCTAAAGCGGCTGGCCCAGGAGGCCCAGGCCCTCTTCGCGCAGCACCCTGGCAAGCTCAACACGCTGTACCTGGGTGGGGGCACACCGAGCTTTTTACGAAACCGCGAGCTCGAACTGCTTTTTAGCGCTTTACCATGGAACCTCGAGGGGGCCGAGGTGACCCTCGAGGCCAACCCCGGTACGCTCAACCCCGAGCGCCTCCAGCTGCTGCGCGAGCTGGGGGTCAACCGCCTTTCGCTGGGGGTGCAAAGTTTTCAGGATGATGTGCTCAAGGCCCTGGGCCGGGCTCACGGACAAAAAGGGGCTTTGCGGGCGGTAGAGATGAGCCTCGAGGCCGGGTTTCGTACCTCCATTGACCTTATTCTGGGCCTGCCCGGACAGGATGCCCTGGCCGACCTCGAGCAGGCTGTGGCTTTGGGCGTGGGGCACGTTTCGGCCTACACCCTGCAAATCGAGCCCGGTACGCCATTTGCCCTGGCAGGCCTTGTGCCCGACCCGGATGCCGAGGCCCAGGCTTTTGAGCTGGCACAAGCCGTGCTGGGGCAGGCCGGTCTGGTACGCTACGAGGTATCCAACTTTGCCCGCCCCGGCCAGGAGAGCCAGCACAACCTGGCCTACTGGCACAACGCCACCTGGGGAGGGCTGGGGCCTGGGGCTACCGGCCAGCTCACTGGGGCTGGCAATGGCGGCTTTCTCACCTGGCGCTACACCAATCCTCCGCTACCGCGCTGGCTTCAGGGCGAAGGGCCCTGGGTTGAGCAGGTAAGTGCGCTCGAGCACGCCAGAGAGTCCCTGATGCTGGGCCTGCGGCTGGCCCAGGGGGTGGATGTGGGGCAGATCGAGCTGCGCTGTGGGCTAAAGCTGTGGCAGGCCCTGGAGCCTGCGGTGCAGGCCTTGAGCCTCGAGGGGGTGCTCGAGGTGCAGCAAAAGCGCATCCGCGCTTTGGACCTCAGCACCCTGCACCCCATAATTCTGCAGCTTTGGGCAGCGTTAGAGGCAGCGCAAATTGAATGCTGACCATGCGTATCAGTCCAGCGCTGAGAAGTTCAGGGCTTCAAAGTCCCGCAGGGCCTCGAGGGCATTCTGGTAGCGCTTACTGGCATCTTTGGAAATGAGTCGGCTTATAAAGCCCCGTAGCTCTGTGGTAACCAACAAGCCCGAATCCGGGGCAGCTATCAGCGGTGGGGGGGACAGGTTTAGGTGGGCATTCATCACTTCGGCAGGCTCCCCTACAAACGGCAACTCGCCCGCAATTGCCCAGTACAAAAGGATTCCCGCCGAGTACATGTCCGATGCCGGGGTAGGCGACTGCCCCCGGATCTGTTCTGGGGCGATATAAGCTATGGTTCCCAGGCGAACTTTCTGGCTAAAGCGCTCACCCAGTGGGCCGGAGAGGTCGAAGTCCACCAGGCGGGCCTCTCCAGTGCCGTCTACAACAAGGTTATCGGGCTTAACATCGCGGTGCACCAGGTTCAGGCCGTGCATGTGGGCGAGGGCCTCGAGCAGGTGTCGAAACACCCCCAACACCTTGGCGGGATTATCTTTTCGCCACTCCGAGAGGCGGCTGCCAGGCGCAAAAGCCAGCAGCACCGCCGGGTGTTCACCCCCCTCATGGGGTACGCTTAGCCGTGCCAGAACAGGGTTGATGTGCGGATGCTTGAGCCTCTGACCCACCCTCCACTCGCGGTCGGCCCGCCCTTCAAAGCCCTTGGGAAAGACCTTTAAGGCATAGGGGGTGCCGTGTATGTCGAAAGCCAGGTATACCGTAGCCAATGCCCCACGGGCAATCGGTCGGATGACCTTGTAGCGGCCTTCCAGGGTGATTCCGGCTAACCCCACAACCATCACTATACCGATTTTGACCAGCCATCAGAGGTAATTTCAGGATGCAGGTGCCGGGCCGTACCGGGCTGCCTTGTTTGGGTAGTGCCAGGTCAGGGCAGGGGTGGGTGGCTCAGGTTAGAATTACCCTGGCCCAGGCTGGGGAGGTTGCAACGTGCGTGGTTTAGTGTTGTCAGGAGGCGGAGCCAGAGGGTTGGCCCATATTGGGGTACTGGAGGTACTCGAGGCCCAGGGATTCCAGGCCGAGGTGGTAGCCGGGACCAGCATGGGAGCAGTGGTAGGGGCTCTTTATGCCTCCGGCAAAAAGCCCCATGAAATCCTGGAAATTGCCCGCTCTACACCCTGGCTGCGCCTGCTGGATCTGGTACCTCGCCCAGGGCTCATTTCCCAGCGTGGCCTGCGGGACTTCCTGGCCAAATACCTGCCGGCGCGGTTCGAGCAACTGCCCATTCGGCTGGTTGTTACTGCAGTGGACCTCGAGGCTGGTAAGGTGGCTTACTTCTCCGAGGGCGACCTGACCGGGGCGGTGCTGGCCTCGGTGGCCTACCCCGGCCTGGTGGCTCCGGTGCACTTCGAGGGTCGAACCTATGTGGATGGCGGGGTGCTCGACAACCTGCCGGTAGATGCTGCCCGCTTTATGCGGGCCAAATACGTGCTGGCGGTGGATGTGACCCCGGAGATGCACTTACCTGGGGTTCCACGCTCCTCCATCGGACAGGTGCGCCGGGCCATAGACATCATGCAAAACCACCTGACCGCAGCCCGCCGTTCGCTCTACCCGCCCGAGCTTTATATTCGCCCAGAGCTGCCTGGGGTAGGTATCGAGCAGTTTGGCCGGCTCGAGGAGATTGTTGAGGCTGGCCGCAAAGCAGCCTCACAGGCACAGCTCAGATTTTAGGACTATCCTGGTGCCGGCCAACCAGGGTAAATCGAGGTTTGGCCGGTGTTTATGCCGGGCTGTCGGCACAGCTCCGCTATGCAACATAGCCAGCACTCGATGCCAGAAGGTTTTTTGAAGTGAACTGCCGGGGCAGGTCGGCCGTGCGTTATGCTATGGGCCGGGCCTTGGCTACCACGAAAGGGACTTTTTGCGATGCACAGGTTTTTGGACTATCTCTTCAAAGAATGGTTTCGTCAAGTGGGCGAAGCGCTTTTGCTGGCCTTCCTGGTTACTACGTTCCTGTTTACCACAGTAGGCGTGGTAGGCAGCTCGATGAACCCCACCTTGCTCAACGGTGAGCGGGTGTTTGTACCCAAATATGAGACCTGGTTGGTGCGCTTTGGCCTTATGCAGTGGCGGCGGGGCGAGATCGCCATTGTCAAGCCGCCCGAGGGAACGCCCAACGCGGTAGCCCAGTTCCCGGTGCTGGGTTTTCAGTTTCGGGCTTTTTTCATCAAGCGCATTGTTGGCCTGCCGGGCGACGAAATAAGCCTGCGGGAAGGGGTGGTTTACCTCAACGGCAAACCCCTCAACGAAGTCCACATCACGGCCTCGCTGAGCCCCTACCCCGATAGCTATCCGGTGGTCTGCTACGAGAATGAAAGGTTAACAGCCCTCTTTACCCAGCAGCAGGTGCGTTTTGCCCCAGAACAGCTCCCCGAATACCTCAAACCCACCCTCGAGATGCTCGCACCCCCCAGCCCCCAAGACCTGGCAAAAAGCCTGGCTGGCGAGCACTGCTTTACTGGCTCGCTTAGGCTCAAGCCTGGCTACTACTTCGTGATGGGTGATAACCGCACCTTTGGAGGCTCGGAGGATTCGCGCACCTTCGGCCCGGTGCCCACGGAGGCAATCGCGGGCCGGGCCAATGCAGTCTGGTGGCCCCTCAACCGCATTCGGGGCCTGGACATTCCCGAGGGTTTCAAAGGCCTATAGGGCTTGAGCAGGTCGGGGCTTTCTGGCTTCTCATACCAGCTTCACCGTGCGGCGCTAGATTCCTTAGGAATGGAGCGAATGCACGGCACCACCATTGTGGCAGTTCGTCGAGACGGTGTCACGGCAATCGCAGGCGACGGACAGGTCACCCTGGGTCAGACCATCATGAAGACCGGGGCGGTTAAGGTTCGCCGCCTGGAGCAGGGCGAGGGCATCCTGGTTGGTTTTGCCGGCGCTGTGGCCGATGCCCTGGTGCTTCTGGAAAAGTTTGAGGGTGCGCTGTCGGGGGCAAAAGGAAACTTGCAGCGAGCCGCCATAGAAACCGCCAAACTATGGCGTAGCGACCGGATACTGCGGAACCTCGAGGCCATGCTGGTGCTCGCCGACCGCGACAGCCTGCTGCTTTTGTCTGGCAACGGCGAGGTGTTGAGCCCGGATGAGCCGGTAATGGCCGTCGGCTCTGGCGGCCCCTATGCCCTTGCTGCTGCAAAAGCCTTGCTACGGCACTCGAGCCTCCCTGCCCCCCAGATAGCCGAACAGGCCATCCGGATTGCCGGAGAGATAGACCTTTACACCAGTGGCCAGGCCACCCAGGTCTTGAGCGTAGGGGGTGAAGGATGACCCTGACCCCAGCCGAAATTGTGCGCGAGCTGGACAAACACATCGTGGGTCAGGCCGCCGCCAAGCGGGCTGTGGCGGTTGCCTTGCGCAACCGTATACGCCGGAAGAAGCTACCGCCCGAGCTGGCTCGAGAGGTCACGCCCAAAAACATCCTGATGATTGGCCCCACCGGAGTCGGCAAAACCGAGATCGCCCGGCGCCTGGCCCGCCTGGCAGGGGCACCCTTTTTGAAGGTCGAGGCCACCAAGTTTACCGAGGTGGGCTATGTGGGTCGGGATGTGGACTCCATTGTGCGCGACCTGGCCGAGGCTTCCTACCAACTGGTCATGCAGGAGATGAAGGCCAAAGTGGAGGGGCGGGCCCAGAGCCTGGCCGAGGACGAGGTGGCCTCGCTCTTGCGCATCCAGCCTTTTGAATTGCGCACGGGCCGTTACAACGACCAGATGGTGGAAATCGAGGTGGCCGAGGAGGCCCGCCTGCCCATGATGGGTATGTTTGGCGGCGAGCAGATGCAAGGCCTGCAGGACATGCTCAAAGGGCTGATGCCGCAGCGTAAAGTACGGCGCAAAGTGCGGGTCAAAGAGGCCCTGGAAATCCTGAAAAACCAGGAGGCTGAACGCCTGGTGGACAAGGAGGAGGCCACCCAGGAAGCCCTGCGTCGTGCCCAGGAAGAGGGCATTGTGTTTATTGACGAGATGGACAAGATCGCCCGGAGCAAAGGTGGTGTCGGCGGCCCGGACGTCTCGGGCGAGGGGGTGCAACGCGACTTGCTGCCCATCGTGGAGGGCACGGTGGTCTCGACCCGCTTAGGGCCGGTCTCGACCGATCATGTGCTATTTATTGCTGCGGGGGCCTTTCATGTTTCCAAGCCTTCAGACCTTATCCCGGAGTTGCAGGGCAGGTTCCCCATTCGGGTCGAGCTCGAGCCCCTCGGGCCCCAGGAGTTCGAGCGCATCTTGCGCGAGCCAGAAAACTCGCTCATCAAACAGTACCAGGCCTTGCTTGCTGCCGACGAGACCGAGCTGCACTTTACCCCCGAGGCCATCCAGGCCGTAGCCCGATTTGCTCACCAAGCTAACCAAGAGTTGGAGGATATTGGCGCCAGGCGACTCGCTACGGTGTTGGAACGGCTTTTGGAAGAAGTTTCCTTTCAAACCAGCCTGGGGCGGGTTGAAGTAACCAAGGAGTATGTGGAAGCGCGGCTCAAAGATATACTTGCCTCCCCCGACCTTTCCCGCTACATCCTATGAAGACCGGGGGCCTTCTATGAAATCCAGGCAAACAAGACCTGTTTTGGCAACACCTTACTGCCAGGTGAGCAACGGCCAACAAGTTGAAACATTTAGGAGGAAGATGATGCGTTTTTGGTTCTTTATGCTGGTGCTGTCGATGGGGGGCGTGCTGGCGCAACAAAACCCTGCCCAGCCTGCCTCAAAGCCGCAGTCCCAGGCCAGCTTATGCGTCGTGCTGTACGAGGCTGGGCGTCCCGAGGCAGCGCTTCCGGCCTGCGAGCGGGCGGTAAAAGATGCTCCCAGCGCTGAAAATCTTTACCTGCTGGCAAGGGTACAGTCCGAGCTAAACCGCTTTACCGCAGCCATTGAGAACCTGCGCCGTTCGATTACCCTCAACAGCAGCTTTACCCAGTCTTATGTGGCCCTGGCCCAGGTGTATGTGCGCCAGTACCTGCTGTCAGAAAACCGAGAAGCCTCTAAGGGTTTGCTGGATCAGGCCCTGAACATTCTGCGCGAAGCCGAGCGAGTCAACCCCAGGTATGCCCCCATTTATGCCACCCGCGGGGCAGTTCTCGCATATCAAAACAGGCTAGACCAGGCCATTGAATCCATCAACCGCTCACTGACCATCAAAGATGAGCCGGTTGTGCGGGCTCTGCTGGCCGATATTTATATCCGCCAGGGCAAATGGGATGAAGCCCTCAAGAACTACGATGAAGCGGTCAAGGCGGCCCCCAAAAACTCTAATCTGCGGGTCAAGTACGGCAGCTTGCTGCTGCTGCGGGGCAACGTCGATCTGGCCATTGAGCACCTAGACCAGGCCGTTATTCTGAGCCCCGGTAACGCTGAGGCCTGGCTGCGCCGCGGTGATGCCTACTACGAAAAGAAAGACTGGCAGCAGGCCGGGGTTTCTTACCAGCAAACCGTAGCCCTTTCACCGGTTCGTTATCCGGATGCCTATATCGGTTTGGGACAGGTTTTGATCGAACTTAAGGATTACCAGAAGGCCCGTTTCAACTTTACCAAGGCGGTGGCCCTGGAGCAGGACAACCCGGTTTACCGCTTCTGGTTATGCCGTGCCAACGAGCTGTTGGGTGACAAGGCTGGGGCTAAGGCGCAGTGCGAACAGGCCCTCAAGCTGCGGCCCGATTTCAAAGAAGCCCAGGATGTGCTCAATCGCCTGAAATAAAGCGGCGCTTACGAATAGTTTTTAGCTCCAGCCCTGACCCCACAAGGAAGGGCTGGGGGTTTTTTTGCTAAGCGCGGCAGGCTTTTCTGATGAAAACTTTTTGTAGTTGATATTTACGTCTAAAACAAAATAGTGTAGATTGTGTCCATGAGCTGGAAGCTGGAAGCCTGGAATCCTGAGTATGCCCTGCCGGACAGGCTAGAAGAAGGTGAGGGCCTCGAGGATATCAAAGCGCACTACGAAGGTGACTGGACGGCCCGTACCCCAAAAAGGCAAGCACCCAACGACTGGCCCATTGTGTACCTGGTGGATGGCCGCCAGCGCATAGATGCTCAGATTGCCAACTCGCGGGGCCGCCGAGCCCTGCTGGCTACCGTGATAGCAGGGGCCGTGCTGCGCGATGGCGCAGGTATCCGCCCGGTGGGGGAGCCCCTAAAACGCCATATTTTGCTGCACAGCGGCGACCTCGAGGAGCCTCTGCCCCAAGGCCTGGGCCACTACCAGCCGGTGGAGACTAAAAAATCCGACCCCGCCAGCATGCGCTCCAGGGTAACCGAGGAGATGCGGCGCCTGGAGGCCAGCCTGGTGAATGAGCTAGAGGGGGGGCTAGTGATTGTGGACGGGCAGATATACCAAGGTGAAACGTCGTACACCGCACCAGAGCGAGTTCTGGGCTACACCAAGACCCAGGCCGCCATCTATCTGGGCGCAGAGCAACAAGCCCTGTTGTACGAACTCAAACCCTACCAGCGCACGCCCATTTTTAAGATTCCTGGCAAAGCCATCAACCGTCCGCTGGATGTTTTCTCCTGGTACGTGCGGCTGCCCCTAAAGCCAACGGCCACCTTCTACACCGGCGCTTCGCTCTTGCGCGTCGAGACCATCAGCCCGGAGGCTTACGAGGCCATCCGTCTGGCCGACCTTTCGGTAAACATCTTTTGTGATATGGCCTCTTCCCCCGCGAAAGACCCCCGTGCCCCCCAGAACCTGATTCCCATTGGAGGGCTCGAGCAGTGGCTGGGTCGTCATCTGGGCCAGGGGGAAGTGGCGCGGCGTAGAATCATGCAAGCGCTATTTAACTAATTTGGGAGGAAGTTGTGAAACAAGTGGGAATGGTACTGGGTAGCCGTGAGGCAGGTGCGTTGGATTTTTGGGTTGCCGTAGAAGAGGGCCAGTACCTGCGCCTCGACGACCTGGTCTACGTCGAATTTCGCCACCCCGACCCGCGCAAGGGCGATGCTAGTGGCAATGTGCGCTATTACGGCATGGTAGACCACGTCATCAAGCTCTACGAGGGCTCGCAATTCGACACCGACGTGTTTCTGGCCCGGCGCGACCTGTTGCCGGTAAGCCTCTCCTACGCAGCACACGTGCAGGTTACCCGCCTGCTGCCGGAGGAGTACCTGCCACCCGACCCCGGCTCACCGGTCTATCTGGCCCAGGAAGAGGCCCTGGGCTTGGCCCTTTATTACGACCGGATGCAAGAGCAAAAACTGCCGGTAGGGCTACTCAAGAATGGCGAGGTGGCCTACATCAACTTCGAATTCCTAAATGGCTTCAAAGGCGGGCACGTTAACATTTCGGGGGTCTCGGGGGTAGCAGCCAAGACCAGCTACGCTACCTTCTTGCTGCACAGCATTTTCCAGTCGCCCGCCAACCAGCAAAAAGCCAACTCCAAGGCCCTGATTTTCAACGTGAAGGGCGAAGACCTGTTCTATCTCGACAAGGACAACAGCGGCCTAAACGACGAGGCCAGGGAAACCTATCGCAGGCTGGGCCTTCCGGCCAAAGCCTTCCAGAGCGTGGCTTTTTTGGCCCCCCCTCGCAAAACGCCCGGCGACATCCTGGCCGATGTGGCCCGCCCTGATGCCCCGGCTTACTACTGGGACCTGGTGCAGTTTTGTCGTGATGGCCTGCTTCCATTTCTATTTACCGACCGGGGGGCCATGAGCAACCTGGGGTTCCTGATTGACCAGGTTACCGAGCGCCTGCGCCGTCTGGTAGGCGACGAAAACGACAAAGACGGCCAGAAAGGCCCCCATCTGGTTGTAGACGACTGGTTCGATGAGCAGTCGGCTGCGGATGCCAGCGTCACCTTTAGCGAGCTGGGCAAACTCAAGATTACCAGCTTCGCTCAGCTAGTACGCTACATCGAGTACAAGCTGCTGGGGCCCGAGTCGGCTGAAGACGAGGAAAAGCAAAAGGGCGACCCGCGCTGGACAGCCCGCCAGGCCAGGGGAACCCTCGAGGCCTTTGTGCGTCGTTTGCGCGCAGCCATTGGCAACGTAGAACACCTGATTCGTGGTGACAAAGCCGGTAAACGCCCCAACCCCCTGGGAAGCCAGGCGCAGGTGAGCGTGGTGGACATTCACCAGCTCTCGGCGCAGGGGCAGATGTTTGTGGTGGGCTCCATTTTGCGCGAGGTTTTCGGGCGCAAGGAGCGCGGCGATTACCAGGGTCGGGTATTTGTGGTGCTGGACGAGCTCAACAAATATGCCCCCCGCGATGGCGAAAGCCCCATCAAGGACATCTTGCTTGACATCGCCGAGCGCGGGCGTAGCCTGGGCGTGATTCTGATTGGAGCCCAGCAGACCGCCTCTGAGGTAGAAAGCCGGGTGGTGGGAAACGCCGCCATTCGGGTGGTGGGCCGGCTCGATGCAGCCGAAGCTGAACGGCCCGAGTACCGCTACCTTCCTCCTTCCTTCCGTCAGCGGGCCATGATCCTGCCGCAAGGAACGATGATTCTGCACCAGCCTGAAATTCCCGTACCCCTACCCCTCACCTTTCCGCTGCCGGCCTGGGCGATGAAAAAAGACGAGGTACGTGAGGACATCTCAGCAGAAAGGCTTTCCAAGCTGATAGATTAAGATGGTCGGCGGCCTTCTGCGGGCATTCTTCGGTATCAGACCGGGTGCCGGCCCTCGAGATTATCGTTTGTGGATAGGAAAAACTTGCAAGCCGTGCTGCGTATGTACGCCCAGGGGTACTTTCCCCTGGGAATGGAGCACGGCATTGGCTGGTTCGATCAGCGGGCCTATGGCACGCCCTACCGCGCCCTAATGCCCCTCGACGAGCGCTTTCACATTCCGCGCAGCCTGCGCCGGGTGCTGAACAGCAGGCGTTTTGAAGTGCATATCAACCGCAATTTTGCTGGGGTTCTGCAAGGCTGTGCGACTCGAGGCGGGTCGTATTCAAGTGAAACCTGGCTCACCCCAGAGGTAGCCCAGCTATACCTGAGCCTTCACCAGTACGGGTTTGCCCACAGCTTTGAGGCCTGGCACCAGGGCAGGCTGGCAGGTGGCATTCTGGGTGTAGCGCTGGGGGCAGCCTTTATTGGCGACAGCATGTTCTATAGCGTTCCCGATGCCTCCAAGGTGGCCCTGGTGCAGCTGGTGGAACACCTGCGGGTACGGGGTTTTGAAATTTTTGATGTGCAGGTGCAAAACCCCCACCTGGCCAGATTCGGGGCCATAGAGGTAGACCCCCTCGAGTTTCGCCAGCAGCTTTTTCAGGCCATCCAGAAACCGGCCCGGTTTGTAGACTAAGTGTCTCCATAAGCGAAATGCGAGATGCCGTACCGGAAGTTCGCTTTAGGAATTGCGCCAGGTATGCATTGACTCATTCCGCTGGTTTTGCCAATCTGCCCTGGCGCAACTTAAACCCAGGGAGGTGTCGCGGGCCAGGTGCTGCTGAGGAAGCTCCAGCAAATGCCAGATTCCCACGGGTGCCCCCATTCAGGCCCTGGAATCCGTGGGAATCCCGGCTATTTACCACAACGCATCTTTGTTCCCTTCGGTCGGGGCGGTCTAAACGATCTTGCCAACCCTGGCGTTGGCTAGCGCTTGGACAGGGGCTTATAGGGCAGATCCAGCTTGCCGGTGTAGTGGGAGTCTGGGCGCAGCAGGCGGTTATCCACTTTGGTGTACTCGAGGATGTGTGCACACCAGCCCGAGATACGGGCCACCGCAAAAATGGGCGTGAAGAACTCGAGGGGATAGCCCAGGTCGGAGTACACCACCCCGGAGTAGAAGTCGACGTTCGGGTAGATGCCCTTGGGGTTGTAGATTGCACCAGCCTGGCGCTCGAGCTCCTTCAAAATGCCGTACTCTTTGCTGTGCCCGTGCTTGTGCGCAACCTCACCCGCATACTTATCGAGCACCCCGGCCCTGGGGTCATAGGACTTGTACACCCGGTGGCCCATGCCCATCACGCGGCCTTTCTTAGCCTGGAGCTCAGCCAGCCAGGCTGAGACGTTCTCCGGTTCGCCAATCTCGGCAATCATCTTCATCACTGCCTCGTTGGCCCCGCCGTGCCGAGGCCCTTTAAGGGCGCCCACCGCCGCCACAATGGAGCTATAAATGTCGGCCTGGGTAGAGTAGGTCGCAATGGCGGTAAAGGTAGAGGCATTAAAGCCGTGTTCGGCCTGCAAAATCAGGGCTACGTCCATCAGCTTGGTCTCTTCCTTGCTGGGCAGCTTGCCGTTGGACATGTAGAGGAAGTTGGCCGCGTGGGACAAGCCTTTGCGGGGGGCAAGAATTTTTTGCCCCTCGCGGTGGCGCTTGGTGGCCGCTACGATGGTGGCAAACTTGGCTATGAGCGAGAGCGATTTCTCGTAAAGCGCCTCGGGCGATACGTCGCCTTCGGTGGGGTCGGTCATGCCCAGCTCGCTCACCGCCGTACGGAGCATGGACATGGGGTGTGCGTCGCGGGGGAACTGTTTGATTTGCTTGATGACGGAAGGCGGCAAAGCCCGCAGCGAGGCCAGCCTGGCACTGAAGGCCTTGAGCTCCGCTTTGTTGGGTAGGTGGCCGTGCAGAAGTAGGTAGGTTACCTCCTCGAAAGTGGAGTACTCGGCCAGATCCTGGATTTTGTAGCCAGCATAGTACAGGCGACCCTGATCGCCATCGATAAAGCACAGGCTGCTTTCGGTGAAAATGACGTCTTCCAGACCTCGAGCAATGGTTACGGTTGCACTCATAGACTCTCCTTAAGCTCGCCCGACCGCAGTCGGCTATAGCCTGTGTATTGTATCGCGCTTTTTACACCGAAATACCGCACCAAAGCTCATAATCTTGCAGTGTAGTTACACTAGGGTGTTCGCCACACACCCCGCAGTCCGGGCGGCGGGGAAAACCAAGGCGGTGGAAGCGCGCCTGCAAGCCGTCGTACAGCAGAAGCTGGCCGGACAGCACCTCCCCCAGCCCCAGCAGCACCTTGAGCGCCTCGGTGGCCATCAGGCTGCCAATCACACCGGGAAGCACCCCAAACACCCCGGCTTCCGCACAGTTGGGAACCGTTCCAGGCCTGGGCGGCTGGGGAAACAAACAGCGGTAACAGGGTCCTCCCTGGTAATGAAAAACCGAGAGCTGGCCCTCAAACTGGTGAATGGCCCCGTAAACCAGCGGTTTATCCAGCAAAACACAGGCGTCGTTGATCAGGTAGCGGGTAGGAAAGTTGTCGGTGCAGTCGATGATGAGATCGTAGGGCTCCAGCAGCCCTAAGGCGTTTTCAGCGGTAATGCGCTGGGCATAGGCTTCTACCCGGAGGTGGGGGTTAAGGCTTTCCAGCCGACTTTTAGCTATCTCGGCCTTGCGCTGTCCGATGGATGCGGTATCGAACAGTACCTGCCGCTGCAGGTTGGAGAGGTCTACCCTATCCATTTCTACCAGGCCCAGGCGGCCCACCCCCGCTGCGGCCAGGTACATGAGCACCGGCGAGCCCAGGCCCCCTGCGCCCACCACCAGCACGGAGCTTTGCTTGAGCCTGGCCTGGCCTGCGCCACCCACCCCTGGCAGCACAATGTGGCGGGCGTAACGGTCCAGCTCCTCTTTGGTCCACATACCAGCACTATAGCAACCCTGCGCCTGAAGCGTTCAGTCTTCCTCGAGCCAGACCAGCACCTCTTCCCCTTGCGGTAGCCAAAAAGCCCGCAGGTGTTCTGTGCGCATATCGAAGATTACGTAAGGGACACGCCAGAAGGCCTGGGCGCGGTCAGTTTCACTGGGCTGCGCGGGCCCATTGGGGTGGGAGTGAAAAATTGCCACGAGCTCGAGGCCCGCCCGTTCGCTATACCGAACTGCTTCGATGAGGGACTGGGGTTCTGCCTGGTAGCGTTCCCAGGGTCGGGCGTGAACGTTATGCAAGGGCCAGACCTCAGAGACCCGCCTTGCCCGGCCCAGCCATAGCCCCACCCCTTCGTGGGGCATGGCCGCCCGCAGGTGGGAAAGGGTTTGCTCGAGGCATGTCCTGGGCAGGCGCACAATCATGTCTGCGTGGGAAGCAACAAGACCTCACTCAAAAACCGATTGAGCGGCAGCAGCCTGCGAAAGGTCTTTTCTACTGTATCGCTAAACTCTTCCGAAACAACTATTTCCTCGGACAGGTTGTACGAGACTGTAAAACTACGCTGCTTCAGGTCTTCGATAAGTGGGTGATGGGGGTCAAAGCCTTTGGGCGGGCGGGTTAGTTTGCCCTCTCCATCGAGCTTTAGCTTCTTGCGGAGCATCAACCAGCGGGGATCCTGGCGGGCAATGGCCGCACGGATGCGCCGCAGGTTTTCGGGCTCAGGCATCCACATTCCGGCTCCCAGAAAGCAGTTGTCGGGCTCGAGGTGGATGTAAAAACCCGGCATGTGCACATCTTGCCCCAGGCGGTGGCGAAACTGAGCCGCGGCATGGGTCTTGTAGGGGGCTTTGTTGGCGCTAAAGCGGGTATCGCGGTGGATGCGAAAGAGACTTTGGGGGCCCGCTACATAGTCCGGGTTTATTTTCTCCAGGCGCGGAGCAAAATCTGCAATAAAGCGCAGAAACGGCTGCCGAACCCAGGCCTCGTAGCGGGGCTTGTTGGCCTTGAACCATTCCCGTTGGTTGTTGTAACGCAGCTCAATCAGAAACTGGAAAAGTTCGGAGGAAAAATAGGCTTGCTTCGTACCCTTGACAGCGGCCATTGGCGTAACGTTAACGGTTGTAGGAATTGTTGCCAAGGCTCGAGCCGGCGCCAAATCAACGCTAGTTGAGCTTCGCCAGCGCAGCCTGAAGTTGCTCCGGGCTCATGTAGCCTGGTACCGCCCCCACCAACTTGCCCTTGGAGTCGTAAAAATAGTTGGCGGGGTAGCCATTTACCCTCAGCGACCTGGAAACCATGCGCAAGGCATCCTGATACACCGCTGCACTGGCAAAACCCCGGGTGTCGTGGAACTGGCGTATCAGCTGGGCCGGCTCGCCGTCGTTCACAAAGGCGAACTGAACGTCTGGACGCTGGCGGGCTATCGCTTCAAACTCGGGGAGCTGCCGCTGGCAGTACGAGCACCAGGTGACCCAGACGGTGAGCACGGTGGGCTTTCCACTCTGGAGCTGTACGCTGCTCCCGTCGAGGCGGACCAACTGGGCCTGTGGCAAATCCCCGCTTCTTTGCGGTGGTGAGGAAAACAAGGCCAGCACAAGCAGGCCAACTGCAATAAGGCCAACGATGCCCAGTTGCAAAGCAGGGGAAAGTTTTTTGGGTGCAGCTTCCATCCAGATAAGTCTAGCAGGGCACCCGCCCATAATGTGTTTACCGCTTCCAAAGTGCTTGCGGCGATACTATCGCGGTCTTCGTTTTTTTGCCGCCGTACGAAAACGTGAGTGCGTCGGCTAGGGGGTGGCGTGAGTCATAGCCACAACGTGGTTATCCTGGCCTAGACGTAGGTTACGTCCTGGGGCGTGGGCCGGGCGCAGCCCGCCGGGGCTTGGGCTTCGAGTTACGAAAACGAGAAGCGACAAGCAGACGTGCCTCACCGAAGTGATGCGCTTTCTTCGCCGCGAAGCGGGGTCAGGCTGGTCTGCGTTGCTAGGCCCAGAGGCATGTTTTCGAGCGCCCCAGCAGCAAGAAACAAGCCTGAGGTTGCTCTTTTTTATCAATAACCGGCCTCGAGGGGGTGGGCGGTGAGAAAAGCCTGCACTGAATCAAGCGTATACTGCCCTTGTGTCCGCCTGGCCCCAGGTACCCTCCGATACCAAGCAAGTGGCGATTCCCCCCCTGGTGCGAAAAAACACCTGGCTGCTGGCCATCACCCAGGCCGTCAACGGAGCAGGTATGCAGCTCGTACCCACCTTCGGGGCCATCCAGGTGGTGCTGTTGCTGGGCAATGCCACATTCGCGGGCCTGGCCACCAGTCTTCTGGCCCTGTCCAGGGTCATGACGGCGTATTTTGTGGGCCGCATGACCGACCGGCGGGGAAGGAAGGCCGGGCTATACCTGGGATTGTGGCTGGCGCTGGTGGGGGCCTTGCTCATCGGCACCGCCACCCTATTGGGATCGTTTGCCCTGTTTTGTGTGGGGGTGCTGGTGTTTGGCAGTGGGGTGGGGGCCGTACAGCAGATGCGGGTGGCGGCAGCCGATATGTACCCTCCCAGCCGACGGGCCGAGGGGCTGAGCCTGGTGGCAATGGGTTCTTTGTTGGGGGCGGGCCTCTCGCCGTTGCTGGTTTGGACCGCCGAACGGCTGGGGCTGGCCCTGGGGGTGAGCGAGATTGCCCTGGCCTGGCTGATGGTGCCGTTGCTCATACTGCCAAGTTTTTTGCTGATTAGGAGTATTCGGCCCGACCCCAAGCAGATGGCCCTCGAGCTCAACCGCTATTACCCGGCCTGGGCCTTGCAGGGCAACGCCTCAAACACGGACAACCTCGAGCAAAAAGACCTGGCCCGCATCCGGGTTGCCGCCATCCTCACCGCGGTCACGGTGCAGGGGCAGATGGTCATGATGATGGCCATGACGGCGCTGGCGCTCAAGGCCCTCGATTGCAGCCTTTCGCAAATCTCTTTTTCGGTAGCGCTGCACGTAATGGGCATGTTTGCTTTTTCCTGGCCCATTGGCCGCCTGGCCGACCGCCTGGGCCGCAAGCCGGTGATTATGGCGGGGCTGGTAGTAGCGGGGCTGGGGGCCTTGCTGGTGGGGCTGGGCGAGGGTTACTGGGTGATTACCGCCGGCACTTTTTTGGTGGGGCTGGGCTGGTCGGGGGCTTTTTTGAGCGCCAACACCATGCTGACCGATGTGACGCCACCCACCCGGCGCGGCCAGGCCATCGGGGTGCTCGACCTGTGGTCCAACGCCGCCGGCATGAGCCTGCCCATCCTGGGGGGGCTGATTGTAGAAGGGTTCGATTTACAAGCACTGGGCTTTTTTGGTGCACTTTTGGTGCTGGTTCCACTTTACAATTTGTCTCAGGTGCGGGAACAAAAACCCGGAGACTACCGCCCCTAACCCTAAAGCATGTCGTTGCCCAAAGAACTCCTCCCCTACCCTAGCTACGCCGAATGGCTGCGCGACCTTGAAGGCTATGCCGGGCAGCTCACCTTTGTGCGGGTACTGCCCCCAAAACCTCCGGAAAAGGTGCCCTATGACGGTATTTTCTCGGGCGTGCTGATGGCCTTAAGGCTGCACCCCTATCGCTTTCAGGCCGAGGCCTTTGCCCAGCTCGAGCAGGGCCAGCACCTGGTGATGAGCACCTCTACGGCCTCGGGCAAGAGCCTGGTCTTCCAGGTTCCGGTGCTAAAGGCTTTGCTCGAGGGCCAGACTTCGCTGTTGCTCTACCCCACCAAGGCCCTGGCCCACGACCAGCTTTTGCGCTTGAGGCAGATGGGCAGGGCGCTCGAGGTCGCCGACAAAATCTACGCCTACGACGGTGATACACGCGATTCGGAGCGCAAAAAGGCCAGGGAACTTGGGCAGGCCCTCCTCACCAACCCCGACATGCTGCACTTTGGCCTGCTGCCCCGCCACGGCGAGTGGGCCGGGTTTTTGTCCAAACTGCGGTACATCGTGCTGGACGAACTGCACGCCTACCGGGGGGTATTTGGCACACATACCGCGCTGATTCTGCAAAGGCTGTTGCGGCTGGCCTGGCACTACGGGGCCAGCCCCCAGGTGATTGCAGCCAGCGCCACCATCGCCAACCCTGCCGAACACGCCCAGAGCCTGACCGGCCTGGAGTTTGTGCAGATCACCGCCAGCCCCCGGGGGGCCGAGCGCGAGTTTGCGGTCTGGGTACCTAAAGCCCTGGATAAGGAAGGCAAGAACCGCCGCAGCCCCAACCTCGAGGCGGCCTTGCTGGCCCGCCATGCCGCAGAACAGGGGCTGCGCACCCTGATTTTTACCAACGCCCGGCGCACCGCCGAGCTGGTCGCCCGCTATGCCGCCGACGAGCGGGTACGGCCCTACCGGGCGGGTTATACCGCCGCCGAGCGGCGCAAGCTGGAGCAAGCCCTGCAAGAGGGCACGGTGCGGGTGCTGGTGAGCACCAGCGCGCTCGAGCTGGGGGTGGACATTGGGGGGCTGGACGCGGTCATTCTGTTGGGTTATCCGGGCTCGGTGAGCTCCTTCTGGCAGCGGGCCGGGCGGGCCGGGCGGGGAAGCAGGCGCGCACTGGTGCTCTGGATTCCCCGCGAAGACCCCATGGATGCCTATTTTGAACAACACCCCGAACTGCTCCTGGCAGGCGCTCCCGAGGCGGCCATTGCCGACCCCGATAACCCCACGCTCTACCCCCTACACGCCCACTGCGCCGCACGGGAGCTGCCCATTGCGCTGCCCGGCACTCTGCAGGCCTCCGACCCTTTTTACAAACCCTGGCACAACATCCAGCCCCCCCTCATCGAAAAATACGGGCGGCTTTACTCCCCGGTGCGAAACCCGCACCAGGCCCTGGTTTTGCGGGGGTTTGGCAAGAGCTTTAGCCTGCGCGACAACAGCGGGAAGCTCCTGGGCACCCTGGACGAGCGCCAGGCCTACTGGGAGGCCCATCCCGGCGCAGTTTATCTGCACCAGGGCGAAACTTACCTGGTTCGCAACCTCGACCCCGAGCGGCGGGAGATTGTGCTCTTGCCGGGCCTCGAGGACTACTACACCCAGCCCCGGGCCGAGACCGAGATCGAGGTGCTGGAGGGCGAGGAGGTTCTAGACGGGGTCTGGGTGGGAACGGTGATGCTGCGGGAGCGGGTTAGCGGGTACGTGAAAAAGCGCTTCCTAACCGAGACGGTGCTGGAAGAGGTGGCCCTCCTGATGCCCGAGCTGACCTTCCAGACCGAGGCCGTCTGGTTTCATCCCTGCGAAGGCCTGGAGGTACTACCCACCCTGGAAGAAGCCCGCCAGCCCGACGAGATTTTTCTGACCCAGGCCCTGGTGCCCGCGGCCATTCACGCCCTCGAGCACACCCTGATTGGTTTGCTGCCGCTTTTTGTGCTGGCCGAGCGGCAGGACATCGGCGGGGTTTCCTACCCCTTCTATCCCCGGCCCCTGCCCTCAGGTAGCGGCCCGACCATCTTCATCTACGATGGTTATCCGGGTGGGGTGGGGTATGCTCGTGCGGCGGCACGGCAATTCCCCCGCTGGATAGCCGCCGCCCGCGAGCTGCTAAAGCGCTGCCCTTGCCAGGAAGGCTGCCCGCGTTGCATCCTGTCTCCCAAGTGCGGCAATGGCAACCAGTATCTGGACAAACAAGCCGCCTTACTGCTGGCTGAGTCACTTAGTACCCGTTACCACACCCGAAAGCCCAACTGATGGATGAACTGTTTGCCCAGATGGTAGGTTCGCTCGAGTCCGACCTCAAGGTGATGGGGGTGCTGCTAACCGGCTCCCGCGCACAGGGCAATGCCACCCCCTCAGCCGCAGCAAAACTGCCTTAACCCTCATTGACTGGATTCTGCCGAGAATAGACTAAACCCCTGTGGGCCTGCCTTCGCTAAACGATGTGATTGCCGCCATCGCCACCCCGCCCGGCAAGGGCGCGGTGGGGATTGTGCGGGTCTCGGGCAACGGCGCTCTAGAACTGGTCTCTAGGCTCTGGCAGGGCAAAAATCCCTACAGACTGGCCGGCGGGCGCTTCACCTACGGTAAAATCTGCGACCCGAACACCCAGGAAGTGCTGGACGAGGCGCTGTTGCTGGTTTTCCGCAGGCCCCATTCCTACACCGGCCAGGACAGCGCCGAGCTGCACACCCACGGCTCGCCTGCGGTGTTGCGCCGGGTTTTGCAGGCGCTGTTTGAGCTAGGGGCCCGCCCGGCCCAGCCCGGTGAGTTCACGCTGCGGGCCTACCTGAACGGAAAAATGGACCTGGCCCAGGCCGAGGCGGTGCTGAGCTTGGTAGAGGCCGAGTCGGACGCCGCCCGGCGTCAGGCCTTGCGGGGCCTGAGCGCGGGGTTGTCGCAGAAGATCGCGCACCTCTCCGAGCAATTGTTCGACCTGCTGGCGCACATCCAGGCCTGGCTGGACTACCCCGAAGAAGGGGTCGAACCCGCCCAGATTCAGGAAACCCTCGAGCCCGTTTTGCAGGAAATCGGCCACCTGCTGGCCACCGCCCCCGCCGGGCGCATCGCCCAGAAAGGGGCCCGGATTGCCCTGGTGGGGGCCCCCAATGCCGGCAAGTCCAGCCTGCTCAATGCGCTCTTGGGCTACGAGCGGGCCATCGTTACCCCCATCCCGGGCACCACCCGCGACTACCTGGAAGCCCCTATGGAGATTGCCGGGGTGCCCATTGTGGCCGTGGACACCGCCGGAGTCCGGGAAACCCACGACCCAATCGAGAAAAGCGGGGTGGAACGGGCCTTACAGATCGCACAGGAAGCCGACCTGGTGCTCTACCTGGCCGACCAGAGCCAGCCCCACCCCACCCCGCCACCGCTGCCCTGGGAGCGCACCCTGAAGGTAGCCACCAAGGCCGACCTGGCCCCCGCCTGGACAGCGGATTCGTACCTGCGGGTCTCGAGCCAGACCGGCCTGGGCCTGCACGAGCTACGCCAGCAAATCCACCAGCGGCTTCTGGGCCAGGCCCCCGAGGGGGAGCTTTGGGTCAGCAACGAGCGGCATGTGGAGGCCCTGCGCCGGGCCCAAACCCACCTGCACGAAGCCCTGCAAGCCCCCCAGGACCTGGCCGCCCTCTCGATCGAGATGGCCCTGGACGCGCTGGCCGAAATCCTGGGCAAAGACGTTTCGGAAGAGGTGATTGACCGAGTATTCCGTAACTTTTGCGTGGGCAAGTGAAAAGTCGAAGGCAAAAAGCCAAGCACCCCTCGAGCTTTGTCCTTGAACTTCCCACCCTGATGGCGCGCATTCGTTGAAAAGCGGCTTCTGTCGTCTGTCCCGAGGGTAATCGTCCCCTGGGTGAACAGCGGCGCCAGCCGTCTGTCCCGAAGGGGATCGTCCCTGGGTGAACAGCGGCGCCAGCCGTCTGTCCCGAAGGGGATCGTCCGCTTGGTGAACAGCCGCTTTAGCGGTCTGTCCCGAAGGGGATCGTCCCTAGGTGAACAGGCTGGTCGGGGCTATGTCCCAAAAGACCGTCCCCTGCACTTGTACGGTGCTGGCAGCCCACGTAAACTTGCCGCCATGGAGGAGCCCAAAGCGGTAGTCTCAAAACGCAGCCTGCAGACCTATGTGGTTGCGGTAGGGCTGATGGTCATGGGCCTGGCCCTGGTAGCTTTATGCAGCGCCGCCTGGCTACAGGGCGTCGAGCCGCGCTGGTCGGTGATTCTGTTTGGGCTGCTGGGGGTTTACATGGTGCTACTCGGGGTGGATGAAGGCTGGCTGAGCGGGCTCGAGGTCACCCCCACCCACCTGCGCATCCAGAGCTTTGGCCGCTGGACGGAACACCCGCTGCCCCGCGTTGAGGCCGTGGATGGCCTGCGGGACATCCTGGGCGGTGGAATCCAGCTGGTTCTGATAGCCAGCGAAGGCGAGGCCATCCGGGTTCCGCTGCGCCGCTACGCCAACGCTGGCCCCCTGGCCCAGGGCTTGCTGGATGCGCTGTGGTTGAAAAACCCCCAGCTTATCCTGATGCCCCGTTTGGCCAGGCGGCTGGGCCAGCCCCCCTTCGGGGTTTTGGCCGCTAAGAAATCCAGGCGTTAGCCTCTATGATTGAGGTATGGAGCTGGCGTGGGTAGGGGCCGCCTATGGGCTGGGGTTGCTGGCGAGCCGCTTTGGCCTGCCACCCCTGGTGGGCTATCTGGGGGCGGGTTTTGCGCTCTGGGGGTTTGGCTACCAGGACAGCCGCTTGCTGGGAGAAATCGCCGATGTGGGCGTGCTGCTGCTTTTGTTTACGGTGGGCCTGAAGCTCCGCTTTGCCAGCTTAGTGCGCCGGGAAGTGCTGGGCGTGGGGGGGATCCATCTGGTGCTTTTCGCCCTGCTGCTGGGCCTGATCACCCTTTTGCTGGGCATGAGCACCGATGCGGCGCTTTTTGTAGGGGTGGGGCTGGCCTTCTCGAGCACCGTACTGGCCGTCAAGCTGCTGGATGACCGGCGGGAGCTCTCCACCTTCCACGGGCGGGTGGCGGTAGGCATCCTGGTTTTGCAGGACTTGGTCGCGGTTGGGCTACTGGCCTATGCCGGCGTCAAAAATCCAACGCCCTGGGCCTTGCTCCTTCTGGCCCTGCCTCTGCTGCGCCCTGTTGTGGGCTGGATTCTGGAAAAAAGCGGCCACGACGAGCTTTTGTTGCTGTACGGCCTGGGCTTGTCCCTAGGGGGTGCTAGCCTGGCCCAAAGCCTGGGGGTATCGCCGGAGCTGGGGGCTTTGCTGATGGGCGCGGTTCTGGCAGGACACCCGCAAACCTCCGAGCTTTCGCGTACCCTGTGGGGCCTGAAAGAGGCTTTCCTGGTGGCCTTTTTCCTGGATATTGGGCTGATGGGCCTACCCTCGGCCTCGGCGCTGCCGCTGGCGCTGGGTTTTATCCTGCTCATACCGCTTAAGGCCGTCTTGTTCTTCGCTCTCTTCATCGCCTTTGGCTTGCGGGCTCGCACTGCCTTTGTAACCAGCGTTTCGCTCGCCAGCTACAGTGAATTCGCCCTGATTACCAGTGTGGCCGCCGTAGAGGGGGGTCTGTTACCGGAGTCCTGGGGCCAGCTGGTGGGGCTGGTGGTGGCGGTCTCGCTGGCCCTGGCCGCCCCCCTCAACCGCTCGGTGCATAGCCTGTTTCAGCGCTACGAGCATTTCTTGTTGCGCTTCGAGCGTAAGGTACAGCACGCCGACGACGAGCCTACCAGCCTGGGCGGGGCCGAGTGGCTGGTGGTGGGCATGGGCCGCACGGGTGGGGCCGCCTACAAGATGCTGGCCAGCCACGGCTACCGGGTGTTGGGCCTGGATGCGGACGAAGGCAAGCTGGACTTCCACCGGGCTAAAATGCGTCAGGTGCGCTACGGCGACGCCGAAGACCCCGAGCTATGGGAGCGCTTGGACTTGACGGGACTCAGGGGCGTATTGCTGACCCTGCCCGACCTCGAGGCCAAGCTTCGGGCCGCCCGTGGCCTTAAGCAGCGGGGCTTTAGTGGAATCATTGCCGCTACCGGCTACCACCGCGAAGAAGACCCGATCCTGCTCGAGGCCGGCGTAACCCTCATCTCGCACCCCTTCGCCGAGGCCGGAGAACGGCTGGCCGAACGGGCTATGGGCCTGAACATTATCCCTGAGTCGGATGACCCCAAGCTGGCCGATACGCGAACAGCTTGATTTAGGGGTGTTCTGCCAGCGTCCAGGCTTTCTTGCCTACACCCGGAACCTTACTTACCACAAAACCGGCCGCTGCCAGGTCGCGCCGAAAACGTCCAGAAACCGAGTAGGTTGCCAGCCGTGCGCCACTACTGGCGGCCAAAAATAGCTTTTCCAGCACGCGGGGCTGCCAGGGCTCGGGGTTAACCCGGGGGCTAAAGGGGTCGAAATAGATAGCGCTGGCCCACCCCGCCGGAAAAAGCGCAGCCGTTACGTCCTCGAAACGAACCTCGAGGCGGCCCCAGGGGCCCTTTAGGCAGAGTGAACCCTGCGGATGGGCCGGCCAGCGCTTTAGCAGGCTGGCCCATATCCGCTGGGATGGCGCCGAAAGGGGAAGCTCCACCGAGGCCAGAACCCCGCGGGATACCGGAAAGCCCTCATAGCTTATGTACTCCAGAAAAACCCCGCGCTTCAGGCAGTCTTCCAGCGTGGCCCGGAAATTGACCCCCAGTCCAAAGCCCACCTCCAGCACCCTGGGGGCCGGGTGCTGATGGGTCTGGGTCAGCTTCAGGTAAAGCTCGTTGGCCTGCATCCAGGCCCCATGCCGCGAGCTGTAGGCCTCGCCGAATACCGGGTGCACCAGGGTGAGCGAGCCATCCTGGGTTTGCAGGGGCTGGTAGGGTTTCAGCTCAGGTCTCAATCTCCACCTTCTGGGCTTCCTGCTGCATTAGGTGCCACAACGCCTCCACGTGGCTGCGTTCGGTGCTTTCGACCCCAATCGAAACCCGCACCATCCAGCGCCCTTTCAGCAAGGCTGGGGTGAGGAAGGCCCGGCCCGAGCGGTTGATGCGGGCCACCCAGTTTTGCGTGTGCTGATCGAGCTGCTCGGGCGAGAGGTGGCCCGGATTGTAGCGCACACAGAGCGTCTGGAAGGGCACCGGGGCCAGCAGTTCCCAGCCGGGGGTCTGCCGCACCTGGGCCTCGAGCCACCTGGCATTGGCTATGTCGCGCCGCAGGCGGGCTTGCAGTCCCTGAACCCCCTGGTCGCGCAGGGTGAACCAGAGTTTGAGGGCTCTGAAGCGCCGCCCCAGCGGGATGCCCCAGTCCTTGTAGTTTTTGACCTGCCCATCGGCGGCGGAGTGCAGGTAGGAGGGGTTGGTGGACATGGCCCGAATCAGGTGCTCCGGCTCACGCACGTAATAAAGCGAGCAATCGAAGGCTACCCCCAGCCATTTGTGGGGGTTGATGGCGATGGAATCGGCCTGTTCGATTCCGTCCCACAGGTGGCGGCACTCCGGCAAAATCATGGCGGAGCCGGCCATAGCGGCGTCCACGTGCAGCCAGAGGCCATAGCGCTGGCACAGTTTGGCAATTTCGCGCAGGGGGTCGATGGCGGTGGTATTGGTAGTGCCTACCGCCGCCACCACCGCGCAGGGCTTGCGGCCTTCGGCCAGGTCGCGCTTTAGGGCGGCCTCGAGCTGGTCTGGACACATGGCGTGGTTGTCATCGGTGCCGATGAGGCGCAGGTTCTCGCGGCCAAAGCCCGCCAGCAGCACGGCCTTGGGTACGGAGCTATGGGCCTGATCGGAGGCGTAGACCGTTAGGGGTTGCGGCTCGGCCTGGAGCCCGCCCCGATCCTGGGACTGGCCGGTGGCCCACTCCCGGGCCGTAAGCAGCGCAACCAGCGTACCGCTGGAGGCGGTGTCCTGAATTACCCCTTGAAAATACTCGGGCAGGCCCAACATCTGCCGCAACCAGTCGGTCGTGACCTCCTCGAGCTCGGTCAGGGCTGGACTAGCCTGCCAGGTGATGCCGGTCTGGCCCAACCCAGTAGCTACCAGATCGGCCAGTACCGAAGACAGCGGGGCATTGGAAGGAAACCAGGCGAAGAAATTGGGGCTTTGCCAGTGGGTCAGGCCGGGAAAAAGGGCCATGAGGTCTTGCCGCACCTCTTCAAAGCCCACCGGCTGCTCGGGAGGTGTAGGGGAAAACAGGGCTTTGATGGCCCCAGGCTGCACTTGCGCCATCACGGGCTTGGCCTCGAGCCCGGCGCGGTACTCGGCTATAAAGTCAATCAGCTGGTATCCCAGGCGCTTGAACTCTTCTGGCGTCATACCCCAAGACTACCTGATCGTGCGCTTCACAGAGGTTGCTATGGCTTCAATCCCAACCAGACGGGCCTTTGCGACAGGTCAACCCGACCATTGCCGGGTAGATAAAGCCAGGCTCAAGGTCTATCCCAAGATTTCTTTAGTTTTCGCTCAAACTCAGATCCATAGCGCTGCCTAGCCTGAAGGCATGGTGTTATTAAGACTGCTCATCCCGATTCTTCTGGCATTGCTGGCCCCAGTCACGCTGGCCGCACCTGCCCTGGTAGAAGTAATTGTGGAACTTGATGGGCCACAACTACCCAAAGGGCAGGCCCGGGCCGAACTCACGCGTCTGCTCAAAGCCCACCTGGGCCAGATGCAAGGGCGGCTTAGCGTCAAGGCTAGCAAGGGGTTCTGGGCCAGTCAGAGCTTCCTGGTGCGCTTACCGGAGTCGCAGGTAAGTCGCCTGGCCCAGATTCCCGGGGTGCGACGGGTCTACCCAAACCGCCCGGTACATATCAGCCAGCCCGTAGCCTCGGCCCTTGCTAACCCGGTCAACAGTGGAAGCAACTGGGCCTTACAGCACATCGGCGTGCCTGGCCTGTGGGCGGCTGGGATGCGGGGTCAGGGCATCCGCATTGGCCACCTGGACACTGGGGTAGATGCATCCCACCCCGACCTGCGTGGGAAAATAGCCGCCTTTGCAGAGGTTGACACCGACGGCACAGCCCGCCCCAGCGACCCCTACGACTCCTCGCTGCACGGAACCTTTACTGCCGGTCTGCTGGTGGCCAACAATGTGGGTGTGGCCCCAGAGGCACGCCTGGTTTCAGCTCTGGTCTTGCCGGGCGGCTACGGCACGCTGGCCCAGGTGCTGGGCGGCCTGGACTGGGTGCTCGAGCAAAACGTGCAAATCGTTTCGATGTCGCTGGGCCTCGAGGGGAGCTGGAGCGAGTTTGTGCCTGTGGTCGAACGCATGAAGCAAATGGGGGTATTGCCAGTGTTTGCGGTAGGGAACTCCGGCGGCGCCCCGGCCTCCCCTGGCAACATGCCGGGGGTGCTGGCGGTAGGAGCCAGCAACCCCGCCAATCAGATTGCTGGATTCAGCAGCCGCGGCGAGGTGCGCTGGGGCGCACCCTACCACACCGTGGTGAGCAAGCCCGACCTGGTTGCCCCGGGGGTGGACGTGCACTCAACCATTCCCGGCGGGCGCTATATGGCCATGAGTGGAACCTCCGTCAGCACCGCCATTGCTGCCGGCAGTGCGGCCTTGCTGATGTCCGGGGGCTTCAAGGCCGAGCAGGTGCGGCAAGCCCTGCTTAGTGCAGCGCTGCCCCTGTCATCTGCTGGCAGCGGCAGGGGCCTGATTCGGCTGGCAGAAGCGCTGGCTGCGCTAAAGCCCGCACCGCCCAGCAGCCCTCAGGTCGGCCAGCCAGCCCCAAACACCCCAGCAGATAGCCCGCCCATCCCCAAAAAATCCGCCCTTCTGGTGGTCGAAGCCTCCGAGGTAGACGCCGTAAAAAAGGCCCTGGATGGCCTGGGTTTTAGCAGTACCCTGGTTCAGGCAAGCCCTACAAAGCGGCCTGAGGCCGGAAAAGTGGCAGAATACCCACTGGTCGTCTGGGTTCTGCCGCCCGACTGGAGCAACCACTGGCCAGAAACCCAGCGCAAGATGCTGCGGGCCTACGTGGAGCAGGGCGGCAGGCTGATGCTCATAACCAACGACCCCAGCCAGCGCCCCCTGGCCGAGTCCAGCACCTTTGGTAAAGGCAAGGCCAGCTTTGTCAGCGGCGACCTGGGCCGTATGGGCCTCGAGCAGCAGGCGCAGGTTTTGCAGGGCCTCATCCAGCAGCTCCTGCGCTAAGGCTGGCCCAGTTAAGCCGAAGAAAACCTTGCGCCCTTGATGCGTTCCTTTTGCTTTGGCCTTGGCGCGAGCATTTTTCAGACTGGGTCGGTTTCGTCCTATACCGTTAGCCCGGTTTTTGTGATTTTGGCATGAAAACTCAGGTCACAGTAGTCTGCAATCTGTGACTTTGTTCACTATACTGACGCTTGTGAAAACCGTCTACACCGACCATCCGGTACACTTACTGGGCTTTTCGCATCCAGCGTGTTAGCATACAGGCATGAAAATCGAAGCAGCCGACCTCCGCCTGATCTCGCTACCACTCAAGTTTCGCTTCGAGACCTCCTTTGGGGTGCAGACCATGCGTCACCTTATCGTCCTGACGCTCTACGGCGAGGGCCTCGAGGGCTACGCCGAGACCGTGATGGAGTTCACACCCCACTACCGCGAGGAGACCATCCCAGGGGCCTGGGCGCTGTTGGAAGAGCTGCTGCTTCCCAAAGTGCTGGGCAAAGACTTCGCCAACCCCGAGCAGCTCTGGGGCGAGATTGCCGGCTTTAGGGGCAACAAGATGACCAAGGCGGCCCTCGAGATGGCCTTCTGGGACCTCTGGTGCAAAAGCCTGGGACAGCCCCTCTGGAAGGTGTTGGGCGGTGTGCGAACCGAGATTCCGGTGGGCATCAGCCTGGGGATAGAACCCAGCCTCGAGGCCACTCTCGAGAAGGTGGGCCGGGGACTGGCGGAAGGTTATAAGCGCATCAAGCTGAAAATAAAGCCCGGCTGGGACGTCAAGGTGGTGATGGCGGTGCGCGAAGCCTACCCCGAGGCCAGCCTCACCGTAGACGCCAACTCGGCCTACAGCCTAAACGATATTGCCACCTTCAAGGCCCTGGACGCCGCCGGGCTGGACTATATCGAGCAGCCCCTGGCCTTCGACGACATCCTGGACCACGCCAAGTTGCAGGCGGCCATCTCCACCTCCATCTGCTTAGACGAGTCCATCACCTCGCCCGAGGACGCCCGCAAAGCCCTGGAAATTGGGGCCGGGCGGGTGATTAACCTCAAGCCGGGGCGGGTGGGCGGTATCCTGGCCAGCCGCAAGATTCACGACATCACCCAGAGCTACGGCCTGCCGGTCTGGATGGGCGGGATGCTGGAGGCCGGCATTGGCCGCGCCGCCAACATCCACGTGGCCACGTTGCCCATGTTCATCAAGCCAGGCGATACCAGCAGCGCCAGCCGCTACTGGCAGGAGGACATCATCGAGGAGGCCCTCGAGGCCACCAGCGGCCTGATGCCTGTGCCGCAAGGCCCCGGCCTGGGCATCACGCTGAAGCGCGACCTGATTCAAAGCCTGACCGAGAAATCGGCCTATGTGACCCCCCGGAGCTAAAACGCCCAACGCCCTCGCCTTATGAACGTTGTGATTCGTGAACTGCACGAACCCGAGGAAATAGCACAAATTCCCCGGCTCGAGCAGGCCATCTGGAACGACCCCAGCGACACCATCCGCCCCGGCACCCTGATGGCCCTGGTGCATGAGGGAGCTTTGCTGGCAGGGGCCTATGTGCCCGAGCCCAACGCCACCGAGCGCCTGGTGGGCTTCATCTTCGGCTTCCCCACCGACCGCCCGAGCGAACACCACTCCCACATGGCCGGGGTCTTGCCGGAGTTTCAGGGCAGCCAGATTGGCCTCCTGCTCAAGCGTTACCAGCGCGACTGGGCCTTGAGCAAGGGCTACCTGCGGGTGGTCTGGACCTTCGACCCGTTGCGGAGCCTCAACGCCCATTTCAACCTTCGCAAGCTGGGGGCTACTTTCAACCGCTATATCCCCAACTGCTACGGCACTATGGGCGGCATCAATGCGGGCGCACCTTCCGACCGGGCCTACGCGGTATGGGAGCTCTGCTCCCCCAGGGTTTTTCAGCGCATCTACGCCCCCGCCCCTGCCTTTGACCCCAGGGGCCTGCCCCAGGCCAACCAGATCGAAAGAGAGGTGCCAGTAGGGCTCGAGCTGAGCCTGACCGAAAAGCACGTCCTGGTACAGATACCCGAGAACTGGGGCCAGATCTTGCAAACCAACCCGCCCCTGGCCCAGCTTTGGCGCACCCACAGCCGCGAGGTCTTCGAGCACTACTTCCAGCAGGGCTACCGGGCGGTGGACTTTGTGCGAAACCCCAACCGCTACGTGCTGGAACGGGACGATTGAGCCAGACATCATCGGGAGGATAACCTGATACTCAAGCCTGAAATCTGGACTGCTGAGGTGGTGTATGCGGGCTTTGGCACGCCCATGCTCGAGGGGGGCCTGGTGGTGGTGGGCCAGCATGTAGCGGCAGTGGGTCAACTGGCCGAGCTGCAGCAAGCCTATCCTGATACGCCATTGGTGCACAAAGGCAAAGCCCTCACGCCGCCGGTGGTGAACGCCCACACCCACCTGGATCTGTCCACGGTTCCATATTTTCGAGGAAGCTACAGCAGCTTCATCAGGCACGTGATTGACCACGCTTCCGAACGCAACGTAAAGGCTGCCGAACGAGGCCTGCGCGAACTTCAGGCGCTCGGTGTAGGCGGCTTTGGCGACATCGTGTACAAGCCCGAGGTGCTCACATGGCTCCTAGAACATAGCCCACTCCCAGGGGTGCTTTACCTGGAAGTGATCAACCGAAACCCCAGTCAGGCAGATTCGGTGGCGAAAAAAGTCGCCCAGCAGTTATCGGACTGGAGGCAGCAGAATAGTCAAGTTGGGGTGGGCATTTCGCCCCACACCCCGTACAACGTGAGCGCGGCTCTGCTCAAAAAGCTGGTGGAGATTGCCCGGCTGGAGGGCTTCCCCCTGCAGATGCACGTGGCCGAAAGCCCCGAGGAGACCGAGCTGATGACCCAGGGCAGCGGGGCGCTACAGGAAGTACCCCTGCAGTATGGCTTTCCCGCTTATCAGGACTGGCCTGGCCTCACCCCCGTGCGCTATCTGGCCGAACTGGGGGTGCTGGGGCCGCACCTAACCATCGTGCACGGGGTTCAGGTAGACGAAGAGGAGGTGCAGATGCTGGCCCAGTCGGGAACCCGCCTGGTTTCCTGCCCGCGCAGCAACGAGGGCCTGGCCTGTGGCTCGCTGCCCTGGACGCTGTACCTGAAGCATCGCCTCGAGCCCGCCCTGGGCACCGACTCAAAGAGCAGCAGCCCCGACCTGGACGTGCGAAAGGAGGCGCTTTTCTTGTGGAAACAGGTAGACCCCAGGGTGCTGGTGCGGGCTGCAACCCGCAACGGCTACCGGGTGCTGGGCCTCGAGGCCCCGCGCATCACCCGCGGAACACCAATTTCCCAAGTACAATCCTGGTAGTGAGCACAGCGGTTGCAAAACACCGCGCAACGCCCAAAACACTATGCAGATTGGTTCACTCATCCTCTATAGCGCATTCGTCGGGGCTTTAACCGGCGTTTTTGCTGCTGGGTTTGTATTCATCTTGCAGCTGATCGAGCGCTACCTGCTGGGTGAAACCCTGGGCTACCTGCCGCCCGGCCTGCCCGGCGAGGGTGGGCTGTCCCAGGTTTTTCGTGGGCCGACCTTCTGGTGGCTGGCCCTGCTGCTGCCCCTGGCCTTCGCAGCCTCGAGCTATCTGGGTTCGGGCCGAGGGCTGGGCTGGCTTTTAGCGGCCTACCGGGCAGGCCGCCCGGTACGGGCCATTGAGTACTTTCGGGGCATTATCGGTTCGCTGGTTCAGTTAGGGGCAGGCTCACCCCTGGGTCGTGAAGGGCCCATGGCCGCCCTGGGCTTGTGGGTAGGCGGTGCGCTGGGGCGGCGCATCCCGTTGGGGGAGTCGAGCCGGTTCCTGCCATTTGCGGGGATGGCTGCAGGGTTCGCCGCAGCCTTTCATGCACCCATGGCCGGCGCCCTGCTGGCTAGTGAAATTGTCTACCGGGGGCTGGCCCTCGAGGTCGGTGCCTTGGCCCCAGCGCTGATTGGGGCCCTGGCCGGCTTTACCGTGTATGGGCTTTTTCATGGCTACGGGCCGCTGCTCGAGCTGCCCCCAGGACCACTGGAATGGCCCCAGCTCTTGTTTGGCCTGGCCATCGGGCTGGTGTGCGCCGGGGTAGGGACGCTCTGGCTCGAGTCCGAGCGGGTTTTGCAGCGCTACTTAAGGCGCATCGGGTTTGGCCTACGCCACGCCCTGTTCGGCCTGGTGCTGGCAGTGGTGTTGCTGCTCATGCCCGAGGCCATCGGCAATGGGCTGCCCTGGGTACAGCTCGGCACCTCACCCATCCTGACGCTGCCTTTTTTGGGTGTGCTGTTCCTGGTACAGCTGGCCTTGCTGATACTGGGTGGCGGTGTGCGGGCCTACGGCGGTCGGCTAACCCCGGCCCTGACCCTGGGCGGCCTTAGCGGGCTGATTCTGGCCCAGCTTCTGGGCGAGGTTTTTCCCTCCATTGCCCCCTCGCCCCAGACCGCTGCGCTGGTGGGTATGGCCTCGCTTCTGGCCGGTATCGCCCGTGCACCCTTTGCCGCAGTGGTGCTGGCAGGCGAAATTGGCGGGTATAGCCTGTTGCCGCTCACGCTGATTGGCGCATTCGCGGCCTATACCTTTACCAGCCCACGGGGAAGTTTTGAGGATGTGGAGCTCAACCAAGATAAGGAAGCGCCAGCGGAGCCTCCGCTTGAAAACGCTCCGCAAACTTTACTGAAGCCTCCGCCCCCAGCCTCGAGCGATTCGCCCTGAAGGCCTCCAGGCTGTACTCCCACTGGTAAAAGTCGCGGTAAAAACTGAACACCTGTTCGGCCACCGCCTGACCCTCCTCGCCCACATCCACATACACCGCTGGCCTGGGAATATCACTGCGGTAGTAGTGCAGCAACCGCACCGGCTTGCGGTGTGGCTGCCCCACCAGCTTGGGAATGCGGCAGAACTTAAGCGCCGAGAGGGTAGCCCAGTAGGCGGCCCGGTGGTCGGGGTGGACATCGTAGGGGTTCCAGGTAAAGACCACATCGGGCTTCCAGGCCGCCATCACCTGGGCGATGGCCAGGGCCTCTTCGCGGCCTCCGGTCAGGCTCGAGTCGGCAAAGTCGAGAAACTGCGCCTCTGCGCCAATCATCTGGGCCACGGTACGCCCGTGCCCCTCGCGGATACGCGCGACCTCTTCGGGGGACATCTGGCCAAACTGGCTGGCCAGCTCCCCCCGGGTAAGCCAGAGAATCCTGGCTGCGTCGCCCCGCATTACATGCTTGGCCAGTGTGCCACAAACGCCTATTTCATCGTCTGGATGAGGAAAGACAGCTAGCAAGCGCACGCACAAGAGTATATCGCCAAAGCTTGACGCTCCTAATACTGCCCTGTACACTCAACGTTGCCCTGGAGTGGTGCCCGAGTGGTTGAAGGGGCACGCCTGGAGAGCGTGTATATGGGTTCTCCGTATCGAGGGTTCGAATCCCTCCCACTCCGCCAGAAAAGCCATCCGCTAGCGGATGGCTTTTTTATTTGTAGGCCTCGAGGGCCAAAGCCAGGGCCTCCACATCCTCCAGGCTGTTGTACACCTGGGCCGAAATCCGCACCCATAAACGCCCGCCAAGGCACAGGATGGGGGCTTCAATCCGGTGTTCGTACAGCAGCGCATACTGCAGGCGCAGGGCCTCCTGGCGGGTACTGCCCAGTGCGGCGGGTAGCGGCAACGTAACCATAGAGCCCAGCATGGCTTCGGGGGCTGGAGGTTCAAACCCCCAGCGTGCGCTCAGCCAGGCCAGGGCCTGCCGGGCCAGGTGGTGGTTATAGGCCTGCATGGCTTCCAGGCCCCATTCTTGCATCAAGGCCAGCGCCGCCGGGGCGGCCAGAAAGGGGGTGGGGTCTTTGGTGCCGACCCAGTCAAACTCCTGCACAAAGCCCTGCCCCAAACCCCAGGAGATGACCGGAGGATGCAGGCCCTGCTGCCGCTCGGGAGCCACCCACAAAAAACCGCAGCCTTTGGGGGCCAGGGCCCATTTGTGCAGGTTGCCGGTGTAGTAGTCCACCCCCAGGCGGGGGATATCCAGGGGAATGGCCCCCGGCGCGTGGGCGCCATCGGCCAGCACCGGCACGCCCGCCGCCCGGCAGCAAGCGGCCATCTCGGCCAGGGGCAGCACCAGGGCGGTCTCGGAGGTGATGTGGTCGAGGATGACCAGGCGGGTGCGGGGGGTAAGGGCCTGGGAAAGCCGGTTTATGTACAGCGCAGGCTCGGCTCCCGGAAAGGGCAGCTCGAGCGTAACCAAGCGGGCTCCTCGGCGCTCGGCGGAAAAGGCCGCCGCGTTGCGTACCGCACCATAGGCCAGGTTGGTAATCAGGATCTGGTCGCCGGGGTTGAGCTCGAGCGAACCCAGCACCGCATTGACCCCGGCGGTGGCGTTGTCCACAAACACCAGGTCTGGCCCCTGGGCCCCCATAAAACGGGCTACCGCAGAAGCGGCCTCCCGCAACCGGGGAACAGCCCGGTCGGAGGGGCCCGAGAGGCCACACAGCTCCCGCAGCAAGAAGCGAGCGGGCTGCTGCTCCATCTCTTCGCGCAGGGCCTGCTGCGCTGCCAGCACCCGCCGGGGGGTGGCGCCCACCGTGCCGTGGTTGAGGTAGATGACTCCGGTCTCGAGCGGCCAATGGGCCAGCATCTCCCGACCAAAACCGGCCTGCAGCGCGGGGTTCATGGGTCTAAGGCCAGCTCCTCGTAGGGCAGCTTCAGGTAGTCCGCCAGCACCTCCACCACCAGCTCGTGGTCTTCGCGCTGGGGCAGCCCCGAGACCGTAATGGCCCCGATGCAGCCCGCCCCCTGCACGAAGATGGGAAAGCCACCCCCGTGGGCGGCATACTCGCGGGCATCCAGTCCACGTTCCTCGAGGCTGCTCTCCTTCTGCTTGAGCCAAAGCCCCACCGCATAGGAGCTGCGGTGAAAGCGCTGCACCACGTTGCGCTTGCGCCGAACCCAGTCGGCGTTGTCGGGGGTGGCGCCGGGCATGGCGTAGTAGAAGATGGGCTGGACAAAAAGGCTGATGTCCATGGCAATCGCGCTGTGAAGGCGCTCGGCGGTCGCTTTGAGCCGCTGCCCCAGCCTCCAGGCCACCTCTGCGTCGAAGCGCTCGAAGCGCAGGCGGGCCTCTTGTTCGGCAATAACCTTCAGATCCTGTTCGATATTCATATCTGACCCTCCAGGGAAACCTCTCGGCGCTCGAGCGCGCTTATATGGGCGGCCTCGAGCAGCTCCATCAGCCGCACGGCCTGCTCGGGCGGCACCGGGTTGGGCCCTTGGCCCCGAATCGCGTCCCGCACCCCCTCGTAGTAACGCCGGTAATCGCCGGCCTCGACAAAAACAGGCTCCGGGGCCTGCTCGGGCCGGTAGAGCCAGGCCTCGCTTCCCTCGGGCTTCCAGCCCGGCGCACCCGGACGCAGACCCTCCTTAAGGGCTTTTTCCTGGGTGTCCAGGCCGTACTGCACCAGGCTGCCCTGGGTTCCATGGACCACAAAGCGGGGGCTACCCCCTGGCACCAGGGCGCTGGCGTGCAGCACCACCCGCAGCCTAGGGTAGCGCAGCAGCACGTGAAAGTAATCGGGGGCCTGGGCGCCCTGCCGCTGCATGCCGATGTCGGCAAAGATTCCCTGGGGCCAGCCAAAAAGCAGCAGGGCCTGGTCGGCCAGGTGGGGCCCCAGGTCGTACCAGATGCCGCTGCCGGGGCCAGCCTGCTCGCGCCAGCGGTTCTGCACCTCTGGGCGGTAGCGGTCAAAGTGCGACTCAAAGTAGACCACCTCCCCCAGGGTTCCGGCTTCCACAATTCTGCGTAGGGTCAAAAAATCGCCGTCCCAACGGCGGTTCTGAAAAACCGAGAGCACCCGCCCCTGGGCTTCGGCCAGTTCGGCCAGGGTGCGGGCCTGGTAGGCATCGAGGGTAAAGGGCTTGTCCACCACCACATGTTTGCCCGCTTCCAGGGCGCGCCGCGCCAGCTCGAAGTGGGTGGGGTTGGGGGTGGCGATCACCACCAGGTCAATGGGGGGGCTGGTAACAACCTCCTCGAAAGTAGCGCTCACCCAAACCTCGGGCCAGTCGGCGCGTACTTTTGCAGGCTGGCTGCTCTGGATGGTCACCAGGTGCAGGCCTGGCACGGCCTGAATCAGCGGCGCATGAAAGGCTTTTCCGGCCATGCCGTAGCCAATGAGCGCAACATGAATGGGTAGGGTCATAGCACCTCTTCTACCTGAAAAACCGCACGATCCATCATTTGCTCTAGCCTAACGTGCTGGGGCCCCAACTTGCCAGCGTTATCGGGTAAGCAGTAATGTGGTAGCCACAACCGATAACATCGGGTTGAAAGGCTTGATCCTGTGAGGTCGCTGTGAGGATTGGAATCGCAGGTGCCGGCTGGTGGGCCGGGTTTGCCCACCTGCCCGCATTCAGAGATGCTGGGGCGCAGATTGCGGGCATCTACAGCCGCACCCCCGCCCATGCCCAAAAACTGGCCGCAGCCTTTGGAACCCAGGCCTTTGCGCGCTACGAGGATCTGTTGCCGCACTGTGATGCGGTAGCCATCTCCACCACCGACGACACCCACGCCCCGCTGGGCATCCAGGCCCTCGAGGCCGGGAAGCACCTTTTTATGGACAAGCCCCTGGCCCGCACAGCAGAAGAGGGACAGGCCCTGGTGGAAGCGGCCCAAAAGCACCAGCGCATAGGCCTGACAGCCTTCACCAGCCGGGGCGACCTGGCCGCCGAGACCGCCCAGGCCCTGGTGCGCTCGGGTGAGATTGGGGAAGTCCTGTACCTGCGGGGCTACTTTCACGGAGGCTACATGGGCGACCCCGGCGGCCCCACCACCTGGCGGGCCAGAGCCGAGACCGGCGGGGCGGGGGGCGCCGTGGCCGACCTGGGGGCCCATCTTTTCGACCTGGTGCGGATGGTAACGGGCCTCGAGTTCACCCAGGTGATGGCCCAGGGCCAGATTCATCTGCAGCGGCCCGACCCGGTCAGCAACTACGACGAAGGGGCGGTGCTGGCCCGTTTGGGAGATGCCAGCGGAATGTTCTCGCTCTCGAGGGTGCACATCGGCGCCGATCAACGGCTCGAGCTCGAAGTCCAGGGCACCAAAGGGGCGCTCAAGCTCTCCCCTGCCCTGTGGGGCACCGGACAGAGCGCCCAACTTTTGTTCGCGAAGCGCCCTGGTCTGTACCAGGAAGTACCCCCCGACCCAGGCCTGCTCAGGGGGCGCGACCCCAAGACTTCCTGGGGACACTTTCAGTTCATCGAGCTGGCCCGGCGCTTCCTGGAGGGCATCGCCAAAAACCAGCAACCCACCCCGAGCCTCGAGGACGGCCTCATGGCCCAACAAGTGATTGAGGCATGCGTGCTAAGCAGCCAGCAAAACACCTGGGCATCGGTTTGAGCTGGCCCAAACCACAAGCCGCAGGGCATGTTCGGAACGTTATTTGATGCCGGCAGGCTCCGACATCAACATAGTTTGCCGGGGTCATTGCCGGATGAATGGGGTCTGCTTGAGGGGACTACTTGGGCCTGGTGTATAAGGCAGTGTATTCTTTGCATGTTGGCATGAGCACTTCTACGAACAAACCCCGCCTGGTAAGCCCTAACTTCATCACCGAAATTATCGATGAAGACCTGAAAGCTGGTCGCTACCAGAAAATCGTGACCCGCTTTCCCCCCGAGCCCAACGGCTACGCCCACCTGGGGCACGCCATTGCCAGCTACATTGACTTTGGCATCGCCCACGATTACGGTGGGGAGTGCCGCTTGCGCATGGACGACACCAACCCCGAGGCCGAAAAGGCCGAGTACGCCGAGGCCCTGATCGCCGACATGCGCTGGCTGGGCTGGGACTGGGGGCCAGAGGTAAGCTATGCTTCTAACTACTTCGAGCAGCTTTACCAGATGGCCGAGCGGCTCATCCAGAAGGGCCTGGCCTATGTGGACAGCGTCTCGCCCGAGGAGATGGCCCGGCTGCGCGGCACGGTGGACAAGCCCGGCATCCCCAGCCCCTACCGCAACCGCAGTGTGGAAGAGAACCTGGATTTTTTCCGCCGTATGCGGGCCGGAGAGTTCCCCAATGGCGCCCACGTGCTCCGGGCCAAGATAGACCTCTCGAGCCCCAACATGAAACTGCGCGACCCGGTGCTGTACCGCATCGTACACGCCGAGCACTACCGCACCGGCAAGGCCTGGTGCATCTACCCTTCCTACGATTTCGCCCAGGCCACCACCGACGCCCTGGATGGGGTGACGCACAGCCTGTGCAGCCTCGAGTTCGTGGACAACCGGGCCATCTACGACTGGCTGATGGATCACCTTTGGGGTGAGCCACCCCTTCACCAAACCCCCCGTCCGCATCAGTATGAGTTTGGCCGCCGGAGCCTCGAGTACACCGTGGTCTCCAAGCGCAAACTACGCAAGCTGGTAGAAGGGGGCTATGTGCGGGGCTGGGACGACCCCCGCATGCCCACCCTGGCCGGGCAGCGGCGCAGGGGGGTGCGGCCCCAGGCCATCCGGCGCTTTGCCGGGCAGGTCGGTATTTCTCGTACCAACCGCACGGTGGACATTGCCCTGCTGGAAGGGGCCATCCGCGACGACCTGAACACCACCGCCCCACGGGTCATGGCAGTGCTGCGCCCTCTAAAGGTGGTGCTCACCAACCTGGCCGAGCCCAAAAGCGTTACCCTGCCCTACTGGCCCCACGATGTAATCGAGGAGTCCCCCGACGGCCTGGTGGCCCTGCCCAGTGGCGAGCGCGTCAAGCCTGAGGAAGCTGTGCGCCAGGTGACCCTCACCCGCGAAATTTACATCGAGGCCGATGACTTCGCCCTAAAGCCGCCCAAAGGCTTCAAGCGTTTAGCGCCCGGCGGCACCGTGCGCCTGAAAATGGCCGGGGTGATTCGCTGCGAGACCTACAAAACCGACGAGACCGGCCAGGTGACCGAGCTTCACTGCACCCTGCTGGAAGAGACCAAAGCCGCCGGGGTGATTCACTGGGTGAGCGCGAGCGAGGCCGTGCCCGCCGAGTTTCGCCTCTACGACCGGCTTTTTACTGTTCCGCACCCCGAGGCCGAGGCCAAAGAGCTCGAGGACGAGCACGAGACCCCCGAAGACCACGACTTCCTTCGCTTTGTGAACCCCAAAAGCCTCGAGGTCGCCCACGGCTACATCGAGCCGAGCGTGCTCAAAGACCCCAAGGAGACCCGTTACCAGCTCGAGCGCAACGGCTACTTCTGGCAAGACCCCCTCGACTCCAAGCCCGAAGCGCTGGTCTTCAACCGCATCGTAACCCTCAAGGACACCTGGGCACGTACCGCTGCACGCGAGCAGGAAGCAAAACACACTGGGGAAGCCAGAACCCCGGCCAGCGCCAAAGTCTCCAGCCCCGCCGCCCCCCAGTCCGAACCGCAACTAACCCCAAAGCAGCAGTCCGTCCTGCAAAACTTTATGGCCCAGGGCATCCACGAGGCCGAAGCATGGATACTGGCCCGCGAGCCCCGGCTGGCTGACTTCCTGCTGCAAGCGGCCCAGTCGGCCCCGTTGTCGGCGCTGGCCCACTGGGTCGTCAACGACCTGGGCGCGGCCCTGCGCTCCGGCGAAGCCAAAATTACCCCCGCTGGGCTGGCCGGACTGGTCAGGCTCCTCGAGGCCGGGGAAATCAATACCCGCATCGCCAAGGATGTGCTGGCCGAGGCCCTGCAAACGGGCCAAGACCCGGTGGAAATCGTCCAACAGAAAGGGCTAAGGCAGGTGAGCGACCTGGGGGCCCTCGAGCCCATCGTAGAGCGCATCCTGGCCGAAAACCCCGACAAAGTGGCAGCCTACCGTGCTGGCAAGACCGGTCTGATGGGCTTTTTTGTGGGCCAGGTCATGCGCGAAACCCAGGGGCAGGCCAACCCCCAGCGGGTGCAGGAGCTAATAAGCCAAAAGCTGGGCTAGGGCTTCATGCAAATGAGGTACCCGGCAGTTCTTCGATGATTCCGGGCCCTCGCCCGACCAATGGTTTGTACCCACGCCTCAGTGGCCCCTGTACCAGATGCGGTAAACCCGCCCGCCCCTGGCGTCCGAGACGTACATCGCACCGTCCGCGCCGATCACCAGCCCTACCGGGCGGCCCCAGGCATCACGGCACATCTGGCCGGGCTCGCGCCAGCCGGTCGCAAACACCTCCGCACGCACCGGCAGCCCGTTTTGAATCACAAAGCGTTCAATTTTGCAGTCGCGGTACTTGGCCGGATCCTGCACCCCCAGCGAGCCGTGGTAGGCAATAAAGAGGCTATTGCGGTACTCCAGGGGAAAGTGGCTCTTGGAACCCCAGGTCATCCCCAGCGGTGCAGAATGGGCCGGCGCGGTAAAGAGCGCCGGGACGGCTTTACGGCAGTCGAAGCCCTGGGTGCGGGGGTCGGGAACTTCGGCCCGCTCGGCCTTCAGGTTCAGGCCCAAACCCGGCGTGTAGCAGTAGGGCCAGCCATGAAAGCCCCCCGGCTGCACCGCCACAATCACCTCCTCGGGCGGCAGCTCGTCGCCCAGGTGGTCAGTGCCGTTGTGGGTGGCCCAGAGTTCGCCCCTGGGGGTCCAGGTAAAGTCCACGCTGTTTCTAAGGCCCTCGGCCCAGACCGCCCGGCGGCGGGGGTCGGGGTCTTGCACAAAGGGGTTGTCGGCAGGCAGGCTTCCATCGGGGTTGAAGCGCAAAATGGCTGCTCGACGTGGGTCGCGCTCGGGGCCAAAGTTGGTCTCGGAGCCCACCGCAACATAAAGTTTGCCGTCCGGCCCGAAGTGCAGGGTTCGGGTAAAGTGCCCGGAAGGACCCGGAAGGTCCGATAGGATTGTTTTCTGCTCCCACCCACTTCCTTTTGGCCGCAACCGAACCACCGTGGTGCTGGCCGCCACGTACAGCCAGCCCTGGTGCCACTCGATTCCGTGGGGCAATTCCAGATTGTTCGCAACAACCTCTACCCGATCGGCCCGACCATCGCGGTTCTGGTCGGGCAAACGCACCACCTGGCCCCCGTACATCAGGGTCAGGTACAGTTGCCCATCGGGCCCCACGCTCATCATGCGGGGAGCGCCATCGAAGTTTTCGGCAAAAATCTGAATGGCAAATCCGGGCGGAAGTCGAATGCGGCGGGCAGCCTCGTCGGGTGCAGGTTCTGGTGGGGGCCTCGAGGCAAACCACACGGCCCCGGCCACGGCCAGTACAAGTACCAACCCCAGTCTGCCCCAGTGGGTCATCTGAGGTTCAGGGTAGCAAATCCAGGAAAACTTCGATGAGAACGCACCTTGCCCCAGGCTAGCTCTTTCTGTCGGCAGGCTTTTATCATATACATCCACTAAGCCAGCGATAGAGGGGCATGGGATTGGTGGAGAAGCTACGAACACTGCGAAGCACCGGGGTGGTGAGCTGGTGTAGGAAACCCAGCAGAAGGTTGCGCAGAGCGGCGAGGGACTGGGCAGC
>NZ_JBEVAL010000011.1:0-61169 GCF_051297115.1 Meiothermus cerbereus
TCTTTGCCCACAACTTCAAGCGTCTGGCCAGCGTTTTGTAGGTAGCAACTTGGGTTAAACATATGAACAAGCGCAGCGCTTGTAGAACAAACAAGTGCGGGGTGTCTTCAGCACCCCTCACGCGCTGAGGGGGTAATAAGATTGTGGGGTGATTCAAGCGATTTTGTTCGACTTAGACGAAACCCTTATTCTGGATCATCCGGTATCGCTCCACACCCTGCGTAGTTGTGCTTTTTATGCGGCTTCCTGGTACAGCCTGGACATTCCCCGTTTAATCCAGGCCGCCGAGGAAAGCGCGGTGCGGCTGTGGAAGGCTTCGCCGGTGTATGACTATACCCAGCGCATAGGCCACAGCGCGGGCGAGGGACTGTGGGCACGCTACGAAACCCAGGCCCATCCTGCCCTGAAGACGCTCTACGACTGGGCCCCTGCTTTTCGGGTGGCCGTCTGGAGTGAGGCCCTGGCCCAGCAGGACATACACGACGACGCCCTCTGCGAGGCCCTGGCACACCGCTACTTTGCGGAGCGGCGGCTATACCCCCGCTACCCCGAGATAGACGCACTGCTACAGGCCCTTGCGGGCTACAAGCTGGGCATCGTGACCAACGGCGTGCCAGACTTGCAGCGCGAGAAGCTCGAGGGCTTTGGACTGCAAGACCGTTTTCAGGCCGTGGCGGTGTCGGGCGAACTTGACGTGGGCAAGCCTGAGCGTGGCATCTTCGAGCACATCTGCCAGATGCTGGGCGTAGAGCCCCAGGCCTGTGTGATGGTGGGGGACAACCCCGAGCGCGATATTGCGGGTGCAGCAAACGCAGGTATGAAATCGGTCTGGGTGGCGCGGGGCTTCAAGGACAAAGACCCCGCACACCCTGCTGACCTCGAGGTCACCAACCTTTTGCAGATGCTGCCCTGGCTGGAGACTTTGAGCTTCTGAGCGGTAGCATAATGCCTGTGGACTTGAGGCTTCGCGAGCATACCTTAGACCTTTCGCGCCCCCGGCTGATGGGGGTGCTCAACCTGACCCCAGACTCTTTCTCCGACGGGGGGCGGTATCAAAAACCTGAAGCAGCCCTGGAACGTGCGCGCCAGATGGTCGTTGAGGGGGCAGACCTCATCGATGTGGGGGGTGAGTCTACCCGTCCCGGTGCAGCGCCCGTAAGCGTAGAGGAGGAAAAACGCCGGGTGCTGCCGGTGCTGGAGGCCCTCCTTTCGCTCGAGGTGCCCATCAGCATAGATACCCGTAAACCGGAGGTGGCTGCCGAGGCGTTGGCCTTGGGGGTACACCTGCTGAACGATGTAAGCGGTTTGCGCGATGAGCGAATGGTAGCCCTGGCAGCTCACTACGGGGTGCCTGCCGTGATCATGCACATGCCCCATCCCGACCCCGCTACCATGCAGCAACACGCTTGCTATGCCGACGTGGTCGGGGAGGTGCGGGCCTTTTTGCAGACGCAAGCCCACAAAGCCCTTATGGCCGGGGTGCCTCAGGTGGTGCTCGACCCCGGCATTGGTTTTGGTAAGACCCTGGAGCACAACCTGCAGATTATTGCCCATCTGGACAGGCTGGTCGCCCTGGGTCATGCGGTGCTGCTGGGGGCTAGCCGTAAGCGCTTTATCGGGACGCTAAGCGGGGTGGAGCAGGCGGAAGGGCGAATCATGGGCACGTTGGCGGCGCACCTCTTTGGGGTAAGCCAGGGGGCCTGTATTCTGCGGGTACACGATGTGCGGGCCCACCGGGAGGCGCTTGCGGTCTGGAGCGCCATTGAGGCCCATCAACACAGGCTTTCTGGAGAAGCTTAGAATGGGCAAGATTGCACTTACAGGTATCGAGCTATACGCTCGCCATGGCCTACATGCTGAAGAAGAAAAGCTGGGTGCGCGGTTTGTGGTAGATGTGGAGATGGAGGTGGCTTTTGAGGGAAAGCCCGATGCCCTTGGCTCCACCGTGGACTACAGCGCAGTTTTTCGCCTCATCCAGAAGGAGGTGACCGAGCAACGTTTTTATTTGATAGAGGCCCTGGCCGAGCATCTGGCCGAGGAGATCATGAGAAACTTCCCCGAAGTGCACGAGCTGTTGTTGCGGGTACACAAGCCCCACGCACCGTTGCCGGGGGTGGTTCGGGATGTGTTTGTGCAAACCTCGAGGCGGCGATGAACTACACCGAGGCGCTAGGCTATACCACTTCGCTGGTCAAATTTGGCATCCAGCTTGGTCTGGATCGCTTCCGGGAGCTTTTGCGGCGGGTGGGCAGTCCCCATACTGCCTTCCGTGCGGTGCATGTGGCGGGAACCAACGGCAAAGGTTCTACCACCACCCTTATCGCAGCGGTGCTGCGTGAGGCGGGTTACCGCACCGGTTGTTATCTTTCTCCGCACCTTTTTGACTTTCGTGAGCGTATCCAGATCAATGGTGTTCCTATTCCCCCTGAGGCTTTGGCCAGACAGGTTGCAAGGCTCAAGCCCGAGATAGAGGCGCTGGCCCAGGACCCGCGCTATGGTCAGACCACCGAGTTTGAGCTGATTACCGCAGCAGCCTTTGGCTACTTTGCCGAACAAAAGGTGGATGTGGCGGTGCTCGAGGTGGGTCTGGGGGGGCGGCTGGATGCGACCAACGTCATCCCACCGCCTTTGGTCGCAGTCATCACCAGCATTGGCCTCGATCATCAGGAGGTGCTGGGCCACAGCCTGCGCCAGATTGCCCTGGAGAAAGCCGGCATCCTGAAGCCGGGTGTGCCGGTGGTGACCGGTGTGACCCAGCCGGAGGCCCTGCAGGCCATCGAGGAGACCGCCCATGGCCTGGGCTGCACCTTGCACACGGTCGCGCCGACAGCCCCTGCCTATGCGCGATACACCACCGATGCCAGCGGGCTTTCACTATGGTGGCCGGGGCGGCCACTGCGCGGGCTGCACCTGGCCCTGCGGGGCCCTTTCCAGCAGGCCAACGCAGCCGTGGCCGCCACAGCCCTGCGGATACTGGCGGAGCAGGGGTTGGCGATTCCTGAGGAGGTCTTGCGCCGGGGTCTGGAGCAGGCCCGCCTGCCGGGCCGTTTTCAGGTGCTGCGCCTTGGGCCTCCCCCCCGTGTGCTGGTGCTCGATGTGGCCCACAACCAGGATGGAGCCCGGGCCCTGGCCGAGGCGCTAAGGGCTACCTTTCCCGAGCGGAAGGGTCTTTTTGTGGTGGGGATGAAAGCCAACCACGACCCCGCGGAGTTCCTGCCGCCCTTGCGCGACCAGATAGACCGCCTGTGGGTAAGTCAGCCGCGCAACAGCCCCCGTCCGGTTGAGGAACTGCTGGCAGTAGCGCGTGATCTGGGGCTCGAGGTCGAGGCGCTGCCGGATATCCCTCAGGCCTTGGCCCGGGCCCTGGCCCAGGCTGAGCCCGAACAGCCGGTTGTGCTGACTGGCTCGCTGCTCACGGTGGGGGAGCTTCCCGAGCCTTACCGCAGTCTGGCGATGGCTGGTTAGGGATTACCAGCGCAGATCTGTTGGGCGTACCCCTGCACGGCCAACCCTAGCCAGCAAAGCCGCCACAGACCCTCGTCCTGGAACCACCCAGTCGGGCGCGATTTCGGCCAGGGGGGCCAGCACGAAAGCCCGCAGGTGCATGCGGGGATGTGGAAGGGTCAGGCCAGGCAGCTCAAGCTCTAGCCCATCGCACAGAAGCAGATCGAGATCCAGGGTGCGGGGGCTGTTGGGGTAGAGCCGTACCCGTCCTTCCTGTTGTTCGATGTGCAGTAGAAGTGCGAGCAGTGCGGCGGGCTCGAGCGGGCAAAAGAAAACTGCTGCTGCGTTGAGATAGGCTTCCTGCTCGAGGGGGCCACCCACCGGTTCGGTCTCGTATATGCGGCTTAAAACCAGCCCCTCTACCTTTCCAGCATGCCTCAAGCGGGCCACACCCTGCCGCAGGTGTTCGAGGCGATCACCCAGATTAGAGCCTAAAGCCACTGCGTAACGATACACGCCAACAAGGTATCACCTGCGGCTGGTAGTATTGATGGGCGATGTTTGAGGGTGCCACAGCCCTTTATGCCAGCGCCCGGGCCCAGGGACTGTACCCGGCCTTGCTCGAGTCGGCTGGGGAAATCACCCCTTTCGGACGCCTGACCTTGTTGGGGGTGGGGGCCACACGGCGGCTGGAGGTTTGGGAGGGCCGTACCTACCTGGATGGAAGGCCGGTGGGCGATGCGCTAAAGGTGTTTAGCTTCTTGGAGGAGGGGCTTGGGGAGGGTTACTTTCCTGCCTGGATAGGTTTCTTTACCTACGAGTATGCCCGCTACCTGGGGTTACCTGTTCGAGCTGCCCTGCCTGGTCTGCCAGAAGCAGCTTTTTTCTTTTATCCCAAGGGCTATGCCTGGCTCGAGGGGGTTTTGCTGGAGGGCCCGGCGGTGGGCCCGCTGGCGAGGCTGCCCGAAAAGACGCTGAGCGGTTTAAAGCTAAAGAGCGACTATTCCCAGGAGGCCTTTCTGCAGGGCGTGGCGGAGGTAAAAGAGCGCATTCGGGCGGGCTGGGTTTATCAGGTTAACCTGTCCCGTCGCTTCCGTTTCAGCGCCCAGGGGGTGGATCCCCTGCACTTGTACCAGGCCTTGCGCAGCCACAACCCCAGCCCGTTTATGGGCTTGCTCGAGAGGGAGGCCTATGCAGTGCTCTCGGGCAGCCCTGAGCGGCTTTTTAGCTACAGAGAAGGCATCCTCACAGCCCGGCCCATCGCCGGAACCCGGCCTCGAGGTCTGAGCGAAGCCGAGGACATGGCACGGGAGGAAGAGCTGCGCAATAGCAGCAAGGAGCGGGCCGAGCACGTCATGCTGGTCGATCTTTTGCGCAACGACCTGGCAAGGGTCTGTGCGCCAGGTAGCGTGGAGGTAAGCGAAGCTTTTACCCTCGAGCGCTACTCCCATGTGATGCACCTGGTCTCGGAGGTGCGCGGTCATAGCCGTGCTCCTTTGCAAGAGGTTTTCGCCAGCATTTTTCCTGGTGGAACCATCACCGGTGCTCCCAAGGAAAGCGTGATGCGCACCATTGCCGAACTGGAGCCGGTGCCTCGTGGGGTTTACACCGGCTCAATGGGCTATGTATCGGGCAAAGGCTGTGATTTTAACATCCTCATCCGAAGTTTTGGCTTTGCCAAGAGCACCGGTTATTTTTCGGCGGGGGCTGGTGTGGTGATTGCCAGCGATCCTGAGCGGGAGTATCTCGAGACCCAGGCCAAAGCAGAGGCCTTGCTTTTTGCCCTGGGGCAAGGCCAGAAGGGGAGGCCTCCGGCTTTACCGCGGCGGGATAGCGCCTGGAGACCCCCAAGACCGGCCAAGCGCCAGGCGGCCCGGGTGGTTTTTCTGGAGAACCACGACTCCTTCAGCTATAACCTCGTTGATTACCTCCGTGCCCTGGGGGCGGAGGTGCGGGTGGTGGACCACCTGGAGCCTCCCGAGCTGTCCTGGCCGACGCACCTGGTGGTGGGGCCGGGGCCGGGTGACCCGAGCAGCGCAGGACGCTGCCTCGAGTGGACGCGGGCAGCACTGGCAGTCGGGCTGCCCTTCTTGGGGATCTGTCTGGGCCACCAGGCCCTTGGGATGGCCCTGGGCGCCTGCCTGAAGCGGGCCCCTGAACCGGTGCACGGCGAAGCATGTCCGGTTAATCACCTGCAGGAGGGGATTTTTAAGGGCCTGCCCAGCCCCGCCCGTTTCACCCGCTACCACTCGTTGCTCATCGATAACCTGCCCCCGTCCCTACGCCTGGAGGCCTGGACTGCTTCGGGGTTGTGCATGGCGGTCTCCCACCGGGATCGCCCGGCCTGGGGGGTGCAGTTTCATCCCGAAAGTATGCTCTCGGAGTATGGCATGATCCTGCTCAGCAACTTTCTTTCCTTGGGCGAACCCCTGGTGAAAGCCGTGGAAACCGACCATGTCTCGCATTAACGGCAGGCCCGCCCACCCACTGCCCGAGGCTTTCTGGCACGGTTTTTTTGTGTATACCACCCTGCGTCTGGTGCAGGGGCAGCCGCTCTGGCTGCCAGCACACCTGGAGCGCTTGCGCCGGCATGCAGCGGCTTTGGGCCTGGCTTTTCCAGGATTTGCTGTGCTGGAGCAGGAAGTCATGCACTATAGCCTGGCAAAAGCCGACCTGCTGCTGCGGCTGGTGGTATTTCCCGAGGGGTATGCCTCGAGCGCGCGCCCATTTGTTCCACCCCCGGCGGCGGCCTATACCTCTGGGGTTCGGGTCTGGCTGACGGCCCGACAGATTCATCCCGATCTGGGTGTGTATAAGACCGGCAGCTACCTTGCGTACCGCCTGGCCCGCCTCGAGGCCGAGCGCCATGGCTGCTTTGAAGGTCTGCTGCTCGATAAGGACGGGTACCTGGCCGATGGCAGCCGTACCAGCTTGCTGCTGTACCGCAAGGGGGAGCTGAGCGCGCTTTTGGGTGGGCTCGAGGGGATCACCCGCCAGAAAGTGCTCGAATGTGCGGCCGGCATGGGTTTTCGGGTGGGAAAGCTGCGCCTGAGGCCAGATGAGCTTGCAGGCCAACTGCTGCTGGCTGGAACCGGCGTCGGCCTGCTGCCGGTGGGCCAGCCTGCCGATGCTGGACTGCAAGAGCTTATCGCGCGTTTTCGACCGTAGTGCTGCCAGGAGGCCTGTGGCGGGGTTATCGGGTCAGGATAAACTAAAGGGTGACCATGCTTCTAGCGATTGACATTGGCAACACCAACATCACCCTGGGGTTGTACCAGGGAAAGACCTTGAGCTCGAGCTGGCGCATTTCCACCGACCCGCAACGGATGCCCGACGAGTACGGTGTCGGAATTCTCAACCTGCTGGCCTACCGCGGCCACTCAGCCGCCGAGGTTAAGGCGGTGGTCATGGCCTCGGTGGTTCCACCCCTGACCAGCACCCTGGTGCAGGCCGTGCAGGATTACCTGGGTCACAAGCCGCTGGTGGTGGACGCCAGCGTTCAGACTGGGGTGCGGGTACGCTACGACGACCCTTCGCAGGTAGGCGCGGATCGAATTGTGGACGCTGCAGCCGTACACCGGCTTTACGGCGGCCCTGCTTGTGTGGTGGATTTTGGCACCGCGACCACCTTCGATGCCATTACCGCCGAAGGAGATTACCTTGGGGGCGCTATTGCCCCAGGAATAGGAATTGCTGCCGAGGCTTTGTTTCAAAGGGCGGCAAAGCTGCCAAAGGTGGAGCTTAAGGCCCCACCAACGGCTATTGGGCGCAACACCGTGCATTCGATGCAGTCGGGGCTGCTGTTTGGCTATGTGGGCCTGGTGGAGGGTATGGTGGCCCGCTTTCGCAGAGAGCTGGGCCCCCAGATGAAGGTCATTGCTACCGGTGGTCTGGCCGAACTCATCGCGCGGGAAACGCCGGTCATCGAGATTATTGCGCCCTGGCTAACCCTGGATGGTTTGCGCATTATCTGGGAGATGAACCAGTGAACCCTTTGCTAAATAAGCGCATCGTGCTGGGGGTTAGCGGCTCGGTGGCGGCCTACAAAGCGGCTGAACTGGCCAGCAAGCTGACCCAGGCCAAAGCCCAGGTGGATGTGGTTTTGAGTGAGGGGGCCGAGCGCTTTATTTCGCCCCTGACCTTCGCCTCGCTAACCGGCCGCAAGGCCTACAGCAGCCTGTGGGACAGCGATGCGCACGTGGTGCACGTGGGCCTGGGGGAGGCCGCCGACTTGCTAATTATAGCTCCTTGCAGCGCCAATACCCTGGCTAAACTGGCCACAGGCCAGGCCGATAACCTGCTCACCCTGACCGCGCTGGCTGCCCGCTGCCCGGTGCTGGTAGCGCCTGCCATGGATGGGGGTATGTTTGAACACCCGGCTACCCAGGCCAACATTCAGACGCTGCGCCAGCGGGGCGTGCAGATCTTGGGCCCGGCCCAGGGTCGGATGGCCTCGGGGCTGGTAGGGTGGGGGCGGATGCTGGAGCCAGCCGAGATTTTGGGACAGCTGCGCCTGGTTCTAAGCCGGGGTGGCCCCCTGGCTGGCAGGCATGTCCTGGTCAGTGCAGGGGGCACCCAGGAGCCGCTGGACCCGGTGCGCTATCTGACCAATCGCTCCTCTGGCAAGCAGGGTTTCGCCCTGGCCCAGGCGGCGCTGGACCTGGGGGCGCAGGTGAGCCTGGTGGCGGGGGCCACGGCTGCATCCCTCCCCACGCCCTATGGGGCTGAGCGTATTGATGTGGAGACCGCTGCCCAGATGGCCGAGGCCATATTGCAACGGGCTGGCAGCGCCGATGTGCTGATTATGGCCGCAGCGGTGGCCGATTTTCGTCCTCGCCAGGTTCAGCCGCACAAAATCAAGAAGAACCTGCTGCCCCAGGTTGACCTCGAGCCCACCCCAGATATTCTGCTGGCCGTGGCCGAGCTGCGCCGACGGATAGGGCGGCCTGCGGTGGTGGTGGGCTTTGCTGCCGAAAGCCAGAACCTGCTGGAAAACGCCCAGGATAAGCTAGCGCGCAAAGGGCTTTCTATGCTTGTTGCCAACCAGGTCGGCCTTCCCGATGCGGGGTTTGCGGTGGATACCAACCGGGTCAGCCTGCTCTGGCCAGGGGGTGCGGTGGAGCACCTGCCGCTTCTGAGCAAAAGCGAGGTTGCGGAAGAAGTCCTCAGGCGGGTGGTGGCCCTTTTGGAGGGTTGATTCGGGCTTACCGCAGGGCCTTCAGCGCCAGTTTGATCAGCTCCTGGGTGGTGGCCTCGGGGTTTTTCTGGGCAATTTCGGCCACCACGCTTTTTACCTGGCCTTCCCGGAAGCCCAGGGTGATGAGGGCCAGCTCGGCCTCCTCGGTATGGCTGGTGCGAACCAGGCTTCCCCCCTCGCCCATCAGGTGGGCCGGAACCTTGCCGCGCAGCTCGAGGGCAATCCGCTCGGCCAGTTTTTTGCCCACGCCCTGGGCTGCGGTGAGCAGGCGCAGGTCGCCCTCGGCCAGGGCTCGAGCCAGCAGGGCGGGGGTCTGGGAGGAAAGCAGGTTGAGGGCCACCCTAGGCCCCACCCCGGACACCGAGAGCAAAAGCTCGAAAAGCTCGAGGCTACGTGCCTCGGCAAAACCAAAGAGCGACAGATCGTCCTCGCGCACGATGAGCCGGGTGTGCAGGGCGGCTTCCTGGCCCTCGGTGAGCTGGGCCAGGGTGGAAGCTGGACAGCCAACCTCGAGGCCGATACCCCCCACCAGCAAGACTGCACTGCTGGAGCCTTTTTTGAGTACCGTTCCTTTCAAATAGCGAACCACGAGAAAAGTCTACTTTCCCTGAAAATGCGGGGGGCGCTTCTCGTAAAAAGCCCGCACGCCCTCCTGGTGATCCTCACTGCGCCCCGCCACTTCTTGTAGCAAAGCCTCGTACTCGAGCATCTCCTCCAGGCTGGCGCTGGCGCTGCGTCGCAAAGCCCGTTTGATCAGGCCATAAGTTTTGGTGGGGCCTTGGGCCAGTTCACCCGCTAGACGGGCCACCTCTTCGGCAAAACTCTCTACCGGCACCACCTTGTTTACCAGACCCAGGCTCAGGGCCTCCTCGGCTTTTATTCGACCGGAGAGCACCTCCAGCTCGAAGGCCCTAGCGTACCCCACCATGCGCGGCAGGTGATAGTTCATGCCTGCATCGGGAATCAGACCAATTTTACTGAAGCCGGTGGTCAGCACCGCGTCGGCAGAAGCGATGCGCAGGTCGCAGGCCAGGGCCAGCGACAAACCCGCGCCCGCCGCTGCCCCATGAATTGCGGCAATCACCGGTTTTTCCAGACCGGCCAGGCCTTCCACCACCGAGCGGTAGTTGCGCAGGTGGTTTTTGTAGGAGATGCGCTGCCCTTCAAACTCGCGCAGATCCTGGCCGGAACAAAAGCCACGGCCCGCACCCTGCAGCACCACCACCCGTACCTCCGGTGCGCTGGCCTCTTTGATGGCCTTGCCCAGTTCTCGCAGCATCTCGGTGGTGAGGGCGTTGATGGCCTCGGGCCGGTTCATGGTCAGGGTCAGGATGCCGTCTTTGGCCTCGCGTAGAAGTACGTCCATGGTTCCTCCTTAACGCCCTTTCCACTGGGGCTTGCGTTTTTCTAGAAAAGCGGTGGTGCCTTCTTGTTTATCCTCGCTGCCAAAGGCAATCAGGAAGTTGCTGCGCTCGAGCCCCAGCCCATGTTCCAGGCTCATATCCTGGGCCCGGTTGATGGCATCCTTAGCCAGCCGCGCAGCTAAGGGGGCCCGTTCGGCGATGGTCTGGGCGAGCTCGAGGGTTTCTTCCAGGTAAAGCTCTACTGGAACCACCCGGTTCACCAGCCCGTGTTGCAGGGCCTCCCAGGCCGAGAGCACCCGTCCGGCCAGAATTACCTCCATGGCCAGGTACTTGCCTACCTGCCGGGTCAGGCGTTGGGTGCCCCCGCCACCCGGAATGATGCCCAGGTTGATCTCGGGCTGGGCAAACCGGGCCGTGTCGGAAGCCACAATCAGGTCGCAAAGCATGGCCAGCTCGCAACCCCCCCCATACGCATACCCCGACACAGCCGCTATTAGGGGCTTGCGCACCTTGCGCAACACCTCGTACTGGTCGGCACGCAAGCCCCGCATGAGCTCGCTTAGGCTGGTTTTTTGAAACTCGGCAATATCGGCCCCGGCAGCAAAAACCCGCTCGTTGCCGGTGATGACCATGGCCCCGATGCCCCCGTCCTGCTCAAATTCGCCAATGGCCTGGGCCAGCTCGCTCAGGGTGGCGGTGTTGAGGGCGTTGAGCTGCTTGGGCCGGTTTAGCCGAACCAGCCCTACCTGCCCGTGGGTCTCGACCTGAATGTTCTCGTACATGATAACCTCTGGCCTAAACGCCACCTATTTGAGCCGGCTGGCCGGAAAGCGCTCGTTTTCCCACACGTCAATAAAGGCCGTTCCTGCGGCCAGCTTCGCGCTGTGTGGAACACCCGCAGGAATGTGGTAGTAGTCGCCTTTGCGAAACACCTTGGTCTCGCCCCCCATCACGAACACCACCTCACCCTCGAGCACCACCCCCCACTGGCCCTCGTGGGCGTGCTCGGGCACAAAGGTTTCCTGGGCTACCTGGGCAAACCCCACCTGGCCCTTATGGCCGGAAAGCACCGCCATGTCCATGCCGGGCCAGATTTCCACCTGTTTGAAGGCCTTAAACCACTCGGGAAAGACATTCATATTTTGACCTCAGCTAGTAGCTTATCGCCTCTGGCCTGGTGCGGGTAGCATGTCCGGAGGGGCTTTCCCCAGTTTTCCCGCCAAAACACCGACCAGTGGCTGTGTCAAAAGGAGATGCTGAAGGCCCCACAATTGTGTTGGCAGCTAGCCCTTCGGGATGCTATACTTCCTAGGCTGCCGAGTTTAAAGACCCCAGCACGGGGCACTCGAGCCGCACACAGGAGCAGACAATGGCCAAGATGAAGACCCATAAGGGCGCCAAAAGCCGTGTCAAGATTACGGCTACAGGCAAAGTGATAGGCAAAAAGCCGGGAAAGCGCCACCTCAACTGGCACAAGTCGGGCAAGAGCCGTCGTCAGAAAGGGCGTGACTTTACCTTTGCCAAAGGTGAAGAGCGCCGTGTCCACCAGCTGATGCCCTACGACGTATAAAGGAGAGGTGATATAGAATGCCACGCGCAAAGACCGGTGTAGTCCGTCGCCGTAAACACAAAGCAATTCTTAAACGAGCCAAGGGCTTCTATGCGCTGCGCTCGAAGAGCGTTCGTAAGGCCCGCGAAACCCTGCTTAGCGGCGCCATGCGCTCTTTCAACGACCGCCGCAAGCGCAAGGGCGATATGCGCCGCTTGTGGATTGTGCGTATCAACGCTGCCGCTCGCCAGCATGGCCTGAGCTACAGCGTGTTTATGCACGGCCTCAAGAAAGCCGGAATCGAACTCGACCGCAAGATTCTGGCCGATATTGCCGTGCGCCAGCCGGAGGCCTTCGCCGAGCTGGTCAGCAAAGCCAGGGCGTAGGGGAACTGCGCCCTCAAAAACACCCACCGCCGGGTGGGTGTTTTACTTTTTCCAGCTGCACAAAGCGTTTGCGAAAACTGCCCTAGTCATCTACTAAAACAGGGTCTTCCTTGGAAGCCGTTTTATCTTCGGCCAGCGAGAGCTTGGCCAGCGTCAGGGCCAGCACGTAGGTGCCTCTGGCGATATCCTCGGGGGAGGCGTACTCGTCCGGACGGTGGCTAACCCCTCCCCGGCAGGGGATAAAGAGCATGGCGGTAGGGGCAATCCGGGCCATGAATAAAGAGTCGTGGTAGGCCCGGCTCACCATCAGCTTGAACTTGACCCCGGCCTCGCCGCAGGAGGCCACCAGCGCTTTTAGCACTTCAGAGCCAGCTTTGGCCGGGGGGTCTACGTTGATGATGTCTACGCTGTATTTTATTTCGCGCCGGGTGCAGACCTGCTCCACCCCCTGAATCACGTTGCGAATCACCTGATCCCGGCGAGACTGTTCAACATCGCGAATGTCTATCTCGAGCTTGACCCGGCTGGGCACGCTATTGACCGCGTTGGGATAGACCTCGCAAAAGCCGGTGGTGGCTACGGTATTGATGCTACCGCTGTTTTTGGCAAAGGCCTCCACGCCCAGGATAATTTCGGCAGCGGCACACAGCGCATCGCGGCGGTCGGGCATCAACATCGTCCCGGCATGGCCTCCCACGCCTTCCAACTCCACCCGCAGGGCAGCCGGAGCGGCAATGGCCGTCACGATGCCCAGGGGCACCTGCTCTTGCTCGAGCAAGGGGCCTTGCTCGATGTGCAGTTCCACAAAAGCCGAGTAATAGCCCTGGGGAAGCCGCACATCTTCTAGAGGGCCCATATAACCGGCTTCCCAGCGGACTTCCTCCAGGGTACGCCCTTCCTGATCCTTAAGCTGGCGCAGCGAGTCGGGGCTCAAAACCCCGGCCAGGGTACGGCTTCCCAGGCAGCCAATGCCAAAACGGGTGGGCTCTTCGGCGGTGAAGATGAGCAGTTCGATGGAGCGGTAGGGCTTAAAACCACTGCGCTGCAGCGAACGGATGGCCTCCAGGCCCCCCAGCACGCCCACGGTGCCGTCGTACATGCCGGCGTAGGGGATGGCGTCGAAGTGGGAGCCCGTGCCAACGGCTGGCAGCTCGGGGGCGGAACCCTCCCAGCGGGCAAAGATGTTGCCCAGCCCATCTTCTCGCAGATTCAGGCCTGCTTCCTGGCACAGCCCCTTGAGGTAGGCCCGGGCCTCGAGGTCGGGCTTGGTGTACAGGATGCGGGTAATGGCTGGCTTGGGTGTGTCGGAAAACTCCGCCAGGGCCTCGAGTTCGCGGATAATTCGTTCTTGGTCTACCAGGGGTCGGACAATCATGGTTGCTCCAAAAAAAATCTTTCAGCGGTTTATACGGGGCCACGCCAGGTTTATCGAAACAACTCGAGCGCCGCTCGGATCAAAAGAATGTAAGCACTTCATGGGCCCTGCCCACCCCGTCAGGATAGCATCTCCAGGGAATGGCGGTTTACATCTTTGTAGATGAGGTATTTGCTGGGAGACTTGCCTAAAGCGCCGAACCACTGCGGGCAGTACGCGGCCATCCAGATTACGTCCCCAGCCTGCACGGTGTACCAGTGGTCACCCAGGCGGTACACCCCGCCGCCTTGCAAAAACAACAGGCCATGCTCCATGACATGGGTTTCTACCAGGGAGAGGTGGGCCCCAGGAGCAAAGGTCATGGTATTAACGGCCATATCGAAGGAGAAATTGTCGGGCAGGAGCAGGCGCACCTGCAGGGCTTCATCGCCCATCAGCGGGCTGCTGGGGGTATCTGGTTCGTGCCCGAGCACCACCTGGGGTACGTCCATGCCGGCCAAGGCCTGGTAGGGTTTGTCGAAAACCACCATCCGGCAGCCGGATGCCGCTGCAAAATGATGGGGGGTGTTGGCAGGCAGGTACACATAGTTGTTGGCCCATAGGGTATGCCGGGCTCCCCCTACCTCGAGCGCCACTTCGCCCTCGAGCACATAGGCAAAGCGCTGGATGTCCAACAGGCTCATCTGGCCGGTGCTGCCGGACTGCATCTCTACGGTGTACATCATGAAGCGGGCTCCCATCTCGGGGGAGATATGTACGATGCAGGCAGCCTGGCTCCAGCCGGGCAGGCTCGAGCGCACAAAGGTATCGGGGGTCAGCAGGGCGTGGTCGGGGGTTACGCGGGTGCGGGTAAAACCGGTCAGACTCATAAATTCCTCTAGGTGAACAGGCCCGTCAGGGCTCTGTCCTGAAAGGGATCGTCCGCTGGGTGAACAGGCCCGTCAGGGTTCTGTCCCGAAGGGGATCGTCCGCTAGGTGAACAGGCCCATCAGGGCTCTGTCCCGAAGGGGATCGTCCGCTGGGTGAACAGGCCCGTCAGGGCTCTGTCCTGAAAGGGATCGTCCGCTAGGTGAACAGGCCCATCAGGGTTCTGTCCCGAAGGGGATCGTCCCCTTGAGCAAGCGAACCTCGCCGGGCTTTTCTATCTTACCTCCGGCATACACCCGCTGCCCACGCAACCAGGTCTCCTGCACCACCCCGACAAAGGTACGGCCCAGATAGGGTGAGATGGGGTGACGGTAAAACAGGTCTTGCTGTCTCAAGGTGTAGGTTTGGCCCAGGTCTACCAGGGCGAAGTCGGCATCATAGCCTTCGGCCAGGCGGCCTTTCTGGGCCAGGCCAAAGCGCTTGGCGGGGTTGGCTGCGAGCAGGGCGGCCAGCCGCTCCAGGGCCAGGCCGCGCTGGCGCCAACCCTCGCTCAGCAGCACCCCCAGGGTAGACTGCACCCCCGCGATGCCGCCCCACAGGCTGAAGAAGTCATGGCCCTGTTTCATCTCGGGTGGGCTGGGGGAGTGGTCGGAGCCAATGATATCTACCTGCCCTTGCAGCACCTGCACCCACAGCAAAGTTCGCTGCAGCTCGGAGCGGAAGGGCGGGGCACACTTGCCCAGCGCTCCCAGCCGCTCCAGGTCTTCTTCGGTAAAGGCCAGGTAGTGAGGGCAGGTCTCCAGGCTCACGTCCACCCCCTTGGCCCTGGCTTCGGCGGCCATGACCACCCCTGCGCCCGAACTGATATGTACGATGTGCAGCCGGCAGCCGGTCTCGCGGGCAAACAGCAAGGCCCGCTGGATGGCCTCGAGCTCGGTGTAGACCGGCCTCGAGTCCAGGTAGTCGCGCCAGCTGGTCTGGCCCTTCTGGCGCTTCTGCTGGGCCAGGTGGGCGGTCAGGGCTTCCGACTCGGCGTGCACCGCCACCGGCAGGCCAAGCTGGGCAGCCAGGCGCATGCCCACATACAGGGTGGCGTCGTCGCAGGCGGGAAACTGGGGCAGGCCGGAGTTGCACATGAAGGCCTTGAACCCGATTACGCCGCGTTCGGCCAGATCGGGCATATGTTGCAGGTTGTTTGGGGTCAGGCCGCCCCATAGCGCAAAATCGGTGTGGGAGCGGGCCTGCATGGCCGCCAGCTTCTGGTCAAAGGAGGGGCCATCCAGGGTGCAGGGCAGCGAGTTGAGGGGCATATCGAAGAAGGCCGTGCCGCCGCCGGCTGCCAGGGCCGCGCTGCCCGAGGCGATGCCCTCCCAGTGGGCCTGTCCCGGCTCGTTGAAGTGCACGTGCACGTCAATCAGGCCCGGAAAAACGTGCAAGCCTGAGGCGCTAATCTCCTGCCGGGCCGGTTCGGCAATCTCCGGGGCCACCTGCACGATCTGCCCACCCGAAATGCCCAAATCGGCCTGCCGCACCCCTTCTGGGGTTACCAGCTTTCCACCACGCACAATTAGCTCGAGCATCGCAACTCCTTAGGTAACCAGGGAGATGGGCTAGTGGGTTGGGCCTGAAGCGCTTGCCAGCCGTTGTAAGAAGTCTAGCCCCACCCGCAAGGCGGCTTCTGTGTCCTGTGGCCAGACCGACTCCTCGGGGTGGTGCGAAAGGCCGCCCGGACTCCGTAGGAAGAGCATGGCCGAGGGGCACAGCGCGGCCATAATCATGGCGTCGTGGCCGGCCCCCGAGACCATCCGGTGCACCGGGTAGCCCTGGGCCTGGGCCGACAGGGCCAGCATCTCGTTCAGCTCAGGGTCGCAGGGAACGGCGGCCTGTTCGTAGCGGGTGAAGTAGTCGAGCTCGAGCCCCCGGCGCTGGGCCACCTGCTGGGCCCGGGTCACCAGGTTGGCTACCGCCAGGCTGCGTACCTCGTCGTAGGGGTGGCGCACATCCAGGCTCATGCGCACCTCCCCCGGAATCACATTGGCCGCTCCAGGCAGGGCCGTAATCAGGCCCACCGTAGCCACCAGGCCGGGTTCCCCCCGGGCCTCACGTTCCACCAAAACCATCCATTCGGCGGCCCCGGCCAGGGCATCCTGGCGCAGGTGCATGGGGGTGGTGCCGGCGTGTCCGGCTTTACCGCGGAAGGCCACCTCGAGCCGGCTCTGCCCCACAATGGCCTCCACCACGCCCAGCGGATACCCCAGGGCCTCCAGCACCGGCCCCTGCTCGATGTGAAACTCCAAAAAGCCCTTAACCTGGGCCGGGTTGTAGGCGGCCTGCGGTATATGGGCGGGCTCGAGGCCAAAGGCCCGGATGGCTTCCTCTACCGTCTGCCCCTGGGCGTCTTTGAGCCTGAGCAGCTCTGGCTCAAACTGCCCGGTCACCGCTTTGCTGCCCAGAAAAGGCACCCCAAAGCGCACCCCCTCCTCTTCGGAAAAGGCAATGACCTCGAGGGCCAACGGCAGCCGTTTTCCGCCCAGGCCCTTAATCAGGGCCAGGGCCAGCGTAACCCCTAAGGGGCCGTCGTAAGCGCCTGCGTCACGCACGGTGTCCACGTGCGAGCCCAGCAGAAACAGCGGGGCATCGGGGGAGTGGCCGGGGTAGTGCCCAATCAGATTACCCACCGCATCGGTGCGTACCTGCATACCCAGCTCCCTCATCCAGCCGGCCAGGGATTCATGTACGGCCCGCATGGGGGGCGAGAGGAAGGTACGGGTCAGGCGGCCCGGCTCTTCCGAGAAATGCGCCAGCACACGGCAGCGCTCGAGGGCTTCTAGGGCCAGTTTGGAGAAGTCGACATCGGAGAGACTCATGATCGGGTCGGGTAAGGTGGAGCCTTGTTCACAGTTTTCGTCGAGGACCTGAGTGCTGTACCCCCCTTATCCTGGGGGAAGGGGCACCAGCAAGAGACCTGCTTGATTTGTTCTTATTTCTGGGGCCCCCACCCGAAGCGCTAAGAATGAGCTTTTTCTTGCGCTCAGCGGAACGCTTCGGGTGGGGTTCATATTAGCTGCCCCGGTAGGTGCTGTAGCCGTAGGGCGAGAGCAGGAGGGGTACATGGTAATGCCCCCTGGCCTCGGCGATGCCAAAGCGGATGGGTACCTCGTCCAGAAAGGGCGGGTCGGGCAGGGGGACGCCCTGGGCTTTGAAGTAGGCGGCCACGTGGAAGACCAGCTCGTAGATGCCCGGCGGGATGGTCTCGCCCGAGAGCAGGGGCTGGTCGGTGCGGCCATCGGCGTTGGTGCTGGCGGCGGTGATGAAGGTGCGCTCCCCCGCCGGGCCGATGCGGTAGAGCTCGAGGTCGAGCCCTGCCGCCGGGCGCCCGTGGGCGGTATCCAGAACATGCGTCGAAAGCCGAGCCATACCTTTATCCTACGGCCCCCTGGCCCCCTGGGCTACCCAGGCCCCCAGCCGGGCCCGCTGCTCGGGGGTCATGGCCGGAACCCCCGGCACCAGCAGGGGCATGTACTGGGTGTCCACCGTGACCTGCTTGATTTTCTGGGCATGCCCCACAATCTGCTCGGGCGTATCCAGCATCACCCCGCCCGGCGCCGAGGCGAAGCCGGGCTGGGTGGGGCGGGCGGCGTGGCACATCTGGCAGTGCTGCACGATAATATCCTGCACCTCGGCAAAAGCCACCAGGGGCTGGTTCTGGGCATCTGCGCTGGGGCGGGGTGCGGTCAGGTAAAAAGCCCCCAGCAGCAAGGCCGCCGCCAGCACCAGCAGATAGGGCATGGCCCCACCTTCCACCAGGGTGCGGTGGTGCTCTTTCTCGGTCAGGTTGATAAAGTGCCGCACCGCCACCCCGGCCCCAAAGAGCAGAATCAGGATGAGCCAGTGGGCCCCGCCGCTGTAGGTCATGGGGAAGTGGTGGGCAATCATGGTGAAGAGCACCGGCAGGGTGAGGTAGTTGTTGTGGCGGGAGCGAAGCTGCACCCAGGCCACAAAATCGGGGTCGAGGGTTTCGCCCTTTTGCGCGGCCCGCACCAGTTTCTTTTGTGAGGGGATGATCACGAAAAAGACGTTGGCGGCCATGATGGTGCCCAGCATGGCCCCAATGTGCATAAAGGTGCCGCGCCCGCTAAAGACCTGCCCCAGCAGGTAAGCCGCCAGCGTAACCAGTACCCCCCCCACCAGCAGAAACAGCGCAGGGCGGTATAAGAGCCGGGTGCTGGACAGTCCTACATAAATCAGCCAGCCTGCGACGAGGCTTCCTAGCGCAATCAAAATGGCAGCCCAGCCGGGCAGGGTGCTGCCGGGGGCCAGCAGAATGGTGCGGGGGTCTGCGTAGTAGACGATGACGAGCAGCAAGAACCCCGTGACCCAGGTCAGGTAGGCGTCCCACTTGAACCAGTGCAGGTATCTGGGCAACTGGGCGGGGGCGGTTTTGTATTTTTCCAGGTAGTAGATGCCCCCGCCGTGAATGGTCCAGATGTTGCCGGAGAGCTCGGCCCGCACGCCCTGGCGCTCGAGGGCGTTCTCCAAAAAGATGAAGTAGAAGCTGGCCCCGATCCAGGCGATGCCGTAGATGATGTGCAGCCAGCGCACGATCAGGTTGAGCCATTCGCGGGCGTGGGCCTGCCAGCCGCCCGCCAGGGTGAGGGCTAAAGCCAGGGCAAATAGGGCCAGGATGGCTAAAATCCAGGGCCATTTGACGATGCGGAGGCGGTCTTGGTCGAGGGGGTTCATGGCAGTTACGCAGATTGAGTCTAATCCTGGCCCAGCAGCTCGGCAAGGCGAAAGCGCGCGATCTTGTAAATCTCCTCCAGGGCGGTTCCAAACTCGGCTTCGGGGCTGTTGTGCAGCCTTTTTTCCATGGCATCAAAGATGTCTGCTTTGCTTTTGCCCCGCACCGCCAGAATGAAGGGGAAACCAAATTTGCCAGTGTAAGCCCGGTTCAGGGTCTGGATGCGCTCGAACTCGGTGGGGGTGAGGGCATCGAGGCCGGCGCCCTTTTGCTCCGCGACCGAGGCCTGGGCCATGCGGGCGCGGCTGCCCAGGTCGGGGTGGGCCCGGATCAGGGCCAGCTGGGCCTCTTTGGGGGCTTCTCGCACCACCCGTACCAGCGAGTGGTGCAGGGCCTCGAGGCTGGCCCAGGGGCGGTGCTCCCAGGCTTTTTCGGCCACCCAGGGGGAGTGCTCGAAGACCCAGCCCAGCTGCTCAACAAAGGCCTTTTTGGAGAGTTGGTTAATCGCTGCGAGCTTCATTTTCAGGCGTTCTGGCTGCGGTAAGCCCAGCCCACCAGCCGGCGCTCCAGGATGGCGAAGACCGCATAAAGCGCAATGCCCATCACGGCGATCAGCAAGAGCCCGCCAAAGACCAGCGGCACGTTGAACTGGGAGCTGGCCGAGGTCATCATGTAGCCGATGCCTCTTTGCGAGGCGGCAATCTCGGAGATGACCGCGCCCACGAAAGCCAGCGTGATGGCTACTTTAAGCGAGGCGAAAAAGTAGGGTAGGGAGAAGGGGATGGAGACCCGGGTGAAGGCCTCGAGGCGGCTCGAGCCCAGCACCCGCAGCACCTCCCGCAGCTCCGGCGGCACCGCCGCCAGCCCGGTGGCTACGTTGACCACGATGGGGAAAAAGGAGATCAGAAAGGCCGTCAGGATGGCCGGCACCGTGCCGATGCCAAACCACAGCACCAGCACCGGCACCAAAGCGGCTTTGGGCACGCTGTTGAAGCCCACCAGGATGGGGTACAGCGCCAGGTTCAAGGGCCTCGAGGTGCCCACAGCGGCCCCCAGCAGTACGCCCGCCACCACCGCAATCCCAAACCCGGCCAGGGTGGTCCAGAGGGTCTGCCAGGCATGCCCCATCACCACCCCCCAGACCGGCAGCAGCGACTCGACGGCCTGTGAAGGGGCCGGCAGCACAAAGGGGGGAATCTTAAAAAGCCGCACTGCGAGCTCCCAGACCACGAACAAACCCACGCTGGCCCCGGCCGCAACCAGGGTATCGCGGCTTCGGTTCATGCCCCCACCCCCTTCAAACCGCTAATCGGGGTACGCATCCCGCCAATCTGTTCGCGCAGCTCCCGTACGATGTGGGCAAAGTCGTCGCTGTAGGTGAGCTCGAGCGGCCTGGGGCGGGGAAACTCCACCTTGCGCGAATAGGCAATTTTGCCGGGGCGGGTGCTCATGGTGTAGATGGTGTCGGACAGGTAGACCGCCTCCCGCAGGTCGTGGGTGACCAGGATGACCGTGGGCTTGCGGCTCATATACAGCACCTGCATGGCCTGCCAGAGTTCCTCGCGGGTGAAGGCATCCAGCGCCGAGAAGGGCTCGTCGAGCAGCAGGATCTCGGGCTGGTGGATGAGGGCCCTGCACAGGCTGGCCCGCTGCTGCATCCCCCCCGAAAGCTCCCACACCTGGGCGTTTTCGAAGCCGGAAAGCCCCACCGAGGCCATCAGCTCGCGGGCGGCCTCGATGTAGGGCTTGGGGTTTTGCCGGTACTGCCGCTTGTGTTGGGCGGAGACCTCGAGGGGCAGCAGGATGTTTTGCAGGATGGTGCGCCAGGGCATCAGGGTGGGGTTCTGGAAGGCCATCCCGATGCTGGCTACAGGCCCTTTAACCACCTGACCATGCACAGTAGCTCTGCCGGTGCTGGGGGGACGCAGCCCGGAAATAACCCGCAAAAGCGTGGACTTTCCGCAGCCCGAAGGCCCCACCAGGGCTACAAACTCGCCCTGGGCGATGGAAAGGTTGACCCCCTCTACGGCCAGGTAACCGTTGTCGTAGCGCAGGCTAACATTGCTGAGCTCAATAAAAGACATGTTTGTACCTTGGCCTAAAGTTTAATCCGCTTGGGATAAATGGTCAAAATACAGCCCGCCAGTCAGGCCCTTATAGCGCGTGAAGAGCAGCACTGCAGGCTGGTCATGCCCAGGGTTTGCACCAGTTCTTTACCGGGCGGGGCCGGTTACCCGCCGCTCGGCGATGGGGGGCAGGAAGCGGTCGCTCCAGACCTGCTCTACCTTCAGGGTGGTGGCCAGGTCGAAGGCTTTGGCTACCGCGCGGATGTTGCGCTCCACCCGCTCCCGCCGCACCGAGCCCAGCCCAAAAGCCCGGCTGTCGGGGGTGAGGACGTGGGTATTGAGGGCCAGGATCAGCCGTTCGCGCTCGAGGGCCTCGTTAATCAGGCCGTCCCGCCGCCTGACGGCCGCAATGCCCTCGTCGGGGTTGGCGATTACGTCCTTAAAGCCCTTGACCAGAGCCCGCAAAAAGGCCGCCACCGCCTGCGGGTTGGCCTGGGCAAAATCGCGCCGTACCACCACCGCATTGCCGTAAAGATCCTGGGTGTAGTCGGCATACCTGAAGATGAGCATGTCTTCGGGCTTGACGCCCACGTTACGCAGGTTGAGGAAAGAGGTGAAATAAAAGCCGGTGATGCCGTCGGCCTGGCCGCGGGCCAGCGTAGGCTCGCGCAGCGGCACGTCCACGTTGATGAAGTTGACCCTGGCAGGGTCTATGCCCACCGCCTCGGCAAACACCGGGAAAAGCCTGCGGCCCGCATCGCCGGCGGGCGCGGCCAGGGTCTTGCCCACCAGGTCGGCAGGGCGGGCAATGCCTTTGCCCTTGATGGCAAATACCGCAGCCGGGGTGGTGTTGTAGACCATAAAGACCGCCAGAAGCTGATTGGCGGGGTTGCGGGTGTTGAACTCGATCAGGGAGTTGAAGTCGGCAAAGCCCATGTCGTAGTTGCCAGCGGCAATTTTGCTGATGGCATCGGCAGAACCAAAGCCCCGGTCAATGCTCACATTCAGCCCCTCGGCGGCATAGTAGCCCTTGTCCAGGGCCAGCAAAAAAGGCGCGGTGGGCCCCTGAAAAGCAAAGTCCAGGGTGAAGCGCACGTTGGTGCGCGGCTGGGCAAGGCCCAGGCTGGTCAGGAGCAAAAGGGCGAGAAGCAGTCCTCGAGTCCACATAGCAAAACCTCCCCGGTGTTGTGGAACACCTGGGCCGAGTATAGAAACACGGATGGTGCGGTGTCAACGGCAGTATGAAATACCGGCCGCTCTCCAAAAGACATTTTTCCTGGCAAAAGCAAATGAGCAGCTTATTGTTGATAGAAAATAGACCGTGCGTTTACTTTTCGATGTACAGTTTGCTTATTCTGGCTAAATTGACTGGTGAAATCAGGGCCGGGCGGTTCAACTGTGTGGCAAATGGCCCCTGCCCAAAAGATTTACCTTGCCGCAGGCAGCTTTAGGGCCTGTTCTGCGGCTTCCAGGGTTTTGGCAAGCTCATCCTCACCGTGTGCCACGGAGAAGAAGGCCGCTTCGAACTGGCTGGGGGGCCAGTAAACGCCCTGTTGCAAAAGGCCGTGGAAGAAAACCTTAAAGCGCTCGGTGTCGCAGGTAACCGCATCGGTGTAGGTCTGTACGGGCCCTTCGCGGAAGAAGACCGTTAGCATGGAGCCCACCCGGTTGATGGCTACCGGTACACCGGCAGCAGCAAAAAGGGCCAGCAAGCCCTGTTCCAGGGCCTTTCCGTAGGTCTCGAGGCGGGCGAAGGGCGGGTCCTGGAAGAGGGTTTCCAGGGTGGCCAGCCCGGCGGCCATCGATAAGGGGTTCCCGCTCAGGGTGCCGGCCTGGTACACCGGGCCCAGGGGGGCTACCTGCTGCATGATTTCGGCCCGGCCCCCATAAGCCCCCACCGGCAGCCCCCCTCCAATAATCTTGCCCCAGCAGATCAGGTCGGGCTTCAGGCCCAGAAGTTCCACCGCGCCCCCTTTGGCCAGACGGAAGCCGGTCATCACCTCATCGGCAACGAGCAAGGCCCCGTACTGCTGGGTGAGCTGGTGCAGGGCCTCGAGGAACTCGGGTGTGGGTACCAGCACCCCGGCGTTGCCCACGACCGGCTCGAAGATGACCGCGGCGATCTGCTCACCGTACCGCTCGAACAGGTCTTTGAGGGCCTGGGGCTCGTTGTAGTCGGCCACCAGGGTGAGTTCGGCAAAAGCCTGGGGCACCCCGGCGCTCGAGGGTGCGCTTCTGGCGGTTCCCCCACCACCGCTGAGCAAGCCCGAGCCAGCCTGCACCAGCAGGCTATCGGCGTGGCCGTGGTAGTTGCCGCGAAACTTCACAATCAGGTCGCGCCCGGTGTAGCCCCGGGCCAGCCGCAAAGCGCTCATGGTGGCTTCGGTGCCGCTGCTCACAAAGCGCACCAGATCGGCGCTGGGGTAGGCCTCCCGCACCCGTTCGGCCAGGCGTACCTCCCGCTCGGTGGGGGCTCCGTAGCTCAGTCCTTCGGCGAGGGCCTCCTGCAAGGCGGCTATCACCGCCGGGTGGTTGTGCCCCAGAATCATGGGCCCCCAGGAGCCGATGTAATCGAGCAGCGCGTTGCCATCGGCGTCCCACAGGTAGGCCCCCTGGGCCCGCGCGATAAAACGGGGCGTGCCGCCCACGGCCTTGAAGGCGCGAACGGGGGAGTTCACCCCGCCGGGTATCACTTGCTGGGCTTGGCGAAAAAGCTCCAAAGAGCGTGCGGTGGAATGACCCATGTGCAGAACTTAGCACCGCAGGCCCCCAAGTACAAGCCACTGCCCTGGCTGGGGTGGTCGGGTCTGATGTTTTCCAGCCTGACGGCTTACCATGAGGGCCTTTGGGGTGGGGCCAGTGACAATTTCATGACACTTTTCTAAGCGTTTTACTACTGATAATCATTTGCGTATGGAGCAGCTAGCCCTGATTGGGGTTTCACAGCGGCGGGGGGGTGTCGAGGCCCTGACCCTGTGGAGCACCTGGTGGCAGAACCATGCTCCTGCCGTTTCCACCCTGGCGGAGGAATGGGTGCCCATCCTCACCTGTAACCGCTGTGAGGTGGTGCTGGCCCTGAAGGAAGGGTTATCACTCGAGCAGGTGCGTCAAGCTTTGATTCCACCCCAGCTCCCCAGGGGCTACGCCTACCTGGGCGAGGCCGCGCTCGAGCACCTGGCCCGGGTGGCGGCCTCGCTCGACTCGGTGAACCCGGGCGAAGACCAGATTATGCGGCAGGTGCGGCAGGCCTTTGAAGCCGCACAAAACGCCGGAAGCGTGGGCCCACTGACCCGCTTTGCCTTTCAAAATGCGCTCAAAGTAGCCAAGCGGGTTCGCCGTGAGGTGGCCCTGGCCCCGGCCAATACCTCGCTATTTAGCCTGGCCCGGCCCGCTCTGGAGGCCCTTTTGCCCCGTGCGGCACGGGTGGCGGTGGTGGGAACCGGCGAGATGGGTAGCCTGGCGGCCCGCAGCCTGGCAGCCTTGCCCGGAATTGAGCTCTGGCTGGTGAACCGCACCCCCGAAAAAGCCCAGGCTCTGGCTGGGTCGCTGGGGGCCCGGTTTATGCCGTTGCACGACTTCCTGAAGCACCCTCCGCAGCTAGACGCCCTGGTGACGGCCACCCCGGTAGAGGGGCTTTTGGGTACTGGCTTTTTTCAAAACCAGCCCCGGCTCAAAGCGGCGGTAGACCTGGGTATGCCCAGAAACATAGTCCCTGAGGCAGTTAAGGGGGTGGTGCTGTTCGACCTGAACCTCCTGGAACGCCTGGGCGAAGAGCGCCGCGCACGCCTGCGGGCCGACCTGGCCCAGGCCGAGCTGATTGTGGCTGAGGAACTGGAACAGGTGATGGTGGAATGGGCCGAACGCACCATCGTACCTGCGATCACCCAGATGCGTGAGGCCTATCGCCGTACCCTTACCGAACTGGTGGGGGAGCGGGTGGAACCCGAACTGATCGAGCGGCTGGCCCACCGTTTTGCCCACTTTCCGGTGAAGGGTTTGCGCGGGCTAGCCCGTCGGCACGGGCCCGAAGCAGCCGAGGTGTTTTTGCAAGAGGCAGGCCTTTGGGAGGTGAAGCTTGATTAGAGTACGCATTGCCACCCGTGGCAGCCGCTTGGCTTTATGGCAGGCCGACTGGGTAAAGCAGAAGCTCCTTCGGCAAGGTGCCCAGGTCGAGCTGGTGGTGGTGGAAACCCAGGGCGACCGCGAAGGCCTGCCTTTCGCCCAGATGCAGGGCCAGGGTTTTTTTACCAAAGCCGTGCAGGAGGCCCTGCTGGTGGGCGAGGCCGACCTGGCGGTGCACTCCTACAAAGACCTGCCGAGCGCCAGCCCAGCGGGTTTGCAGATCGCAGCCGTGCCTCCACGGGAAGACCCCAGCGAGGTTTTGCTGGCTCGATTGCACGCCCTGGATGAACAGGCCCCGGGGCTGCCCTTGCGTGCTGGGGTACAGGTAGGCACCAGCGCGGTGCGGCGCCAGGCCCAGCTAAAGCATCTTCGGCCCGACCTAGAGCTTAAGGAACTGCGCGGCAACGTGCCCACCCGGGTAGATAAGCTCCGGCGTGGCGATTACGACGCCATCCTGCTGGCCCAGGCAGGCCTCAAGCGGCTGGCACTGGACTTGAGCGGGCTATACCTCCAGGTGCTACCGCCCACCCTGCTGGTGCCTGCTCCGGCGCAGGGGGCCCTGGCCCTGGAGTGCCGCCAGGACGACCACCGCCTCAAAGCCCTGCTAGAGCACCTGGACGACCCCCAGGCCCGCCGCACCGTAGCTGCCGAGCGGGGCCTGATGCAGATGCTGGCCGGAGGTTGTCAGTTGGCGCTGGGCGCACTGGCCCGGGAAACCCAGCAGGGCCTAACCCTTCTGGCCTGGTATGGAGGTAAACGTTACCAGGCCCAGGCGCCCTCGCCCGAGGCCGTAGCCCAGGCGGTTTTCCAGCAGATCAAGGCCGATAACCCGGAGGTGGTATGCGAATTGCCCTGACCCAGTCCGAAGGTCGTCTGGCAGGCTTGCAAGAGCGCCTCGAGGCGATGGGCCTCGAGGTGGTGCGCCAGCCGCTGATCCAGACCCAGGTTCTGCAGGCCGACCTCAAACCCCTGTCGGACTGCCGCTGGTGGCTGTTTACCAGCGTGGTCGCAGTGCGGGCGCTGCTTGCGCTGGGGGGCAGCCTGAAGGGCCGCAGCCTGGGTGCGGTGGGTCAGGCCACCCGGCAGGCCCTGGAAGAGGCCGGGGGTAGGGTAGACCTGGTCTCGCCCGACGAGACAGCAGAGGGGCTGGCCGAGGCTTTTCTGGCCCAAAGGCCCTTTGGTTTTGTGGGCCTGCCCCAGGGCAACCGGGCCCGACCGGTGCTGGCCCAGCGCTTGCGCGAAGCCGGCTACGTGGTGCAGAGCGTGGTGGTCTACCAGACCCAGACCCTGCCCTGGCCAACAGACCTCCCGGCCCCCGACCTGGTGCTTCTGACCAGCCCCTCCGGGGTCGAAGCCCTGCCGGAGTCGGTGGGTGGCCAGGCCCGCTTGCTGGCCCTGGGCCCTACCACTGCTGCGGCTTTGTCCGAGCGAGGCCTGCCGTACACCCTGGTGCCAGGGCCCAGCGTGGAGGCGGTTTTGGAGACCATAGCGCGCATTCGAGGTGAGCAATGTCCAGCCTGAAAAACCCCGAACTTCTAAAGGCCCCTGAACTTCTTGAGCGACCCCGACGGCTGCGCTCCAGCGCTGCTTTGCGCGAGAGCGTGGCCGAAACCCACCTGCGCCCTTCCGACTTCCTGGCCCCGTTTTTTGTGATGCCGGGCAGAGGCCTGAGCGAACCCATTGCCGCACTGCCGGGGATAAACCGCTACAGTGTGGATACTTTTTTGCTCGAGGCCGAGCGTGCCTTGAAGCTGGGCGTGCGCTCAGTGCTTTTGTTTGGGGTTTTGCCCGATACCTGGAAAGACCCCCAGGGCCAGAGCGCCGCCGACCCCAACGGCCCGGTGCCGGCGGCCATCCGCGCGGCCCGCAGGGCCTTTGGGGACGAGGTGGTGATTTACACCGACGTTTGCTTGTGCGCCCACACCTCCCACGGCCACTGTGGGGTGCTAAAAGAAACCCCCCGGGGTGTACGCATTGACAACGACCGCTCGCTGCGCCAGCTTGCGGCCATGGCCCTTACCCATGCCGAGGCCGGCGCCGATTTTGTGGCCCCCTCGGACATGATGGACGGACGGGTGGGCTACCTGCGCCGGGCTCTGGACCAGGCCGGCCATACCGAGGTGGGCATCCTCTCGTATGCCGTCAAGTATGCCAGCGCTTTTTATGGCCCCTTCCGCGATGCCGCCAAAAGCGCACCCGGTTTTGGCGACCGGGCCAGCTACCAGATGGACATCCGCAACGCCCGCGAGGCCCTGCGAGAGGCCGCGCTCGACGAGGCCGAAGGGGCCGATATGCTCATGGTGAAGCCTGCGCTGGCCTACCTGGACATCCTGGCCCGTCTGCGCCCGCAAACCCAGCTACCCCTGGTGGCCTACAACGTGAGCGGCGAGTATGCCATGCTCAAGGCGGCGGCGATGGCGGGTGCGCTGGAGGAGGCCCGCGCAGTGCGCGAGACGTTTGTGGCCATCAAGCGGGCCGGGGCCGACCTGATCATCAGCTACCATGCCCTGGAAGCGCTGGCTCAGGGCTGGATCTAGGGGGTTTTCGCGTGCAGCCGCAGGTCGGGGAAAAGCAAGAATGCTGTTTCAAGCTCAGGTTTTGTCTCTTGAAAACGAGCACCTGCACCCAAAGGCCAAAACGAAGCACCCCTCAGCCTTTGTCCTTTGATCTTCAACAGCGGCAATCCGGTGGGCAACACGATGAGAAGCGTATTTAGGAGGAGGACTTGTTGCGGAAGTTAGACAATATGCGTTCTTCACGGGGTCGGGTCTGGCTGGCCTTTGGCTTGGTGGTGGTTTTTTTGCTGGCCCAGGTGGCCTGGTGGCTTATCTTTCAGCGCAACACCATCCAGCAGAACATCGAATACGCCGAAACCGCCTGGCTGCAGGAAGCCGCGCTGGTACAGCAGCTCTGGGCGGCCACGGCCCCGGAAAAGCGCGCGGCGCTCCTTTCCGAGCTGCGCCAGGCTTTCCCGCACCTCGAGGTCGAGGGCGACCGGGTTTATGTCAACCCCGAGCGGCTCAAGGCCTACCGCACCGAGCAGATGCGCCATTTGCGCATGTTCGCCTACGAAGGCCCTTTTTTCTTGCTGGTGATGCTTTTGGGGCTGTACATCATCGGGCGCAGCCTCAAAAGCGAGCAGGAGCTTAAGCGCCGCCAGCAAAACTTCCTGATGGCTGCCTCGCATGAGTTTCGCACCCCCATCAGCACCCTGCGGCTACTGGCCCAAACCTTGCAGATGTGTGAGCTTTCCCGGGAAAAACAACTTGCCTACCTGACCCACATGTCCCACGAGATAGACCGTCTGGAAGACCTCTCGGAGCGGCTGCTGGCGACCTCGAGGCTGGCGCAGGGGATGGGCGCGATCAAACCCGAACGCCACGATTTGAACCAGGCGGTAAGCCGCTGCCTGGCCCAGCAGCAAAACACCCTGGTGGCTCGAGGGGCTGTCCTGCACCTCGAGCCCTCATCCACTGCGCTTCCGGTAGACCTCGACCCCGAGGCTTTTAGCCTGGTGCTGTCCAACCTGCTGGACAACGCGGTCAAATATAGCCCAGCGCCACAGAAGCCGGTCTGGGTGCGCCTGCGCCGCGAGGGCGGCCAGGCGATGCTCGAGGTCGAAGACCGGGGGGTAGGTTTGTCGAGGGGTGAGCTGCAACAGATTTTCGAGCCCTTCTACCGTGTGGGCGACGAACAGACCCGCAGCACCCGGGGGCTTGGCCTGGGGCTTTACCTGGTCAAAAGCATCACCGAGCTGATGGGGGGCCGGGTCTGGGCCGAACCTCTGCCTCAGGGAAGCCGATTTGTGCTCAGTTTCCCCCTGGCTGAAGCCCAGGGTTTGGCGCCTGAAAGGAGTCTGGCATGAAGCCTGTGGATGACCCCCGTTCAGGACAGGCTAATCCAGTGCAGAAGATACTGCTGGTCGAGGATGAGCCGACCCTGGCTGCTGCCCTGGCCGACAACCTCGAGGGCGAGGGTTATGAAGTGAAAATCGCTCCCGACGGCAAAACGGCCCTCGAGCGCTGGGCAGCCTGGAAACCCGATCTGGTCGTGCTCGATGTGATGCTACCGGGTCTGGACGGCCTTCAGGTCTGCCGACAGATGCGCGCTTTGGGCCACACCACCCCAGTGCTTTTCCTTTCGGCCAGAGGGGCCCCCGAGGAGCGGGTAGAGGGGCTAAAGGTAGGCGGCGACGACTACCTGGCCAAGCCCTTCCACCTGCCCGAGTTTCTGCTGCGGGTCAGAAATCTGCTGCGCCGCCGGGCCGAGACCCCTTCCGCAGTGTATGAGTTTGCCGGGCACCGCATCGACTTCAGGGCCTGGACGGCTTACCTGAAGGATGGCCGCAAGGAAGCCCTGGGCGAGCGCGAGATGGCCATCTTGCGCCTGCTGGTGGAGCGGTCGGGTGAGGTGGTAAGCCGCGATGAAATTCTTGACCGGGTCTGGGGCCAGGAGGTTTTTCCCAGCAGCCGTACCATCGACAACTTTGTAATGCGCTTGCGCCGCCTATTCGAGCCCGATCCGGCCCATCCTGTGCACTTTCATACCGTTTGGGGGGTGGGCTACCGCTTTACGCCCAGCCCCGAACCCCGACCGGAAGCCTCGCCTACCAAGGAGCCAACGTGAATACCTCGAGTACCCAAACCGCCACCTCGCTTTTCCTGCGGGCTGCCTGGGGAGAAGATACCCCCAAAGCCCCGCTCTGGCTGATGCGCCAGGCCGGGCGCTACCTGCCCGAGTACCTTGCCATCAAGGCCCGTTCTAGCTTTTGGGAGATGGTACGCACCCCCGACCTGGCCGCCGAGATTACCCTGCAACCCTTGCGCCGCTTCCCGCTGGACGCGGCCATCCTCTTCAGCGATATCATGACCCCCCTGCCAGCCATGGGGGTGCAGATCGAGTTTAGCCCAGGGCCGGTGGTGGCCGATCCGCTGCGTAACCCAGCCCAAATTGAGGCTTTGCGGCTACCCGAAGCCCAGGAGATTGCCCCCTATGTGGCCGAGGCCATACGGCTGGTGCGGCGCGAGCTGGCCGGTAAGCCCGTGGCCCTCATCGGTTTTGCCGGGGCCCCCCTGACCCTGGCTACCTACCTGGTGCAGGGCAGCGGTTCAAAAGACTACGAGGACTTGCGCGCTTTTCTCCGTCAGGAACCTGCCCTGGCCCACCGGCTGCTGCACAAGCTGACCGAGTTAACCATTCGCTACCTTCGCATGCAGATAGAAGCTGGGGCTGAGGCCATTCAGTTGTTCGACTCCTGGGCTGGCCTGCACGACGGGGAGGTCTACCGCACCTTTGGCCTGCCCTACAACCAGGCCGTTTTTTCGGCCCTGACGGGCCTGGGTGTGCCTCGCATCTACCTGGCGGTGGGGGCTTCACACCTATATCCCTTGCTGGCCGAGCTGTCCTGTGAAGTGGTGAGCGTGGACTGGCGCATGCCCTTAGACCAGGTGCGCCGGTTTTTGCCGCACACCCTGCAGGGCAACCTCGACCCGGCGGTTCTGCTGGCACCTCCAGCGGTCATCACCCAGGAGGCGCAAAAGGTACTCAAGTCGGGTCTGGGAGGTGCCCATATCTTCAACCTGGGCCACGGGGTAATCCGAACCACGCCCCCAGAGCACGTAGCCCACCTCGTTGAGGTGGTTCACCAGTTCAACCGACACAACAAGGAGTCTGCATGAACGAGAAAGAAACCCGCGAATACAAAGAGAAGGAAACCCGGCGCATGGTCGAACTGGATCCGGCTGGCCTGATTAGCCGCAAGGCCCCGGATCAAGCCAAACGGCAGTTCATGAACTACGCCTTTTTTAAGCTAAACCCTGAGTTTCGCAGGCAAGGCCCCGAGTTTGTGGAGTCCGCCAAGGCTGAGTTTGCTCAAGTCTGCGAGCGCTGGGCCAGCCGGGGGGAAGGCTTTATCCTGCGCAGCTACAGCCTGGTGGGCACCAGGGCCGACGTAGACTTCATGCTCTGGCGCATCAGTTTCAACGTACCCGACTTCCAGGCCATGCAACGCGAACTAAACCGTACCGCCCTGGCCGGGTACTTAAGCCAGCCTTACTCGTTCCTCTCGATGCAAAAACGTTCCATCTATGTAGACCGCTTTAACCCCGATGGCGAAGGGGTGCACCTTTTGCCGGGGCAAGGCCAGTATCTGTTTGTTTATCCATTTGTAAAGACCAGGGCCTGGTACGACCTTTCACCCCAGGCTCGCCAGGGCATGATGGACGAACACATTTACGTTTCGGCCCCCTTTACCGGGGTTACGCTCAACACCTCCTATTCTTATGGCATAGACGACCAGGAGTTTGTGGTGGCTTTTGACTCCAACTACCCCCAGGAGTTTGTAGACCTGGTGCAGCGCCTGCGCTTCACCGAGGCCAGCCTCTATACCCTGCGCGATACCCCCATGTTTACCTGCATAAAAAAGGACATTCGCGAGGTTCTGGAAGATCTGGCGTGATGGTTCGGAGGGCTAAGGTCGAAAGCTAAGGACCAAATGCCCAAAAACCGTGACCGGTCCAACCTTCAACGCTTGGCTTTGTCCTTTGACGGAGAACCTATGAACGTACTCTTGATGGCTTACGGTACCCCCTACCGGCAGGAAGAGATCGAGCCCTACTACACCGACATCCGCCGCGGGCGGCCCCCTGGCCCGGAGCTACTGGCCGAGCTGGCCGAGCGCTACCACCTGATTGGACGCAGCCCCCTGAACGAGATTACCTTTGCCCAGGCAGTGCGCCTCGAGGCTGCCCTGAACGCTACTTTGCCCCTGTATCCCCAGCCTTTGCAAAGCTCCCCCGGCCCTCACGTAAAAGGCCCGGCGCGGGTCTATCTGGGAACCAAGCACTGGCACCCTTTTATTGCCGAGGCCGTTCAGGCTATGGCTGCGGATGGGGTCAAGCAGGCGGTAGGCATTGTGGCTGCTCCGCACTTTTCCTCCCGTAGCATCGCCGAGTACCGCGAGAAGGTGGAAAAGGCCCTGGCCGAGCTGGGCCACCCCTTCCAGTTTAGGCTTGTGGAGGCCTACCCCGACCATCCGGGCTACATTCAAGCCCTGGCGGGGCGGGTGCTCGAGCAGGTCTGGCGGCTGCGGGAACCCAAGAAGGCCCTCTTCCTTTTTACGGCCCACTCGATTCCAGAAAAATCGGCCCAGGACGGGGTTTATCAGGCCCAGGTGCGCACCACCGCCGAGCTTGTGGTGCAAAGGCTAGGCCTGGCGCACTGGGACACTGCCTGGCAGTCGGCAGGCCGCACGCTTGAGCCCTGGATTGGGCCTGATGTGAACGAAAAGCTCGAGCAAGCAGCCGCCCAAGGCTACCGCGAGGTGGTGGTGACGGCGGTGGGCTTTCCTTCCGATCACCTCGAGGTCTTCTACGACCTCGACTACGAAGCGCAAAATACCGCTGCCCGGCTGGGCCTGCGCCTGCTGCGTACCCGCAGCCTCAATGCCGACCCCGACTACATCGAGGTGCTGCGCGACCTGGTGCTGCGGGCGTGGGCCTGTTTTTCAGCAGAGCCGGTGGGTCAGAATGGCTAGCGTGGTGGTGGTGGGGGGTGGGGCTGCGGGGCTTTCGGCGGCCTATTACCTGCATCAAGCAGCACCCCATCTGCGCATTACCTTGCTGGAGGCCGATGCGCGCCTGGGTGGGAAAATTACCACCGTGGCCGAGAACGGCTTTTTGCTCGAGGGTGGCCCGGACGCGGTAGTGCGCTATAAACCCTGGGCTTTAGAGCTTGTGCACCAGCTCGGGCTGCAAAGCGAGGTGGTGGGAACCCTACCCGCCCACCCCTCGGCCCTGATCCACGATGGGCGTGAGGCCTTACCGATACCCGCGGGCTTGCAGATGGTGGTACCAAGCGATCTGGGGGCTCTGGCCAGAAGCCCATTGCTGAGCCCTTTTGGTAAGGCTCGAGCGGCCCTCGAGCTGCTCATTCCCAGGGGACCAGCAGAGGATGAGCCTTTTGGCGCCTTCATCGAGCGCAGGCTGGGCCGGCAGGTCTGGCAGCGGCTGGTGGCCCCACTTTCGGGTGGCATCTATGGGGGCGACCCCTACGAACTCTCTACCCTGGCGGCCTTTCCTCAACTTAAGGCCCTCGAACAGCAGTACGGCAGCCTGATCCGGGGGGCCATGCGGCAGCGTAAGGAGCGCGGCAGCCGTGAAAAAGGACAACTCTTTGCTTCGCTCAAAGGGGGCCTGGGCAGCCTGGTAGAGGCATTGCGGACGCAGCTAACTGGGGTGGAAATTCGGCTCAATACCGCCGCTCAGGCCCTCGAGCACTCCAATGAGTGGCGAATTCACACCACCCAAGGTACGCTACGAGCCGATGCGCTGGTGCTGGCTACGCCTGCGGGCATGAGCGGGCGCTTGCTGGAGCCCCTACACCCTGAGGCTGCCTCTGCCTTGCGGCAGATTCCCTACGGCGCTTCTTCAACCGTTACGTTTGCCTTTGCCCAGGAAAAACTGCCCCCAAGGGCGGGCCACGGCATGCTTATGGCCGCGCAGCGGGGCTTTAGCGTGCGCGGTTTTACCTGGACCGACCAGAAGTGGCCAGGCCGCGCCCCGGAAGGCTATAGCCTGGTACGTGCCTATTTCTCCGGCCTGGAAGCCAGCCAGACCGAGCTTGCCCAGCTGGCTCTGGGCGATCTGGCTCGCCTGTGGGGACAGGTGCCAGAGCCCGTACATACCTGGGTATTTCACTGGTCAGAGGGCCTTCCTCGCTACACCCTGGGCCACCAGGAGCGGGTGTCCAGAGCACTTCGGGCCGAAGCGTTGCCGGGCTTATTTCTGGCCGGCGCTGCCTACTACGGCGTAGGATTGCCCGAGGTGATCCGAATGGGTAAGGCGGTGGCGATGCGGGTACTGACCTATATAGGCACGCCCGCCCATGCCACCTGACGCTCTGGCTGCCCCGCTCATCCTTCAAAGCACCTGGAAGTGGTTGCCGAGCGGATTGGGAATTGCCTTGGATGTGTGGCGTTGCGTGCTTGAAGAAGGGGGCTTTGACGAACCGTACTCCAGCAAGCCCAGAGGCCAGGGCTGAAACTCTGCTGCTGTCAAAACGGCAAAGACCGGAGCCTTAGCAACTCCGGTCTTTGCGTCCTGGACTTGGCGCGCCCGAGAGGACTCGAACCCCTGACCTACCGCTTAGAAGGCGGCTGCTCTATCCACTGAGCTACGGGCGCATGCAGGCCCAGGTCGAGCCAGCGATAGTTTAGCAGACTTATCAAAATCGTAAAAACTGGCTCTGGCCTGCAAAATAAAGCCGCCCCTCTGGACGGCTTTTTGGAGCGGGAGACGGGATTCGAACCCGCGACATTCAGCTTGGAAGGCTGACGCTCTACCAACTGAGCTACTCCCGCGTGCTGCGTGCGCTTCCAGGGGGTTCCTGGAGCGCTTGGTCGGGGAGACTGGATTCGAACCAGCGACCCTCTGCTCCCAAAGCAGATGCGCTACCAGGCTGCGCTACTCCCCGTTGTGCGCCTGACCATCTCGCCAGAACGCGAAAATAAAGATAACATGTCCGGGCGAGGTCGGTCAAACACGGGTGCATCTACAAGAAGAAACCCGGGGGCATGTTGTCGTCAACCTTTATGAAAGATTACACTCTGCCCTGTGGAGCCTACGCTTTTTCGCAGCCGACGCGAGCGGAAACTGGGTGAGCAAATTGCCGTGCGCCTCGAGGATGTCACCAAACGCTTTGGCGATCAGGTAGCGGTTGATAGGGTAAGCCTCGAGATTCGTGATGGTGAGTTTTTTAGCCTGCTGGGGCCCTCGGGCTGTGGCAAAACCACCTTGCTGCGCATGATTGCCGGCTTTGATACCCCCGATCAGGGCCGGGTCATCATCGGAGGAAAGGACATGACCGAGGTGCCGCCCTACCTGCGCCCGGTCAATACAGTTTTTCAGAACTATGCGCTTTTCCCCCATATGACCGTGGAGCAAAACATCGCTTTTGGGCTGCGCATGAAAAAAATGCCCCGTGACGAAATTGCCCGGCGGGTGCAGTGGGCCCTGGAGCTCATTAACCTGCCGGGCTACGAAAAACGCCGTACAGACCAGATGTCCGGGGGACAACGTCAGCGCATTGCCCTGGCCCGGGCCCTGGTTAACGAGCCGGAGGTTCTGCTGCTCGATGAACCCCTTTCGGCCCTCGACCTAAAGCTGCGGCAGGAGCTGCGGGTAGACCTGATGAACCTCCAGGAACAACTGGGCATCACCTTCATCTTTGTAACCCATGACCAGGAAGAAGCCCTGGTCATGTCCGACCGCATCGCCGTGATGAACAAGGGGCGCATCGAGCAATTAGGCCCCACTGAGGAGATTTACGAGCTGCCACAAACGGCCTTTGTGGCCAAGTTCATCGGCGACTCCAACCTGATTCCGGCCCAGGCCATAGAGCCGCGCAAAGTCAGGACGCCCCTGGGTGAGTTTGTGCTCGACGACGAGGATGCCCTCATCCCTGGTCAGGAGGTGCTGCTTTCGATTCGCCCCGAGAAAATACGCCTCTTTAGGGAGAAACCCAGCCTGCCCAACGTTTTTCCGGCAAGGGTAGACGACATTATCTATACGGGTTCGGAAAACCAGTATTTGCTTTTGGCCGATGGGCAGCGCCTGATGTGCAAGACGCTCAACCAGGACATACAGGAGCCCGGCCACGAGGAGTTTTCCTACGACGAAGAGGTCTGGGTGGCCTTCACGCCCGAAAAGCTGGTGGTCATTCAGGGCGGGGCCGAAGGGAGCAATCCCTATGCGTGAAGCCGCAAGGCCCTGGGAGCGCCTACGTCAGGTGCTCGTTACGGTGGGGCCAGGTGCGCTGTGGCTGATGGTTTTTGTTCTTATCCCCACCCTAATCATGTTTGTGGCCTCGCTGATGAGCCGGGGCAGCCTGGGCCAGCTGGTACCGCCATTTGGCCTGCACAACTATGTGCGCTTTTTTTCCGACCCGCTTTTTATTGAAATTATCGGGCGCAGTCTGGTGATTGGCTTCTGGTCTACGGTATTCATCGTTTTGCTGGGTTATCCGCTGGCCTTTTACATTGCCCAAAGCCGCTACAAGGAAGTGCTGCTGCTGCTGGTGGTCATTCCGTTCTTCACCAATTTTCTGATTCGGGTCTACGCCTGGATTGTGGTGTTTCAGAAAGAAGGCCTTTTGAACAGCCTAATCACGGCGCTTGGTCTCCCGCCGGCGGAGCTGCTGCCCTCTACCTTCGCGGTGTATGTGGCTACCGTTTACACCTACCTGCCTTTTTTTGTATTGCCGCTTTATGCTGCCGTCGAGCGCATCGACTGGAGCCAGCTCGAGGCCGCCTACGACCTGGGGGCCCGGCCCATCCGGGCTTTCTGGGAGGCCATCTTTCCCCAGACGCTTCCGGGTTTGTTTGCTGGCTTTTTGTTGGTGTTCATACCGGCGGTAGGCACTTTTGTCATTGCCGACCTGCTGGGGGGCGGCAAGGTTACGCTGGTGGGCAACCTAATCCAGCTTCAGTTTGGCTCTGCACAAAACTGGGCCTTTGGTAGCGCAGTCAGCATGGTGCTAATGGGCATGGTATTGCTGGGGCTGTGGCTCTACGCCCGCACCCAGGGTGAGAAAGGACTGGACAAACTGGTATGAAGCGCTTGCTATCCCTTCACGCCTGGCTGGTATTTGCCTTTTTATATCTGCCCATAGTGGTCATTGTGGCCCTCTCCTTCAACCAAAGCCGCTTTGGGGTGCGCTTTACCGGCTTTACCTTCGACTGGTACCTCCGGCTCTTTAACAATGAGCGGATCCTCGAGTACCTCACCAACACCCTGATTGTGGCGGTGGTATCCACCCTGGTCTCGACCACCCTGGGCACCCTTCTGGCGGTGGGCCTGGTGCGCTACCGCTTCCACTGGCAAAGTGCGCTGCGCTACTTGCTGTATGTGCCCGTGGTGGTGCCGGATGTGGTCATGGGCATCTCGCTGCTGCTTTTGTTCGACGTGGTGCGTGACGCCATTGGCTGGCCCCGGCTGTCGCTGTTTACCATCATCCTGGCCCACATTAGCTTTCAGATTGCCTACGTCACCCTGGTGGTGCGGGCCCGGCTTTTGCTCCTGGACCCCACCCTGGAAGAAGCCGCCAAAGACCTGGGGGCCACCCCCTGGCTCACCTTCCGTGAGGTAACGCTGCCGCTGATCATGCCGGGGGTGGTTTCGGGGGCTTTGCTGGCTTTTAGCCTATCGCTCGACGATTTCGTGGTAACCTTTTTTACTGCTGGCTCAGGCTCCACCACCCTGCCGCTGTACATCTATTCGTCGGTCAAATTGGGGATTAGCCCCGAAATTCATGCCCTTTCTACATTGATGGTGGGGATTACAATTTTGGTGCTGTTGTTGGGAACACTGTACTGGAGGAAGCGTACCTAGCTTCCTGGGTGCGTTTGCAGGAACGACAACTGGCGTGGAGGAAGGTTGGCATGAACAGATTCTGGCTTATCGCTTTGTTGGGGCTTCTGATAGCCGGGTGCGGTCAGCAGAAAAAAGAGTTGCGTCTGCTGAACTGGTCGGACTACATGCCCAAAGAGGTGCTTCAGGAGTTTGAGAAGCGTGAGGGCATAAAGGTGGTGGAGGATACCTACGACTCCCCCGAGGCCATGCTCTCCAAGCTGCAGGCCGGCGGCGACACCGAGTACGACGTGCTGATTACCCCTGACTATACCGTGGGGTCGCTGGCTCGAGCCGGTAGCCTGCTGGAGCTAGACAAGACCAAAATTCCCAACCTGAAGAACCTCGACCCGCAGTTTGCCAACCCGGCCTTTGATCCAGAGGGCAGGTACAGCGTGGTGTACCAGTGGGGCACCACCGGGCTGGCCTACCGTGAAGACCTGGTGCGTGGGCCAGTGGAAAGCTGGGCTGTGGTATTCGATCCAGCCAAACAGGTTGGGCCTTTCTTGCTTCTGGACGAGATGCGCGAGATGATAGGGGCAGCCCTGAAGTACAAAGGCGAATCGGTCAATTCCACCGACCCGGCCAAGCTGGCCGAAGTCCAGGCCATGCTGCTCGAGGCCAAGCGCCGTTCGCAGGGCTTTGCTGGGGGAACCAGTATCCGCGACCGCCTGATTGCCGGCGACATCGCGGTGGGGCCTGCCTATTCGGGAGACATCCTGGCAGCCCAGCCCGAGAATCCCAAGCTTAAATATGTAATCCCTGCTGAAGGGGCTACCCTCTGGACCGACAACCTGGTGGTGTTGAAAAAGAGCCCCAACCACGAGCTGGCCCATAAGTTCATCAACTTCTTGCTCGAGCCCGAGATTGCCGCGCAAATCTCCAACTCGATTGGCTATGCCACCCCGGTAGCGGCAGCCATGGATCAGATTGAAGAAAAAGACAACCCCATCATCTACCCCACCCCCGAGATCAGGGCCCGCCTCGAGCTGCTTGCCGATTTGGGCGACCAGGAGGATTTGTTCAATAGGGTCTGGGCGGAGGTCAAGTCGCGTTAGCGGGCCTTGACCCCGAAAGCAAACTTTGGGCAAGCAGCACGGATTGCTCATCCGCGCAGGCACGGAATCATCCAAAACCCGTTCTGCTCTTGCCTGGCCCGGCCAGCAGCTTTTGCCAAATCGGACTGGTGTCCTTTAGCCTCGATTAATCAAGCGCCGTTGTGGGGCTGAATCTTACTTTTGTCACAGCCAGCAGGGCTATACTCAGGGCGTGAGAACGCTCTTTGGTCTCCTGACCTTTTTGAGCCTGGCGCTGGGTCAGGCTGGGCCCCAGATCTACCAGCAGAACTGTGCGTTCTGCCACGGGGATAACGGCCAGGGACGGCCGGGAGCCTTTCCGCCCCTGGCGGCCCACGCCAGCGAGCTGGTGAAAACCCCAGAAGGCCGTACCCATCTGATTAATGCGGTGCTATTCGGGATGCAGGGCCCGGTTCGGGTCAAGGGCATTACCTACAACGGGGTGATGCCGGCTTTTGCTCAGTTGTCCGATGACCAGATTGCCACTGTGCTCAATTACATCCTCAACGCCTGGGGCAATGACAAACTGCTGCCACGGGACCATCGGCCCATAACAGCATCAGAAGTTAGCAGTGCACGCAATGTGGCCGATAAGCCAACCCCTCAACAAATCGGCGGCATTCGCTCACGCATAAATGTCCCGTAGTGTTTGAACTTAAACTTGTTTTGGAGGAGAAGCGATGAAGAAGCTGTTGGTTTTGCTGGTTCTAATCCTTCCGGCTGCTTTTGCCCAAAGTGGGCCAGTGCTGTACCAGCAGTGCCAGGGCTGCCACCAGCCCAATGGCGCGGGTATTCCCGGGGTATTTCCCCCATTGGCCGGGCATGTTCCCGATATTCTGGCAGCCAAGGGGGGCCGAACCTGGCTCATCCAGGTTTTACTGTGGGGTATGAGCGGCGAAATTGCCGTAAAAGGGGTCAAGTACAACGGGGTTATGCCAGGCTACCGCCAGCTCAGCGATGCCGAGATTGCCGCCTTGCTCAACCACATCTCGACCCAGTGGGGCAATAAATTTCCTGCAGGGCAGAAGCCGTTCACACCAGCGGAGGTCAAGGCCCAGCGGGCCAAAACCCTGACGCCGGCCCAGGTCAACACAGCCCGCAAGGCCCTGGGCCTGAAGTGACCTGGTGTGCTTTTCGCTTTTTTGCAACTGCCCTAAAAGCTACCCGAGAAGAGCGTTGGTGTGCCCTCGATAACGGGTTTTGTCTATACCTGGCAAGGGTGGAGGAGTGCCAACCCCAAAGTGCCGTGGCCTTGACCTGGGCGTGGCGCTTGGGGTGTGAGCGAGGCTTCAGGGTTTGACAAACCTGGCATGCTCCAGCCTAGGGCGCTCTTCATCATCCTTGGGCCCCTTGCCAACCTTACGGTTGTGCCCAAGGGTGCGATAGGCTGATGGGGTGAGCGAGCTGGCAACCTACAGGCTCTCGACCACCGATTGGGCTGTGCTGGCAGCCTTGCTCGAGCAGCCCTCACACGGGTTTCGCCTGGCGCTTTTGTTTGCCCCCAGTGGCGAACTGGGGGATATCTGGCGTATCCAGCGCACCCAGGTCTACAGGGCCATAGAACACCTCGAGGCTCGAGGGCTTATCGAGGCTGTCCGGCAGGAAGAAGGCGATGCGGGGCCACCCCGGACGCTGTATGGCGCTACCTCCAGCGGCCAGGCGGCGGTGCGGTGCTGGCTTTACACCCCCGTAACGCGGCTGCGCTATGGCCGCTCCGACCTAAGGCTGAAAATCGCTTTCCTGATTCGACTGCAGTGCGACCTCGAGCCATTGCTAAAAGCCCAGGCGGGGGTTTTTAAAGCCATACTGGAGGATCTGCAGCAGCAGATTCAGACGGCAGAGGGTATTCAGCTGGTTTCGGCGTTGTGGCGCATGGAGATGGCCAGGGCCAGCCTGGGGTTTATCGAGCGGCTGCTGGCGCAAAACCTGGCCTTGTCCAAATAGGCCCCGACCCATATAGTTATACTGTAACTAATAGGGGAGACCGGCGTGATTCGCTTTTTGAGCATGGGGTTGTTGCTGATGGGATTGGGCCTGGCCCAAAATGCGGTGCGGGTGGTGGCTGCTGCGGACCTGCAATACGCCCTGAGCGAAATTGCGCAAAATTTCGAGCGGCAGAACCCGGGCCTGCGGGTTGAACTGAGCTTTGGCTCCTCGGGCAAGATTTACACCCAGCTTATGCAGGGTTTGCCAGCGGACATCTATTTTTCTGCCGATGAAACCTTCCCCAACCAGCTAGAGCAGGCAGGACGTATCGTGCCCGGAAGCCTGAAGCTGTATGCCGTTGGCCGCATGGTGATATGGGCTTCCAATCGGTTGGTTGAGCAAGGGCTCGACCCCCGGCGGCTGGGGCCGCGAATACTGCTTGACCCTCGAGTTACCCGGCTGGCCATCGCTAATCCGATACATGCGCCGTATGGTCGGGCTGGGGTAACGCTTCTGGAGCGTTTCGGTTTATTGCGCCAGACCCGTCCAGTCAGGTGGGAGGAGATGACCGGTGGCATCCCGGCTTATTACGACCTGGCCGCACTGCAGCGGGGCAAGACCAGCTTTGAGTTTGTGTATGGCGAAAACATCTCCCAGACCGCACAACTGGCCCTGACCAGCACCAATATTGGCCTGATTGCGCTCTCCCTTGCCAGGAGTGAGGTCATGCAAAGTTCTGGGGTTTACTGGCTGGCCCCCCTGAGCAGCCACCTGCGCCTGAACCAGACCTACGTCATGTTGCGGGGCCAGGATCGCCCGGCGGTGCGTCGTTTTTATGACTACCTGGCTTCACCCGAGTCGCACCGTGTGCTTCGCAAGTATGGGTTCTTGCTGCCGGGGGAGAGAATAGAGTAATGGACGACCCGGCCTTCTGGCAGACCCTGCGCCTGACCCTCGAGGTCAGTCTGGTGACGACCGTAATTCTGCTTTTGCTGGGGCTGCCACTGGGCTGGGTGCTGGCCCACAAGCGTTTTTGGGGCAAGCGGGTGCTGGAGTCCATCGTGCTTTTGCCCCTCACCCTGCCCCCCACGGTACTGGGGTTTTACCTGCTCTTGCTGCTGGGCCAGAATGGTCCAATCGCCCAGACCTTCGGCTTCACCTGGGCTTTTCGCTTCGAGGGGCTGGTGGTGGGTTCGGTGCTGTTTAGCCTGCCATTCGCGCTCAATGGCTACCGTGAGGCCTTTCGTAGCCTGGACTTAGACGTGATACAGACCGCGCGTACCCTGGGGGCGGGCTGGCGGCGGATCTGGCTCGAGGTGATTCTGCCCATCACCTGGCCGGGGATACTTTCCGGCACAATTCTGGCGTTTGCCCACACCCTGGGCGAGTTTGGGGTGGTGCTGATGGTAGGGGGAAGCATTCCCGGCAAAACCCAGCTGGTCAGCATCTACATCTACGACCAGGTACAGGCCCTCCAGTTTGGGCGGGCCGCCGAGGCAGCGGCGGTTTTACTGGTGGTTAGTTTGGCCCTGGTGTATCTGGTGCGAACCTTGGAGGATGTGTGGAGATCGCGTATGCCCTCGAGCACCCGGTAAAGCTGCATCTGAAGCTGCACGTGCAGGGCTTTACGGTTTTGCTGGGGGAAAGCGGGGTGGGCAAGACCAGCCTGCTGAAGGCGGTGGCTGGTCTGGTTTCCGCTAAGGGGCAGCCTTTTGCGGGCCTACGGCCCGAAGAGCGTCCGGTGGGCTACCTGCCCCAGCATTTTGCCCTGTTTCCGCACCTCTGCGCCTGGCAGAATGTGGCTTTCCCGCTGGCCCATCTGCCCCCTGCCCAGCGCAAATCCAAAGCCCTCGAGTACCTGGCCCAGATGGGCATAGCCGAGCTGGCCGAGCGCTTTCCCCGGCAGCTCTCCGGAGGGCAACAGCAGCGGGTGGCGCTGGCTCGGGCACTGGCCCGCCAACCCAAGATTCTCTTGCTGGACGAGCCTACCAGTGCCCTGGATGTGGCGACACGAGAGGAGGTCTTTGGGGGGGTGATTGAGCGCCTCAGATCCCTTCAAATACCCACCCTGGCCGCCTCGCACGACCAGTGGCTGGCCCAACGGGCCCACCGGGTGGCGGTGCTGACCAGACATGGGCTGGTACAGCAGGGTTCTGCCGAAGAGGTGTTTACCCGGCCAAAGAGCCTCGAGGTGGCCCGGCTGGTGGGTTTTCGTAACCTGTGGGGTGGGGTGGTGCTGCGGCTGGAAGGGGGGTGGCTCTGGGTAGAGACCCCGCTGGGGGTGCTTCAGGCGGCCCGCCCCGACTGGGTTCAGGTGGGCCAGAAGGTCTGGCTGGGTATTCGTTCGGAGGAGGTATTTACCCTGGACACACCACAAAACCGCGTGCTGGGCAGGGTTTGTCAACTGCGCTGGCAGGGCTTGCGTCTGCGCGGCCAGCTGGTGGTGGGAGAGGTTGCGCTGGACTTCTTGCTGCCCCGCTACAAACAGACCCAGCTGGGGCTGACCGAAGGACAGCAGCTCGAGGTTGCCCTCGAGCCGCGCTTTTTGCACCTGATGCCAGCAAGCTAGGACTGCTTCTGCTCAGGCTTGCTTTCTTCAGGCTTTTTTTCTTCCTCGCTCAGACCTTTGCGAAACTCTTTGGCCGATTGGCCGAGACCTCGAGCCAGCTCCGGTAGCTTGCGTGCGCCAAACAACAAAACCACAATCAGCAGGATGATGAGTAGTTCGGTGGGGCCTAAAGGCATGGTGTTCCTCCTTGCGGCTAGTATACGCCGACTGAGCTATGCCCAACTGTAAACCCGCTTCGTAACAGAAGTATGAAAACCACCCTTATACCTCGCTGTACCGGTCGCGATGGATCAGCAAAGCCAGCCCCAGGCCTAAGTAGACCATAATCAGGCTGCTGCCACCTTTAGAGACCAAAGGCAGGGTGAGGCCGGTTACCGGGGCCAGGCCCAGCGTAACCGCAATATTAACCGCGACCTGAAAAGCCAGCATCGAGAGCACCCCCATGATGATCAGGCGATCCTCCAGGCGTACGCACTCCAAAGCCATGCGGCCCAGGCGAAAAAAAAGCAAGGCGTACAGTGCCATCAGCGTGGTTGCACCAACAAAGCCCCACTCTTCGGCCAGCACAGCGTAGATGAAGTCGGTCTGGCGCTCTGGCACGAACCCCAGCTGGGTCTGGGTACCGGCTCCAAAACCCTTGCCCACCAGGCCCCCAGAGCCAATGGCAATGGTGGACTGAATCTGCTGAAAGCCCTTGCCCTTGGGGTCCTTGGATAAGTCGAACAAAATTTCAACCCGGTCGCGCTGGTACTGGTTCAGGTTGGGCCAAATTACTGTTGGCAGCAGTACCGCAACCGCAACCAGCCCTAAAACGATGTGGCTGGTGGGCATCCCCCGCACAAATAACATGCCTAATAACCCCGCGATGAGCACCAGGGTGCCCCCCAGGTCTGGCTGGATGAATACCAACCCCAGAACGGGGGCCGCCAGCAAAGTCGGCAATACATAATCCAGCGGGCCTTCCAGCGGTCTTGCCGCCAGCACCCGGGCCAGCACCAGGATGAGGCCAATTTTGGCGAGCTCGAGCGGCTGAAAACTAACCGGGCCCAGGTCGAACCAGGCCTTGGCGCCGTTTATCTCGCGGCCTATCAGCAAGACCAGCACCAGCATGGCCAGTGAAGCCGCGTAGAGCGGAAAGCCCCAGGAGAGCACCTGCCGGCGCGTAAAAAACTGTATCAACAGGCCCACCGCCAGGGCAATCGGAAGGGCCACCAGCTGCTGTAACCAGACGCTCTGGCTGGGTGCTGCACTGTAAAGTGTAGCCAGCCCAATAAAGCTAATAAGCAGCACCAGGCTTATGAGCACCCAGTCGTAGGCAAAAACCGGAACCCTGCGCAGTGTCACCCCAACAGTCTATAAAGGCAGGGTGAGATTTGTCATATGAACCCACCTGAAGATTTCTGTTTAGCCAGGTCAAAACCGGCCGGATGCAGGGGCAACTCTTGGCGCAGCTTCAGGTGGGGGCCCCAGCAAAAAGAACAAATCAAATCCGTTTCTTATCAGAAATTGTGTGGTTGCCAAGGGTGCTGCAAACCCCCCTGAATATGGCAATGGTGCTAAACTTTTTTCGGGTAGTTCGTCACCCGGCGCTGGCGAACCACCCCGACCGGCGGGAGACACTTTTTCCCGAACGCTGCGGGGGGTGTGCTCCAGGATTCAAAAGATAGCCCTGAGCTGATCATCTTTCTGAACCTGGAACAAAAGGAGGTTAGAAGGCTATGGACGAGATCATCACCATTGGTTCGGCTGTGGTTATTTTGCTGCTGGTTATCATGTTTGTCTTTTTTGTAAAGGATAAGGGCCTGCCCAACAAGGATCACTAAGTACAGGGCAGATACCCTGGCCCCAGCACCCAGCCGGAGGTATGTCTGGGTGCTGTGTTTTTGATGTTCAAACGCTTGAAGCTGCCGATTTCCTTTTACCTGCTGCATCCAAGCATCCTACGGTTTTACGTTGCCGAGCCAAAATGACGTAATATATCGGCAGGAGGCAGTTATGCGTGAGGTGTTGGTTATCTCGGCCGTACGCACCCCGATTGGGCGGTTTGGTGGGGCGCTCAAGGATTTTTCGCCGGTTGACCTGGGGGCGCACGTGATGAAAGCGGCCCTCGAGCAAGCAGGCTTGAACGGAGCCAACCTTGACCTGTTTGTGTTTGGGCAGGTGTTGCGGGCCGGGCACGGCCAGTTGCCACCCCGGCAGGCTGCTTTCAAGGCGGGTATTCCCGACACCGTAGACGGCTACGCGGTGGATATGGTGTGCGCTTCGGGCATGCAGGCTGTGGCCAACGGGGCGCTGGCCATCAAAAATGGCGATGCGGAGGTGGTGCTGGCTGGCGGCATGGAATCCATGACCCAGACTGGGTTTTACCTCTCGAGCCGGGCTCGCTGGGGCTACAAGTACCTGGCGGGTGCACCCGAGCAACTGCAAGATATTTTGCAGCGGGATGGACTATCCGACCCCTTTACCGGGGAGGCCATGGGCGACCAAACCGAACGCCTGGCCGCCGAATTCGGTGTTACCCGGGCCGAGCTCGACGAAGTGGCTTACGAGTCGCACCAGCGGGCCGCCAGGGCCCAGGAATCCTGCTACTTTGGCAAGGAGATTGTGCCGCTCGAGGTCAAGACCCGCAAGGGGGTCGAGAAGGTAGAAAAAGACGAAGGCGTGAGGCCCGATACCACCCTCGAATCGCTGGCAGCCTTGCGCCCGGCCTTCAAGAAAGATGGGGTGCTGACCGCGGGCAATGCCTCGCAAATATCCGACGGGGCCTCGGCTCTGATTTTGGCCAGTCCTGAGGCAGTGCAAAAGTACGGCTTGAAGCCTATTGCGCGCATTCTGGGCAACAGCTGGGCCGCGGGCGAGCCCTGGCGTTTCCCCGAGGCGCCGGTTCCTGCGGTTAAGAAGCTGCTAGAAAAGCTCCGTCTTGGCGTAGGCGACTTCCATCTATTTGAAAATAACGAGGCCTTTGCCCTCAACAACCTGTTGTTCAACCGCTTGCTGGGCGTGCCTATGGATCGCCTGAATGTGCATGGAGGGGCCATTGCGCTGGGCCATCCCATTGGGGCCTCCGGTGCCCGCATCCTGACCACCCTGATTCATGCCCTGCACACCCACGGCAAGGAGCGGGGTCTGGCTGCAATTTGCCACGGAACCGGTGGCTCAACTGCAATGGCGCTTGAAGCCATCGACTAAACCAGTTTTATCGCACTCTTCACAGGCGTGGCCTCCCGGATGGGAGGCCACTGTGCTGTGCAGGACAAAGCAATCGAGCTGTGAGCAGCTCAATATTTGTAAAGAGCGCTCTGAGTAGCACTTCCGGCTTTGTACCATTTTCTCTGAAGACCGCTCTAAGTTACCAGAGCACTAAGTTGCGCCAGGGCAGATTGGCAAAACCAGCGGAATGAGTCAATGCATACCTGGCGCAATTCCTAAAGCGAACTTTCGGTACGGCGTCTTGCATTTCGCTTATGGAGACACTTAGTGAGCCCAGGTGGGAACTAGGTCCTCGAGGTTTACCTCCTCGATGCTCCAGCTCACATCGGTTACCACGTACTCGGCCTGGGCCGCAATGAAGTCGGCGGCTTGGCGCAGTACCGTTTCGACCCAGACCCCGTCGTAGCCGATTAGGCTAAAACCCACCACTTCCCAGCCGTGGTCGTCCTGCCCGGCCAGCCGCGCTGCCGAAACGGGAAAGCGCGAACGTAGGCGCTCGATGGTGGGTTTGATTAGCGCCCGCTTTTCCTTGAGGCTTTTCACCCAGGGCATTTCCAGGCGCGCGGTGTAGATGCCCAGGTAGGCTTTCATGTAATTGATTGTGCCACAAACCCGGACACAACCCCCAGCATGGGGCCAGGGTTAGGAGCTGGGGCCGATATCGAGCCGCTCTGCACCGCTGTACACATTGAAGCTGTCTCGCAGAAAACCAATCAGGGTCAGATTAAATTCCCTGGCCAGCTCCACCGCCAGGCTGCTGGGGGCGGAAATAGCGCACAACAGGGGAATGCTGGCAGCCAGGGCTTTTTGCGCTAGTTCGTAGCTGGCCCGGCCGCTTACCAGCAGCATGTGTTCACAAAGGGGGAGCTGGTATTCCAGCAGGGCCCAGCCCAGAAGCTTATCCAGGGCATTGTGGCGGCCCACGTCTTCGCGCAGGGCCAGGAGGTTGCCGTATTGGTCGAACAGGGCGGCTGCGTGCAGGCCCCCGGTTTGGGCAAAGAGGGGCTGGTGGGCCCGCAGCTGGGTGGGCAGTTTGGCAATGACTTCGCTCGAGACCGTCCAGTCTGCTTTCAAGGGGGTATACCGCCGCTGGAGGTTCTCCAGCCCGGCCTTCCCGCAGACCCCACAGGCCGATGTGGTGTAAAAATGGCGCTCCAATGGGGCCAGGTCGGGTAGCCTGGCTGTCTTCAACTCCACGTTCACGATGTTGTACTGCTGGGGCTCGCTGGGGTCGGTGCAGTAGGCAATGCGCGCAATGTCTTCCCGCCGTGCAATTACCCCTTCGGCCAGCAAAAACCCGGCGGCCAGCTCAAAGTCGTGGCCGGGAGTGCGCATGGTTACGGCCAGGGTTTTAGCTCCCTCAGACACCTTTTTGCTCACCTGACCGGAGCTTGCAAGCAAGCGTATCTCCAACGGTTCTTCGCTGGCGAGCAGGTCGGACTTAACCAAAGCCCGCCCGTGCTCGATCCGCAATAGCTGGGTACGGGTGCGGGCCTTAGGACGGTGGTTGGGTGTGGATATAAACATACACCTCTTTGTAAGCGGGAATTTTGGCTTGGCTCGAGCGCAGCGCGGGGTCTACCAGCACATTGCCCTCAGGCCAGTGTACCTGGATGCTGCCGGGCCGAAGCTTGGCCGCAAAGACCCGGCCCGCCAGGGTGCCAGAGGGGTTTTGTAGCCAGACCTGCTGGCCGGGTTGCAGGCCTAGCTTTTGCAGGTCGCTGGGGTTCATCAAGACCGCATCGCGGGGGGCGCCGTTGATGGGATCGGTGTGCTCGAGCACCATGCTATTGAACTGCTTGCCGCGCCGCGTGACCAGGCGGTAAGCCCCTGCGGGAAGGCTGCTTTCGGGCAGCACCACGGGCAGGAACCGTGCCCGCCCGCTGGGGGTAGGGCAGACCCCCCCAGGGCAAAGCTGCGGCCCTCCATACTGGAAGGCATCGCCCTTTGAGCGCAGGTGCTGGATGCCGTCGTAAAGCGGAACCACCCGGGCAATCTCGGCCCGCACGGCGGCGGTATCCGCAAAGCGCACCTTTTCGGCCAGCTCGGGACTGCACATCCGGGCCACCACATCCTGGAAGACCTGCCCTTCCCAGCGGGCTTCGGCAATGCGAGGGCCGGGGATTTCAGGGCTAAAGATAACCCGGCGCTCGGTGCTGGTCTCGGTACACCCGCCCGGTATTTCGTAGCGGGTGGTGGCAGGCAGCAGGATAACCTCTTCAGCGGGCTCTACCAGCATCTGCGACGACAGCACAATGTCCTGGTGAATACGCAATGGCACCTGGGCCAGGCGGGCTTCGGCCAGGGCCGGGCTGGGCAGGGTTTCGAGGAAATTGCCCCCCACGCTCCACAAGACCTCGAGGCCCCCCTCGAGCATCTCCGTGACCGTCAGGCCCGGCTGGCTTGGCACCGGGAAACCCCATAGCTTCTCCAACGCAGCTGCATTTTCGGCGTTGATGGGCAGGCCGCCGGGAAACACCGAGGCATAGGCCCCCATCTCGGCCCCGCCCTGTACGCCCGAGTGGCCGCGGATGGGCATCAGGCCACAGCCCTCGCGCCCCAGGTAGCCCCGCGCCAGGCCCAGGTTGATGATGTTCTGCACGGTGTCCTCGCCCGAGCGATGCTGGGTAATGCCCATGCTCCAGACCAGCACCGCTTTCTCGGCCTTGTAAAGCAGGAGGGCAAACTCGAGCATCTCGGCTTTGCTCAGCCCGGAAAGCTGCTCGAGCTGCTCCCACGAGGTTCCAACCACCTGGGCTCTGACCTGCTCAAAACCTTCGCTGTGCTCGGCAATGAAGCTGTGGTGCAGCCAGTCCTGTTCGATCAGATGCTTGAGCACTCCGGCAATAAAAGCGCTGTCGCCCCCCGGCTGAACCAGGAAGAAGCGGTCGGTAATTTTGCTGCCAAACAACGCACTCTCGAGGTCGGAGGGAATCCAGTAGTGCTGCATGGCCGGTTCCTGGTAGGGGTTTACACAAACCACCTGGGTTCCGGCCTTTTTGGCGTAGTAGAGGTACTTCATCATGACCGGCTGGTTGACCGCCGGATTCGAGCCAAAAAACACCACCAGGTCGGTGCCAATCAGGTCGCGGTAGCTGATTGTGGTAGCGGCCACGCCCAAGGCAGCTTTAAGTGCAACCGTGCTGGGGCTATGGCAGATGCGCGCGGCGTTGTCGATGTTGTTGCTGCCCAGCGCCCGCACCGCTTTCTGGGCCACGTAGTAGGTTTCGTTGGGGGTGCCGCGGCTGGTCAGGTAGAAGCCCATCTTGTCGGGCGGGGTTTTACAGAGCTTCCAGGCGATGCGGTCGAGGGCCTCGTCCCAGCTAATCCGGGTGAACCCCGCCTCCCCCCGGCGGCGGCGCATGGGGTAGGGGAGGCGGCCCAGCGCCCGCAGTTCAGCAGAGCTTTTTGCACGAAGCTGCGCCACATCCTTCAGACTGGAGGCCTCGAGCGGCCCCATGGTGTTGAGCCGCAGCAGCCGCAGGCGGATGTTGCAGAGATGGATACCCTCGATGGTCCAGTCTTTAAGGCCACTGGTGCCCAGAGCGCAGCCATCGCAGACCCCATCGCGCAGGATACGCCAGGCGTACTCGAGGTTGTCGGCGTTCTCAAAAACCGCCCGGAAGACCTCGAGGAAGTTGTTGGGCTTCTGCATCCCCAGCCCAAAAGGCCGCAGGCTGACCCAGGTTTCGAAGCTCCACCCTTTCTTGACTGGCTTTAGTGCCACTTCATGCCTCCAGCGAATGCCTTCATTTTAAACCCCAATCTGGAAAACGATTTGTGAGGGCGGGTTCTGGCTTATCGCACTCTGCACAGAAGAGGCCTCCCATCCGGGAGGCCACTGTGCTGCGCAGGACAAAGCAATCAAGTTGTGGGCAGCTCAATATTTGTGAAGAGCGCTCTACCCGGCGGACCTGCCTCAAATTTTAGCCAGTTGCCTTGCCAGTCGAAGTATTCAAGCGCCCCCAGCCGTTTCTTGTAGTCGTACTCGGAGGGTTCCTGGTAGGCATAGCCAGGGTAGTAGTAGGCCTTTCCCCAGGCCCGCGAAAGCTCAATCGAGTGAACAAGCATCAGAATGCCCAGACTGCGCTTTGTGTAGGCGGGGTCGAAGCACTGGTAAACGCTGGAAGTGGCCTGCTCGCCCTCGTCCAGGTAACTGATGCCCACCAGGCGATTCTGGTGGTACAGGGTCAGGCTGTGGCAGCGGCAGGGGATGTAGGCCGGACGACGCGAGATAAAGTTGTAGATGCTTTCGGGCACGTTGTGGGTGAAGCGGGTCCTGTGTCTGGCGAACAGGGCCTCAACCTCGCCGTTCACGAAGGCGGGTTGTAGTTTCAGCTGCAAGTCCAGGTTCTTTTTGAGCGCCCGTCGCTGGCTACGGCTTGGGGTATGGTCGGCCAGCCGCACCCTAAGGGGCAGCACATGATTGTTTCCAAGACGGCTATAGCGAAAGAAATAGACCCCAAAGTGACGCCAGCCTTCTGCCCAGAGCGCGTCCATTTGGGCGGAGTCAGTCGCTGTGCTCAAAAAATACTCATTAACCTGGGGCCGCATGCTTCCAATTCTTGCTGGGGCCTTTGCAAACACTGGCAGCAACCTGCGCTTTCTGTCGGCATTGACCTGCGCCTGGGGTGGGGTTTGTAGCAGCCCACCACAAACCCGTTCTAAACCGACTTCAGATGGGCATGAAACAGTGGGTCAAAGACGTCGGGTTTTTCCATGTGGGGGGAGTGGCCGGTGTCCGGGATCACCTCTTCGCGGAACGAGCCACCGTTGGCTGCGTACAGCTCGAGCACATAACGGGTCTGGCCCACCATTGGCTGTGGGGGGTGTGCATCATCGCCAGGCCAGCCAGGAACCACGCCCAGTTTGCCCAGGGTACCCATGTTGAACAGGCTCATATCCCCCACAATCTGATCGTCGGAGCCGCGCACCCAGAGGATGGGGGGTTTGGCTGTTGCCGACAGCATCTTTTGAACAGTATCGCCCACATACTTGGGCGAGATGGCGTTGGCTGGGCCCCACTTTCCTGGAGCCATGCCCGGCCAGTGGGGCGAAGGCACAGCGTCGCCAGGGTACCGGTTCGGCCCAATCTTTTCGGAGAGAATGCCCGAAAGCAGGGCCTCCTCGCGGGGGTGACGAAAGGGCGGCTTCCAGTAGAAGCTGTTCATGACGACGCGGGGGGAGGCCTGGAATTCGCTGCCCCGGTAGCCCTCGGCGATTAGCCGTGCGAACTCGGGGTTGACGATGCCAGCCCCCGAGCCAGCAAAGTCGGGAGCGCAGGGGGTTCCCTGAAGATCCTTGGTGCCGCCAAACCCGAACGGGGAACCTGGCGCAATTACGGTAGCGGTGTAGATGCGTTCAGGCGCGCTAGCCAGCAAGGCCCAGACCACACTTCCCCCCAGCGAGTGCCCCGCTACATGAAAGCGGGCATAGCCCAGGGCGTCCATTAGGCCCAGCAGGTCGTCCACCCAGTCCATGCAACCACGGCTGGCATCAATCGGCTTGTCTTCGGTGTCGCCGTAGCTGCGCAGGTCGGGGGCAATGGCGCGGTAGCCTGTGGGCAGGGCCAGCATGGTCTCTTCCCAAAAGGTATTGCTGCTGGCGTTGCCATGAACTAGGAGCACCGGTACCCCATCGGAGGGGCCCCGTAGCAGCAGGTGCATGCGGAGGCGAGGGGTCTCGATCACTGTGGAAAAAATGCCCGGCAAGGTAGGGATGGAACCCATAGCTCACTCCTTCAGACTCGAGATAAGTCATGCTACTGGATTTTTGTTACAAACTTGTTACTCATAGCAGGGCGCAACAATCAGCTTTGCCCAAAATGGGTATCCTTTAGCGTATGTGGGATCTGGTGATTGTGGGTGCAGGGCCAGTGGGGCTGGCTGCTGCAATCGAGGCCAGGCGTGCTGGCCTTAATGCGGTGGTTCTGGAGAAGGGCACCATCGTTCACACCCTGTACCGCTGGCCTAAAGAAACGGTCTTTTTCAGCGAGGCCAAAAACATCGAGATTGGGGGGCATCCCTTTCCCTCGCCCTTTGCCAAACCTACCCGCCGCGAGGCTTTGCAATACTATCGTCGGGTAGCCGAGAACGAAGCGCTGAACATTCGAACCTATACCGAGGTAACCGGCATCTACCCCGAGCTGGCCCACTTCAGGGTGGGCTACCGTGACCGCGATGGCGAAAGCGAGCTTAAAAGCCGTTTTGTGCTGGTAGCCACAGGCTACTACGATAACCCCAACCGCTTAGGTGTACCCGGAGAAAACCTGCCGCACGTGCGCTATGGCCTAGACGAAACCCTGCCCTACTGGAACCAGAGGGTAGCGGTGGTGGGGGGCTCCAATAGTGCGGTAGAAGCGGCCCTCGAGCTTTACCGCGCTGGAGCTGTGGTTACGGTTGTCCATCATGGGGCCGAAATTCGTCCGGGGGTTAAGTACTGGCTCAAGCCCGATTTTGAGAACCGGGTCAAAGAGGGCGCCATACGGCTTTTGCTGAACGCGCAGGTGGTGGAAATTACCCCGCGAGAGGTAGTGCTTCAGCAGGAAATTGCAGAAGAAAAGGCCGTACATCGCCTCCCCAGCGATTTTGTGCTGATTCATATTGGCTACAAAGCGGCAGACGGGCTTCTAAGGGCGGCCAAGGTGGCTTACTGTGGCGATGCGCCGGTGTTGTCCGATTCCTACGAGACCAGCATCAAGGGGCTTTTTGTGGCGGGCAGTGCGGGGTATGGCTCCGATACCCGCACGGTGTTCATCGAAAATGGGCGGGAGCATGCCAGAAGAGCAGTGCTGGAGATGGCTTTTCGTATGCAAAAGCGCCTTACCTAGAGTGGTCTTCGGAGAGAGGGGGTATGGGCTAAGCCTTGACACGGTATACCAAACACCCGTAAACTCTTCCACAAGATGCTTTTGCCCAGCAGCCTGATCCTAGTCGTAGTAGGCCTAATTACCAGGCCTACGGGGGATTTGGTGTAGCGAAGAGCCTATAAGCGCATCCTAAAGCCCCCCGAAGCACCGGGGGGCGATTTTTTGAGGAGAGAGCTATGAACGGAGCCGCCGCCATCCTGAAAGCCCTGGAGATGCAGGGAGTGGATACCATTTTTGGGCATCCGGGGGGCACCATCATGCCCACCTACGATGCGCTTTACGACTCGCCCATACGGCACATCCTGGTGCGGCACGAGCAGGCCGGTGTGCACGCTGCAACCGCATATGCGCGGGCCTCGGGTCGGGTGGGGGTGTGTATGGCGACCTCGGGGCCGGGGGCACTGAACCTGGTCACGGGGCTGCAGGATGCCCTGATGGACTCTACTCCGGTGGTGGCCATCACCGGCAACGTGCCCCAGCACCTCATCGGCACCGATGCCTTTCAGGAAGCCGACGTGGTAGGCATCACCCAGCCGGTGACCAAACACAACTTCCAGGTGCGCAAGGTCAACGATATTCCGCGGGTAATTGCCGAGGCCTTTTACATCGCCTCTACCGGCCGGCCCGGCCCGGTGCTGATAGACTTTCCCAAGGACGTGCAGCAAGCCGAGTTCACCGGCAGCTTCGATGTGGAGATAGACTTGCCGGGCTACAAGCCAACCTACAAGGGCCACCCCCGCCAGATTGAGCGGGCCCTGGAGGCCTTGCAAAAGGCAGAAAAACCCATATTGATGGTGGGCGGTGGGGCTTTGAATGCGGCCCCGGAAATCATGGCCCTGGCTGAGAAGACCGGCCTTCCGGTGATTCCAACCCTGATGGGCCTGGGGGTGTTTCCCGGAACCCACCCGCAGTTTCTGGGGATGCCGGGCATGCATGGTTCGGTAGCAGCCAACCGCGCCATCCACCACGCCGACACCATCCTGGCTATTGGGTTGCGCTTCGACGACCGGGTAACTGGCAAGGTTTCGCGCTTTGCTCCCAATGCCCATACCATCATCCACGTGGACATTGACCCCGCCGAGATTGGCAAGCTGGTCAAGACCGCCGTTCCGGTGGTGGGCGATGCCAAATGGGTGGCGGCAGAGCTGGTCAATGGCGCCAAAAAGCTCAACCTGACCAAGTGGTGGGGACAGCTCGAGGACTGGAAGACCAAGCACCCCTTTGCCTGGAAACCCAAGCCCCACCTGCAAAGCCAGGAGGTCATCCAGGCTTTCTGGGAGGCCACCCAGGGCAAGGCTGTGGTCACTGCCGGGGTAGGCCAGCACCAGATGTTTGCCGCCCAGTTCTACAAGTTCGATGCCCCTCGTTGTTGGATTAACTCCGGAGGGCTGGGCACCATGGGGGTGGGGCTGCCTTTTGCCATCGGTGCGGCCCTGGCCCGACCGGGCGAGCTGGTGATCGACTTCGATGGCGATGGCAGCTTCCAGATGACCCTGCAAGAGCTAGCCACCCTCAAAAAACACAACCTGAATGTCAAGATTGTAATTCTGAACAACGGCTTCCTGGGCATGGTGCGGCAGTGGCAGGACCTGTTCCACGCCAAGCGTTACAGCGAGGTGTACCTGGCCGACTCCAATCCCGACTTCGCCAAACTGGCTGAAGCCTACGGCATCAAGGGCATTGCCCTGACCGACAAGGCCAGGCTGCACGAGACGGTTAAGGAAGTGCTGGCTCATCCCGGCCCGGTGCTGCTGGAAGCCCGGGTTTACCATGAAGAAGGCGTCTTCCCCATGATTCCAGCAGGTGGGGCGGCGGAAGACATGATCATCGAGAACCCACGGGAGACAGTGGCGGGTGATTGAGTAAGCCAATATAGCTGGTAGCCCATAGCCGAAAGCTATCAGCAGAAATCGGAGATTTCTCATGAGACACTTGGTTTCGGTGCTGGTTCAAGACAACCCAGGCGTCCTGCAACGTATTGCGGGCCTGATTGCAAGGCGGGGCTTTAATATCGAGTCGCTGGCGGTGGGGCGCACCCACCAGCCGGGCCTCTCCCGCATCTCGCTGGTGGTTTCGGGGGACGATGCGGTACTGGAGCAGGTGGAAAAGCAACTCAATCGGCTGATTGAGGTCATTAAGGTAACTGATCACGCTGAGCCCCACGTGGAGCGCGAGCTGGCCCTGGTCAAGGTGGGCATTGCCGGGATGGAGGAACGGCTCGAGGTCAAGGACATCGCGGAGGCCTTCAGGGCCCGTATTGTGGATGTGGCCAAAAAGTCCATCATCTTCGAGCTCACCGGTGACTCCACTAAGGTAAACAACTTTGTTGAGGCTATGCGGCCTTATGGCCTGCTCGAGGTTATGCGTACCGGCGCGGTAGGCATGTCCCGCGGCGAGCAGGTGCTCAAGGTGCGCGAAAAGAAAGCCGTCTAGGATGGGTATGGGCCCATCATTTTTTTGTGCAGAAGTTGAAGGGGTTTCCTTCGATCTTCGGTGAGGAGAAAAGAATGAAGATTTATTACGACCCGGATGCAGACCTCGGCTTTATTAAGGACAAGACGGTGGCCATTCTGGGCTTTGGCTCACAGGGCCATGCCCATGCCCTCAACCTGCGCGACTCCGGCATCAAGGTAGTGGTGGGCCTGCGGCCCGGTAGCCGCAACGAGGAGAAGGCCCGTAAAGCTGGGCTCGAGGTACTGCCGGTAGGGGAGGCTGTGCGCAAGGCGGATGTGGTGATGATTCTGCTCCCCGACGAGACCCAGGGCGCGGTCTACAAGGCCGAGGTGGAACCCAACCTGAAGGAAGGGGCGGCCATTGCCTTTGCCCACGGCTTCAACATCCACTTTGGCCAGATAAAGCCGCGCCGCGACCTGGATGTCTGGATGGTGGCCCCCAAAGGCCCCGGCCACCTGGTGCGTTCGGAGTACGAGAAAGGCTCGGGAGTACCTTCGCTGGTGGCGGTCTACCAGGATGCCTCAGGCTCAGCCTTCCCCACCGCCCTGGCCTACGCCAAGGCCAACGGCGGCACACGGGCAGGCACCATCGCCACCACCTTCAAAGACGAGACCGAGACCGACCTGTTTGGTGAGCAGACCGTGCTGTGTGGTGGCCTGACCCAGCTAATTGCGGCGGGCTTCGAGACCCTGGTGGAGGCCGGTTATCCCCCCGAGATGGCCTACTTCGAGTGCCTGCACGAAGTAAAACTGATCGTGGACCTGATTTACGAATCGGGTTTTGCCGGGATGCGCTACAGCATCTCCAACACGGCGGAGTACGGCGACTATACCCGCGGCCCTATGGTCATCAACCGCGAAGAAACCAAGGCCCGCATGCGCGAGGTGCTGCGCCAGATTCAGCAGGGCGAGTTTGCCCGCGAGTGGATGCTCGAGAACGTGGTGGGCCAGCCTACCCTGAACGCCAACCGCAACTACTGGAAAGACCACCCCATCGAGCAGGTAGGCCCCAAGCTCAGGGCCATGATGCCTTTCCTTAAGGCCAGGTTTTCCAAGGAAGAGGTTGGTAGCTAGCAGCCATAGCCAAAATCAGCAGAACTGGAGGTTCTATGCGGCACATCCGAATTTTCGACACCACCCTGCGGGACGGCGAGCAAAGCCCCGGCGTAGCCCTTTCGCTCCAGCAGAAACTGGAAATTGCCCATGGGCTGGCCCGGCTGAACGTGGACATCATCGAGGCGGGCTTTCCGGTCAATGGGGCTAGCGAGTTCGAGTGTGTCTCGCGCATCGCAGCCGAGGTTAAGGGACCGGTCATCTGCGGGCTGGCCCGCACCCACAAGCTCGATATCGAACGGGCCGCGGCGGCCCTGGAGAAAGCCGAAAAGAAGCGCATTCATGTCTTCACCAGCGCCTCCAGGGTGCACCTGGAGTACATGCTTCGCAAGACCCCAGAGGAGATTTTGGAAATTTCCGATGCGATGGTGCGCTACGCCCGGCAGTTCACCGACGATGTGGAGTTTAGCGCCCAGGATGTGATGCGGGCCGACTTCGACTTCGTCATGAAGCTCTACGAGACCGCCATCAACGCCGGGGCGACCACCATCAACATCCCCGACACCACCGGCTACGGCACCCCGCAGGAGTATGGGGCTCTGATTGGGCGCATTTACAAAGAAGTGGTGCGGGGGCGGGATGTGCATATCTCGGCCCACTGCCACGACGACCTGGGCCTGGCCACCGCCAACAGCCTGGCCGCGGTGGAGAATGGGGCCACCCAGATCGAGTGCACCATCAACGGCATCGGCGAGCGGGCGGGCAACACCGCGCTGGAAGAGGTGGTGATGGCCCTGTATGTGCGCCGCGACTATTACAAAGCCCATACCCGCATCAACACCCGCGAGCTGTACCGCATGAGCCGGATGGTAGAGCGCTACACCGGCATGGTGGTACAGCCCAACAAAGCCATTGTGGGCGACAACGCTTTTGCCCACGAGTCGGGTATCCACCAGGACGGGGTCATCAAGAACAAAGAGACCTACGAGATCATGAATGCCGAGCTGGTAGGCCGCCAGGCCGCGGTGCTGGTGCTGGGTAAGCACTCTGGACGCGCTGCGGTCAAGAAGGCCCTGGCCGACCTGGGCTATAAGCTGGACGATGCCCAGATTGGCACCATTTTTACCCGCTTCCGCGAGATCGTCGAGCGCAAAGGCCCCATCGAGACCGAGGAACTGCGGGCCCTGGTGGAGAGCGAGTCGGTTTCGACGCCCCACCTGTTTAACCTCGAGAAGCTGCAGTTCTTCTCCGGCTACGGGATGCTACCCACCGCTACGGTGAGCCTCGAGACCCCCAAGGGCGTGGTGACCACCACCGCCATCGGCGATGGCCCGGTGGATGCGGTGTATAAGGCTCTTTCCGAGGCGATTGGTCTGAAGCCCGAACTTGACCTGTACCGGGTGGAGTCGGTTACGGGCAGCACGGAAGCCCTGGGTGAGGTGACGGTAAGGCTAAGGCTGGGCGAGGTGATGGCCACCGGCCACGGGATTTCGCCCGACATTATCGAGGCCTCGGCCCGGGCCTATCTGGATGCGGCCAACAAGCTCGCCGCCGGTCAGGCCGCGCGGCATCCCAGGTCGCTGGAAGAGGTGCAGCGTTCGGGCCTGGGGAAGTAGCAGGAAGCGGGCTATGGGAGGTAGAGGCGCGGTGTTCAGCCTGGAGGCAGCCATGACCATCCGCCGGGCCACCCACGCCGACGCCCCCGGAGTGGCCCGGGTTCACGTGGACTCCTGGCGCGAGACCTACCGGGGCATCGTCCCAGATGATTTTTTGGACGGGCTTTCCTACGGGCGCCGCGAGCAGATGTGGCGGGGCGGTCTGGAAAACCCCAACTGGCAGGGCGTGATGTTCGTGGCCGAGGACCCAGCCCTGGGCGTGGTCGGCTTTGTGGCGGGCGGCCCTCCGCGGGAGCCATTGGGAAGTTTTGACTGCGAGCTGTGGGCCATCTATTTGCTGCGGGTGCATCAGGGAAAGGGCCTGGGGCGAGGGCTTTTCACACGGTTTGTGGGGGAGATGGCCTCTTTGGGCCAGACCTCGATGTTTTTGTGGGTGCTGGCCGAAAACCCGACCGTGGGGTTTTACCGGCACATGGGCGGGAAGAAGGTGGGAGAGAAAGAAGTTGAGCTGGGCGGGAAGATGCTCCTGGAGCACGCCTATGGCTGGCACGGTCTTGGGGTAATGGGGTGGTAGAATTGGGTCATGCCACGGCGAATTGCAGCGGTTGTGTTCAAGGGCAGGATGGGCGAAGAACCCTCCGACGCGGTGTATTGGAGGACACGGCCCATGGTGGAGCGCCTCGAAGCCCTGGAGTCCATCCGCGCCGAGTATAACGAGTGGAAATATGGCACTGCTTACCCCCGACTTCAGAGAGTTCTTAAGATTCTTGAACGAGAATCGGGTTAGATATCTGTTGGTCGGAGGGTACGCGGTGGGCCTGCACGGGTATCCCCGTTACACCAAAGATTTAGACATATGGGTCGAGGCGTCGCAGGAAAACGCCGAGAGGGTTATCAAAGCCATCGAGGATTTTGGGTTCGCCTCGCTCGAGTTGACACCGCAGGATTTTCTTGAGCCAGGGGTGTTTATACAGATTGGCTACCCCCCGGTCAGGATAGACCTTCTGACCCAGCCTTCGGGGGTCGTGTTTGCCGAGTGTTACGAGAACCGCGAGCAGATCGAGGTGGACGGGTTGACGATTCCGGTGATCGGCCTCGAAGATCTGCGCAAGAATAAAAAGGCTTCCGGTAGAAGCCAGGACTTAGCTGACCTGGAGAAGTTGGAGTAGAAATGATCGAAATCCTCGACACCACCCTCCGCGACGGTACCCAGGGCGAGGCCGTCAACCTGTCGTCGGACGATAAGATCGCCATCGCACGTCGCCTGGCGGCTTTTGGGGTTCCCCTCATCGAGGGGGGCTGGCCGGGGAGTAACCCCAAGGATGCCGAGTTTTTCGCCCGCATGAAGGGGGTGGATCTGGGGGTGAGCCAGCTCTGCGCCTTTGGCTCCACCCGGCGCAGGGGGGTGCGACCGGAAGACGACCCCTCGGTACAGGCCATGCTGGAAGCGGCCACCCCGGTGGTCACGGTGGTGGCCAAAAGCTGGGACTTTCACGTGACCCACGCCCTCGAGGTCTCCCTGGAAGAAAACCTGCGCATGATCGAGGAGACCTACCGTTACCTGGTGGGCCAGGGTCGGCGGGTAATCCACGACGCCGAGCACTTTTTTGATGGCTACAAGGCCAACCGGGGCTACGCCCTGGCCACGCTCGAGGCCGCCGTGCGGGGCGGGGCCGATACCCTGTGCCTCTGCGATACCAACGGGGGCAGCCTGCCGGAGGAGGTTTACGAGATCACCCGGATTGTGCTCGAGGCTTTTCCTGGCCTGACCATTGGCATTCACCCCCACAACGACGCGGAACTGGCCGTGGCCAACGCCCTGGCAGCGGTACGGGCGGGGGCCACCCACGTGCAGGGCACCATCAACGGCTACGGCGAGCGCTGTGGCAACCTGAACCTGACCAGCGCCATCCCCAACCTGATGCTGAAGTACGGCCTGCCGCTCAAGGGACTCACCCCCGAAAGACTGACCGAGCTGCGGGAGGTTTCGCACTTTGTGGACGAGCGGGCCAACCTGGCCCCCAACCTGCGCGCGCCCTACGTGGGCGATGCGGCTTTTGCCCACAAAGGGGGTATTCACGTCTCGGCGGTGCTTAAAGACCCCCGCACCTACGAGCACGTGCCGCCCGAGGCGGTGGGCAATAGCCGCCGGATACTGGTTTCCGACCTGGCGGGCCGCTCTAACCTGCTGGCCAAGCTGGCCGAGTCGGGGGTGGATGTGCCCAGGGAGATGGCCGGGACCTTGCTGGACGAGGTAAAGCAGCTCGAGCACGCTGGCTATTCCTTTGAAGGGGCCGAGGCCAGCTTCTACCTGCTGGCCCATAAGCTGCGGGGTGGGCGCATGCCCTTCAGTGTGGAGGGCTTTACGGTTTTTGTGCATGTCAACGATGCCAACCCCGAGACCCCCACCTGGGCCGAGGCCACGGTGCGGGTCAGGGTGGGCGAGACCCTGCAACACACCGCAGGCGAAAGCCAGCACGGGCCGGTCTCGGCACTGGACAAGGCCTTTCGCAAGGCCATCGAGTCGTTCTACCCCGAGATTGCCGAAATCGAGCTTTCCGATTACAAGGTGCGCATCCTCTCGGGCCAGGAAGCCGGTACTGCCTCTGGGGTGCGGGTCATGATTGAGATGCACCGCGCGGGGGAGCGCTGGAGCACCGTAGGAGCCAGTAAAAACAACCTGGAAGCCTCCCTCAAAGCCCTGACCGATGGCTACGCCTACGCCCTGGTGAGAAGCCAGTCAGTACCGCAAGGTATGGACCTGCAGGCGGATCTGCCTCAGCGCTAAGTGTCGCCATAGTTGAAATGCAAGATGCTGTTCCGAAACCCACATTCCGCACCCCTCAACCTTGACTTTAGGATTTTGGGGTGGAAACCAATGCT
>NZ_JBEVAL010000012.1:0-58584 GCF_051297115.1 Meiothermus cerbereus
GTGCTGGCCTGGCTCCATGCCCGGGGGTGGCCTTTGGTCACGGGGCTACGTTCAAACCGATGGCTGGATGGTATCCAGACGGCAGGGAGGGGCCCACTGGGTGAAGGTGGTGCGGCGGTGGCGCAAGTTCTACGCGACCAATCAGGTGGGCTGGGTAGGGCACCGACACCGCAAGCGGGTGCGCTTGCTGGCTCATCTGGCTTTGGGCCTGGTGGCCTATGGGTTGATTGAGCTACAACGAGAGGGGCTGAAGTTGAGTTTCTACCAGTGCCGACGGAAACTGATGGCAAGAACACTGACCCTGGATTTGAGCCCTCTGGAAGCAGCTTAGTCGTTAGCGCGTAAATCCAGTATTTGTGAAGAGCCCTCTAAGGGCGCTTGCCAGAGCTGTCCGGGACGGGCAAAAAACTAGTCCTGCGGCGCAATTACAAAGGCCGAGGCAATCTCGTCCTTGTCGCTCAGGTTCATTATCTTGACCCCGCTGGTCGCCCGCCCATACTGGGAGATGCTGGCCACGCTGGTGCGAATGGCATTGCCCCGGCGCGAAAGTACCAGCAGGTCTTCGTTGCCCTGCACGCGCATGAGGGCTGCTAGCTGGCCCACTTTTTCGTTGGTATTGAAGGTGATGACCCCTACGCCACCGCGGCCTTGCAGGGGGTACTCAGAAACGGGGGTGCGCTTACCGTAACCGTGGGTTCCCACCGCCAGCACCTCGCCCTCCTCGCCTTTGGGCAGAATGACCAGCGAAACCACCTGGTCGTCGCGGCCTTCCTTGAAGCGAATCCCGGTTACGCCCTGGCTGGCCCGTCCGGTGGCCCGCACATCCGAGAGCGCAAAGCGGATGGCCTGGCCGCTTCGTGTTGCCAGCATCACCTGGTCACCTTCCTGGGCAATTGCTACCCCCACCAAAGCATCGTTTTCTACCAGGTTGATGGCAATCAGGCCAGCACTACTGAGGTTCTGGTATTCTTTGATCTCGGTTTTCTTGATCAGGCCGTTTTTGGTAGCGAACACAAAGTAGCCTTGCTGGGTCAGGTCGCGCACGTTTAGCAGGGCTGCGACCTCTTCACCTTCTTGCAGGGGCAGCAGGCTGACGATGTGGGTACCTCGAGCCTGCCGACTGGCTTCGGGCAGCTCGTGGACTTTTTCGCCATAGACCCGACCCCGGTTGGTGAAAATCAGTAGGGTATCGTGCATCGAGGCCACAAACACCGAGATGGCCTCGTCTTCGGCCTTGGTTTTGCCAGCCTGGGCCCCCGTTCCTCCCCGGCCCTGGGCGCGGTAGGCCTCGAGCGGGGTGCGCTTCATGAAGCCCTGACTGGTGAGGGTGATGACCATGGGCTCATCCTCGATCAGATCCTCGAGGCTGAAGCCTTCTTCGAACTCGGTAATCTGGGTGCGGCGCTGATCGCCGTACTTGTTTTTAATATCCAGCAACTCGCTCCTGACCACCCGCCACAGCCGCTTTTCGTCGCCCAGAATGGCCTCGAGGTGCGCGATTTCTTCCATCAGCTCGCGGTACTCGGCTTGCAGCTTCTCGCGCTCCAGCCCCACCAGGCGCTGCAAACGCATATCCAGGATGGCCTGGGCCTGAATCTCGCTGAGGTTGTAGCGGCTAACGAGTCCGCTGCGGGCTTCGGCGGCATCCTGCGAGCCGCGAATCAGGGCGATGACCTCGTCGATGTGGTCCAGGGCAATCAGGAGCCCTTCCAACACATGGGCGCGTTCTTTGGCTTTGCGCAGCTCGTACTCGGTACGCTTGCGCACCACCAGGCCCCGGTGGTCGAGGTAGTGGCGCATTATCTCCAATAGGTTCAGCACCTTGGGCTCGCCCTTTACAATGGCCAGCAGGTTCACGGTAAAGCTGGTCTGTAAGCGGGTGTGCTTGTAGAGCTTGTTGAGCACCACCTGGGGGTTGGCCCCGCGCTTGAGCTCGACGGCAATGCGCATGCCCTGGCGATCCGACTCGTCGCGCAAAGCCGAGATTTCTTCGATGACTTTGTTGCGAACCAGCGAGGCGATCTGGGCGATCAGGTCGGCCTTATTGACCTGATAGGGAATCTCGGTAAAGACCAGCATGGCCCGCCCGTTTTTCTCCTCGTTGCGAACCCTGGCCCGTACCTTAAGGCTGCCGCGCCCGCTGGCGTAGGCCTCCTTGATGCCCCGGCGCGAAAGCTTGGCCCCGGTAGGAAAGTCGGGGCCGGGCAGCACCTTCATGACCTCCTCGAGGGAGATCTCGGGGTTATCAATCATCTGCACCAGCGCCTCCACCACCTCGCTCAGGTTGTGGGGTGGGAGGCTGGTGGCCATACCGACGGCAATACCAGCGGAGCCGTTGACCAGGAGATTGGGCAGGGCCGCCGGAAGCACCTCGGGCTGCTCCTGGGTGCCGTCGTAATTAGGCGCGAAAGGCACGGTTTCTTTGTCGAGGTCTTGCAGGAGCTCGAGGCCAATATGGGAGAGCCGGGCCTCGGTATAACGCTGGGCGGCTGGGGGGTCGCCGTCCACCGAGCCAAAGTTGCCCTGCCCATCAATCAGCGGGTAGCGCAGGTTCCAGGGCTGGGCCAGGCGTACCAGGGTGTCGTAGATGGCCGCATCGCCGTGGGGGTGGAACTTACCCATCACCTCACCCACAATCTTGGCGCACTTCACGTGCTTGCGGCTTGGTAACACCCCGTCCTGATAGGCACCATACAGAATACGCCGCTGCACCGGCTTGAGGCCGTCGCGCACGTCGGGCAGGGCCCGGTCGACAATGACCGACATGGCGTAGTTGATAAAGCTTTGCTTGACTTCGTCGGTGATTTCAATGGGAAGGACTTGGGACATTCAATAACTCCTGTTTGCCTTTTGGCACAAAAAAAGCGCATGTGGACGCGCTATATATCCAACACTCCATTATACTCCAAATTGCCCGATTATGACAAAAACATAATTCGGGCCGCCCTGGGCTTGGTTCCACTCATCCGCGCGCCGATGGAACCCAGGCTCGCTCGAGGTTTTGCCATCAAAGCCAGATGCTCGCTGCGTAGAAGCACGATAAACGCTACTTTATACTCAGCAGAAAGAGCGCTTCTTGCGAAAGCCTGGCCTGGATTAAGCACCCTCGCTTACGGCCAGCCTGCAAGAAAGTCAACACGGAGGAATCCATGCCTTACATCCTTGCCCTCGACCAGGGAACCACCAGCAGCCGGGCCATCCTGTTTGACCTGGAAGGTCGGTCCAAGGCCATGGCCCAGCAGGAGTTCATGCAGCACTTTCCCCAGCCGGGCTGGGTCGAGCACGACCCTTTGGAAATCTGGCAAACCCAGCTTCAGGTCGCCCGCGAGGCCATCCAGCGCGCGGGCATCCAACCCAGCGAGATTGTGGCCCTGGGCATCACCAACCAGCGCGAGACCACCGTGCTGTGGGAACGGGCCACCGGCAAGCCGGTTTACCGGGCCATCGTCTGGCAGGACCGCCGCACCGCTGGTATCTGCGACGAGCTGCGCAAAGGGGGCTACGAAGGCGTATTCCAGCAGAAAACCGGGCTCTTGCTGGATGCGTATTTTTCCGGCACCAAGGTGAAGTGGCTTCTGGAAAACGTGCCGGGGCTGCGGGAACGGGCCGGGAAGGGCGAGCTGTGCTTTGGCACCATCGATAGCTGGCTGATTTACAACCTGACCGGCGGCCAGGTACACGCCACCGATGTCTCCAATGCCTCGCGCACCCTGCTCTTTAACCTGCACACCTTGCGCTGGGACGAGCACCTGCTGGGCATCCTGGGCATTCCCAAGGCGATGCTGCCGGAAGTGCGTCCCTCGGCAGGGCTATTTGGCGAGACGGTGCCCGAGTTGCTGGGGGCGTCCATCCCCATTGCAGGGGTGGCGGGCGACCAGCAGGCGGCTTTGTTTGGCCAGGCCTGCTTTACCCCTGGCATGGCCAAAAACACCTACGGCACCGGCTGCTTCATGCTGATGCACACCGGGCGGGCGCAGGTGGCTTCGCAGAACGGTCTTTTGACCACGGTGGCCTGGCAACTGGAAGGGGAGCCGCCCGAGTACGCCCTGGAAGGCTCGGTGTTTGTGGCGGGGGCGGTGGTGCAGTGGCTGCGCGATGGGCTGGGCATCATTCAAAACTCCAGCGAGGTGGAGGGCCTGGCCCGTCAGGTGAGCAGCACCGATGGGGTCTACCTGGTGCCGGCTTTTGTGGGTCTGGGCGCGCCCTACTGGGACCCCTACGCCCGCGGCACCATGGTGGGTCTGACCCGGGGCACCAGCAAAGCCCATCTGGCCCGGGCGGCTTTGGAGGCCATCGCCTACCAGAGCCGGGATGTGCTCGAGGCCATGGAAGCCGACTCCAGGCTGCAGCTTTCCGAACTACGGGTAGATGGTGGGGCCACCGCCAACGACCTCTTGATGCAGTTCCAGTCCGACATCCTGGGCACCCCGGTGGTGCGGCCCCAGGTAACCGAGACCACTGCCCTGGGGGCTGCCTACCTGGCTGGGGTGGGGGTGGGGATGCTCACCCGTGAGCAGATTGCCGAACGCTGGGCGGTGCAGCAGCGCTTTGAGCCGAGGATGCCCCAGGGCGAGCGGCAGCGGCTGTATGGCGGCTGGAAGAAAGCCGTGGAGCGGGCCAGGGGCTGGGCGGAGGTGTAGCTTTCATACCCGCGTCACACCAGGGTGCTAACATTGAGGCTGGAGGGTCAATTATGGATTTCAAAGAACTGGCCAACAAAGCCCGTGAGGCTGCCGAAAATGCACTCAAGCAGGCCGAAGCTAAATTCAACGAAGTGAAAGCCAACCTCGATAAAGATGGCGATGGGGTGCCGGATCAGCTCGAGGGGGTCTTGAACCAGGCCAAGCAGGCCACCGAACAGGCCAAAGCCAAGTTCGAGGAGCTGAAGTCCAACCTGGACAAGGATGGCGACGGTCTTCCCGACCAGATCAAGCACCTGAGCGAGCAGGCCAAGCAAGCTGCTGAGCAGGCCAGGGCCAAGGCCGAAGAGCTGGCTAAGGCCGCCCAGGAGCGGCTGGGCAAGAAGAGCTAAGCTTTTATCCAGGGGTTGCACAGACCCCTGGGTTTTGTGTTTGACGGGCAGCGGCTGGCCTTGCTACAAAGAAGGCCAGACCATTACCTCTTGTCCTACCCGCAGGTTGTGAAAGAAAAGCGCATCGGAGGAGAGCAGCAGCTGGGGGCCAGCGTTGCTTTTGGCCTCGACGGGCATTTGCAGAATGCGATTTTCTGCGCGCACTTCAACTTGCGTGAAAGGGCCAAAGTGGCTGCGCCAGGCCCGCAGAAGCTGGGTATCTATACGGGCCACGGCAGAACCCTCGAGCCTGGCCACTACCAAGCGTACCGTATGGGGGGTGCGGGTGGTAATCTGCACCAGGCCCAGCCGGGCTAAACGGCTTACGTTAAGGTTCACCACGTCGCTGGAAAGCCCGCTTGCCGATGCAAGGTCGAAGAGGCTGATGGGCTTGCTCATGTGCTGCAGTAGCTCAAACTCATCGGGCGAGAGGGTGAGGTGGGTGGTGCGGCTGGCGTCGGTTAGCCGCACCTGGTCGAAGGGGCTCAGGTCGAGGCGCATATCCATAAAGCGGATGGCCTCGAGCAGGTAGTTGTCGAGAGAACCTTGCAGGCTCGATTGCCTGGCCCGTTCCCCAACCAAAAAGCGAAACTTGCCCTCCTTGAGGGACAGAATCTGGAACAGGCCGTCGCGGCCTACCTGGTTTTTGTACTGTGCGTGAACCGGCTGGCCTTGCTCGAGGTAGACCTCACCCCCCGGAACCTTGAACGCCCCGGTTTGTCGGGCCTGGGAGAGCAGTTGCAAAAGCTCGATGGGGCCCAGAAGCTCGAACGTGCCGTCCATATCAGTCGCCTCGTATACCTAACAATAAAGCCAATTTTTGCTTGTGCCAGCCAGTCTTGACCAAACAGGGGTTGGCTGGAGGGAAAATGCTTTCCAGCTACCGTTTATATGCCAGTCAAGCAGCAGTGGCTCACCAGCCGCAAAAAGCCGTTCAGGTGTGATCTGGCATAAGCCATAGATCCTGTCCTGAACGGCATTTGTTTTGGTCGAGGCGAGAGGATTTGAACCTCCGACCACACCCACCCCAAGGGTGTGCGCTACCAGGCTGCGCTACGCCTCGAAGCTTTTTGCCTAGGCCAAAGCCTCAGGCACACACAAGTTTAGCGACCGGAGGACTAAACGTCAACACTTGGCTTGACCTCTGGCAAAGCCACCGCTATACTCATAACTCGCTGTGGGGGCGGTTAGCTCAGCTGGTTAGAGCACACGCCTGATAAGCGTGAGGTCCCGGGTTCGAGTCCCGGATCGCCCACCAAGTCCAGAACGAGAGAAACCGGAGTCGCTTAGGCTCCGGTTTTTGCTTGTACCCCCACGCCATACCCCCATTGGGGTTCGAGCTAGGCTCGGTGACGGGGGCCACTCAACAGGTCTTCCAGAGCCAGCACCCCGGCCCTGCGCTCTTCCTGCAACAGGTGACGGTATACGCCAAGGGTGACGCTCGGGGTGGCATGGCCCAGCTTGTCGGCTACCACGGACAGGTCAAGACCTCGGGCCAGCATCAGTGAGGCGGCGGTATGGCGTAGGTCGTGAATGCGCACCTCGGGAAACTCGGGGTGCTCAGCCCGTATGCGCTCCACCAGGCGGCGCAGAAAGTGATTGGGTGCGTTCACGTCCAGCGGCCTGTCCAGCCCGAACACAAAAGCCCCTTGCAGGTCTTTGGGGCGGAAGCCCTCGCTGTACAGGTCTTCGTAGCGGGCCTTCAGCCTAGCCAGTAGGTCAGGCGGTAGCGGAAGCACCCGCCTTGCTGCACGGGTCTTCAGGGGGCCTAGGGCGGCCTTGCTCCCTTGCAGGGTGTATTGCCGCTCCACCTTCAGCGCGGCCCCTATGAAGTCCACATCCCGCCATTGCAGCCCCAACACCTCGCCCTTACGCAACCCGAGTTGCACCAGCACCCGCAGCAGCAGGGCCATCACCGGGCTTTTGGAGGCCTCGGCATACTCCAGCAACAGCCGCACCTGTGGGGGCTCCAGGTGTTGCGCGGCCTTATCCCGCTCTGAGGCGCGGGGGAGTCGCACCGCAGCGCTCGGGTCGCGGTGGATGAGCTCAAGGGCCAGTGCTTCCCGCAGCACCAGCCGGACGCGCTCCAGCACCTTACCCAGGGTGCGGGGGCTGTGCTTTTCACCAATACGGTCTAGCATCCGGCGCAGGTCGTGGGGGGTGAGTTTCTGCAAGGGGATATTCCCTAGGTGCTCCAGGGCCAGGGCTAGCTCGCGCTGGTAGTTGCGCTTGGTGTTGGGGGCCTTGCCTCGGGTATGGCGCTCCAGTACCTCTTGTGCAAAGTCCCCGAAGCGGCGGCGGTCAGGACGCGGTACCAGCCCCCGGCTGTGCTGTACCTGGTACTCGTGGGCCTTCTGCAGGGCCTCCTTCTGGCTAGGCGCATACACCGAAACCCGGCGGCGCTGGATGCCGTCCGGCTCGGTTACGTAAAAGCGGCATTCCCATAGCCCGTTAGGGCGTTGCCTGACGTTGCCTTGCAGATTAGCGGCTCGCTTCTTTGCCATCCTGCACCTCCTCCAACAACCCCAGCGCTCTCAGCCCAGCCTCTACCGCCTCGCCCCGGCGCTTGGGGGGCAGGGTGTCGAACAGCGCGGCCAGCGGCTTGCGCAAGCGCACCCGCACCCTCACGCTCACCTCATCCGGCCTCAGGGCCTCTACTCCCAGCGCAGCTAGGCGGCGCTCTTTTGGCGGTCGAACCCTCCCCACATGATGGTATTTGTTTGGCATGAAGTGATTATAACATTGTGGGGCTCAATAAAAAGGTTTCCTCCAACAGGGATTAGGGGAAATATCCCTCAGCCTTCGAGCAGCAGCTTGGGGGGCTCGTCGTCAGGCGTGGCGGGGTCGAGCAGCCGCCAGCGCCTACCCGCAGCCCAGGCCGCGAGCCGCTCGACGTTCTCGCGGGTGAGCATCTGCGACGCGCGGTAGTCGGGCTCGGTAACTTCGAGGATGAGCCAGTCGTGCCCTTCGAGGGCCTGTGCGAAGAGGGAGGCTGGGTTGGTGGCTGTCGGGATTGCGAGATTGCCGGTAGCGGGCGTGCCGCTCTGGGCTAAGTCCTTCAGCAGATTGTCAAGCTCAAACATTTTGCTCCTTGTGAACGCGAGGGGCAAGCTTTGAGGTCGCCCCAAGTGTCGAGTGGTTGTCGAGTGCTGTCGAGTGGGTTACTCGACAAATGGGGTTATCAGAAATAGCGTCCAGTATGGCATTCCCAAAAAGCTGTCGAGTGCTGTCGAGTAGGTTACTCGACAAGGGATTATTGCGTGTAGAACGGTATTTGTGTGTATTTTTCTGTGTTGTTGTTGATGGAGTGATGTTATCCCCATAACAAATGTAACCCGAACTACTCTCTTCGAGGGCTTTTGAACAAAACAATATGCCCCCCTCACGCTTTTACTTGACAATCTAAGCTTTTCCCCGTCCTGGACAAAAATATCGTTGTCGAGTAGCTACTCGACACTACTCGACAACTTTTTGCAAATGCTGTACTGGACGCAAAACCGTTGTCGAGTAGGTTACTCGACACTTCTCCGCCAGAGCTTCATGTGGCCTCCGAAACGCGCGGGTTCACGACCCATGCGTCCCTCTCGCGAGGGGCCGGTAGCACCCAACGCGCCTCTGCCAGGGCGCTGATTACCCTTCGCGCCTCACTGGCGGTGACGATGCCCGCGATTTTGCGGCGGTAAACATCCCGCGTTGTGAAGCGGGTCAGTTCACCGCTCTGTAGTCTGCGGGCCAGCTTGATGACCGGTTCATCGTTGCCGGAAAGCGCCCGGTGCCAGATACGGCGGGCGTGGGGCTCCAGCCACAGCACCAGCGCGATGGCCCGCTTGAGGGTGTCAGCGCTTACCGGGCCGTACTCCCCCCAGGCGGCAGCGAGTACAGCCGTGAGCCGGGCGGTGAGTCCCATGCGCTTACCCAGTAAGGCCTTCCACGCTTCCGGGTGGTCGGGGTTGCGTAGCTCGCGCTGGGTCTGGTTCTCCCACTTGCGCCAAAGGTCTTGTGCGCCATCATCAAAGCGCAGCGTCTTTTCTCCTCCGTTGCTCAACGTGTCCCAGATGCGCGTCACCAGACCGTGGTAGCGCTCGCGCTCCTCATTGGTGATAGCCGGGCGCTCATCTTCCCAGGGCCGCTCCTGGGCCGTTACCACGATGAAGCGCTGTAGCAAGCCGTCTGCCCCGTTGCTGTCCCCGTTTTGGGCCTCCAGCACCCGCTCGCGGAAGGGGCCAGGCTGGATGAACCCCAAAAGCGAAAGAACCGGCCTCTCAACAAACGTTGAGCCGCGCACCACCCGGTCAATCGGAGCGGGGGTGGCGCTGTAGGCAGATAGATAAAAAGCACGATCGGCAGCTTTATCTTCTCGGCTCCAGGTCTTGAACAGCCCTGTTAGCTCGTCGTGGTAGGCCAAAATGCCGGGGTTATTCCCCAGCAGGTCGGCCAGAGCTTCACGGGTTACATCGTTTGCCAGTAGCCGCTCAGGGATGGGGCGCTTGGGTTTGGGGCCGCGCTCAGAGCGTTTGGCAGCCTCCCACGCGGCCAGTTCGGCCTCATGCGCGGCCATCGCCCGCTCGTGCTCCTCCCGTAGCTCCTTCTCGATCTCCCACGCGGGACGTAGGGCGGCCTTGAGGATGGGGGTTTTTCCGGTGGACACCCCCATCACCACCGCAAGCCACAATGCGGTGGGCTCCAGCCATGTGGGATTATCCCGGTCGGGCGCGATCCACAACCGCCCGTTGGTGACGGCGGTGACGGCGGTGAGCATTGTCAGCATCACCGGGCCAGGGTCAACACAAAGCCGGTCAGCGAAAGCCAGCGCGTAGTCTTCGAGCTCGGGCGGCAAAAGATGACCCGCAGGCCAGGGCTTGAGCTTGGCGGCGGTGTCCAGCGGCTCCGGTTCAGGCCACACCTGCTCATGCGTTACCTCGGGGGCATTGCTCAGCAACTCGCGAGCGCTCATGCCGCACCCCCCACCACGTCCAGCCAATCTTCCCCGGCCTTCGGTGGGACAGCCAACCGCACCCGGCGCCCTTCCGAGAGCAAGCGGCGGGCCAGGGCGTTAGCGGCATCAACCCCGGCGGAGTCGTTATCAGCACAGATGACCACCTCGAAAACCTCAGCCGGTAGCTCCACAGCCGCCAGCCCACCGGCGCTCACACAGGCCCACACCGGCCAGCCGGTGGACTGGTGGACAGCAAGGGCGGTCTCGATGCCCTCGGTCAGGGCCAAAGGTTGCCCCGCTTGCGGCTCGAACAGTCGGATGCTCCCACCCAAGGGGTGCGAGCCCTTCGCTAGGCGCTTTTCGAGTCGTCCCGAGCCGTCCGCCTTCAAGAGGGTCAGGTGCAGCCCTGCCAGGCCCTGCGGGCCTTCCACACGGGCCAGCATCACCGGCTGCTCACCCCACAGGGCCAGCCTCAGGGTCGGGGGCGGCTCGATAGACAGCCCTCGGGCCTTTAGGTAGCGGCTCAGCAGTGGGTGATGGGGCCTTGCCCTATCCCACCACCCCTGCCAGCGCTCACGGGCCTCCAGGGGAGTTGTAGGGCGCTCAGGGCTTGTAGCCGGGCGGCAGTAGCCGGGGGCCTCCCAGGGCCTGGCCTCCCTTGCGTACAAATCCCGCCAGGACAACCCTACAGCCGCAAGCACTGCCTCAGCCGGGCATCCCGCGAAGCAATGGAGCAACGGCTTTTCGTCCTGTACCGCAATGCTCAGGGCTCGATTCTTCCCCGAACCGTGAGCCGGGCAGGTAGCCCGCCAGCGGTTGTGTCCTGCGGGGCGCACGTTAGCCAGGCGCGAGAGTAGCGCATCCGGCCTAGGGATGCTATACTTTGTGTAGTGTGACAAAGCGCACCTCTAACGTTCCCCGCCCTGCTCGGCGGGGTTTTCCTTGGGCAAGAGCCCTAGGCGCTCAAGTTCAGCGCGTGGCACGAGCAGCTTGCGCCCAAACCGCTTTGCCTCAAGCTCGCCTCGCCTGTGCATCTTCCTCAGACCGGACACAGAGAGACCTGTCATTGTTGCAACTTCCTTCAAACTGAAGCTAATCCTTTTTTCCATAAGTACACAACTCCACGCGCCGGGCGCGATGGCCCGTCGAGATGCTTTGCTCAACAAACTGAGCAGCGATGCTTGCAAACTATTTTTTGTTGGGGTATTTTATATACGCTTAGTCAAGCACCCCCTTTCTTTGGGCGGATTATGCCTCGAACATAATCCGCCTTTGTATTTCCCGATGATGCCACAACTACCCCCCAATGTCAAGATTTTGCCGTCCTGGACGAGTATACTCAGAGTCAAGTCGGCCCGGACGACTAGAGGTTTTCAGGGAGCCCCAGGAGTTCGGCCACCTTGCGGCGGCTGATGAGCCACCGGCGGCCCACCTTGGTGCCGTGCTTACGCATCAGGTTCAGGGCCGCGTCCCGCCCCAGGCGGTTGCGCCCCACGAGGTCTCTAAGCTCTTTTGTCGTCATCATTGCGTTCTCCGGCATGTAAACCTCCCTGTGCCGCACCCTGCCGCGCCTCGTGCGGCGGTGCGGCAGCCGCAAAGCGGCGGTCTGCGGCGTGGGCCGCACTGCATTTGCTCAACTGAAAGCAAAAACCCCCCTTTTAGGAAAGCAAAAAACCCTTATTTCAAGGTTCGAGATAGCGGCGCAGGATTTCGGCCAGAACATCCCCTCCGTGGGTCAGGCGCAAATCTCCCCCAAACCGCCAGGGGTAGCTAGCCAGCCCATCGGTGGCAGCATTCACACGGCGAGGATGGAACGCCCCCCAGCCGAGCTTGTTCATAACCCGCTCGCGCTGGTACTCGCTCTCAGAAAGCTGCCTCGACAACTTGGCCCACTCCCGCGCCACTGTGCGGAAGTGCTCTTCCAGACTCTCCACGAGTTTTTTTGCCTCGGCCTCGATTTTTCGTCGGGCCTCCCACAGTGCGGCGTGCTCTGCCTCCAAGCGCTCCCGCTGCTCCCGCGCCTCAATCTCCTGGAGCCGGTCTGCCAGGGGCTCGATTCTGCTCGAACAGCGGGCTATCAAGCCCTCAATGGCGGTGGCCTCGACCCCTGCCCTGACACGCTCCTCGACGGTTTGGGCGACTTCTACCGCCCTTTTCGCGGCCTTCAGGCGCTCTTCCAGCTCGGCAAGCTCTTCCTTCAAGGGCTCCAGGGCCTGCAAGAGTTCCTGCTTTTCGTCCGGGGTGGGCTTGGGAGTGGCCTCCTCGATGGCCTGGGCGACCAGTGCCTCCAGGCTGTCTATCTTTGACTTTGACATAATCCTCCTTGGTATGGAAAATGCCGCCCGAAGGCGGCTTCTACTGTTGTAACACAGGCACGGCAGAACAGGTGGTGCTATAGCCACCTCAAGCGGGCCTGCTCTGTTTTTGTACCAGGGCTAAACTGTAGCATTATTCGCCAAGCGGTGGCCTCTAATGCTTCCTGGAGTCTTCGAGGGTCGCCTATCAAACGTACCGAAGGGTTCTCGAAAGTTGTGGAAGGCGCTCTCAAGGCCTTCTTCCAGCCTTCGATGAGTCCCTCAATCTGCTGCGGATAGTATTCCGCATACAGCGTGGTCAGGTTGAATGTGCCCTCGGGCTTGCCTCTGAGCCAGCCGCCAATAATCTCCTCTCTGCAAAAGAAACAACACGACTCTGTTTTTCTTCCATCCTGCACTCCAAAGAAAGGCCCGGCATGAAGCCGGGCAGGTCATAGCTCGTCCTCCTCTTCCTCGGGCCAACCGAAATAAGGCTCGTCCTGGTAAGCGTCAACCGTATTGACGTAGCCATCTATAAAATGGGGCAGGTCGCTCACGGTCTCCAAAATATCCTGCCCATCTTCGTCGAGCTGGCCCGAAATCACCTTGTAGTCGCCGGGGCCGCGCCATTCCAGCTCGGCCAGGATTCCGCCTTTGCCGTCGTATCGGATGATTCTCATTGTGCCGCCTCGCTTTCCAGCAGGGCGCGGGCATCTTCCACGCGGCCCAGTGCCCACACGGGGTGATGGTTCTCCACGTTGATTTTTCCGTCGTTCACGTCCAGCATCCAGGCCAGCACGCTCAGATGCTCGGGCAGGTCGGGGCGGTAGGTCTTGGCCGCCTCCAGCCACCTCGAAGGAAACTCCCATCCGGGAACCACCTCCGTGCCGTAAACGCCGATGCCGTGCTTGTTGTAGCGGTCGGGGGTAATCAGGTCGAGGGCAAAGCGTATGGTCATACTCCCACCTCATTTAGCGCCAGACGTGCGGCCTCACGGTTGGCCCGGCCTGACGCAATCAGGGTATCGCGCAGGCTTCCACCCACAATCAGAATCACACCTAGGTCGCTCACGCCCCCAAGCCAGCCATAGAGCTTTTCCGGGTCGTTCTCGGCCAGGGTACGGTAGGGCTCCAGGTAGCGCTGGAAGGCTTCAGGGGAAACCGCTTGGCGCTTGCGCTCTAAGTTTTGCTTCATGTGCTTTAGCCGCATACGGTTCCAGCCGGGTTCGTCGGGGCCTAGAAAGTTGTAGGCTTCTTGGCTTAGGGAAAAATCGAAGTCCCAGCGCCGACCGTCAGGTGTAACCCCCCAGTTGCCGCCCTTACGGTCAATATCACCCAGCAGGTCGCCCAGGGCCACCTGCTGCCAGTAGTTGGGCACGTTTTCGGGGCCATCAGGGCCAAAGTGCAGCGGGTTGCGACTGCTAAAGGGGGCTGCGTGACGTAGCTCAGGCACCAACATCGAGGCCGCCATGAGCTTCTTTCCCTGCTCTACCACCGCTGCCGGGGGAACGTTGAGGCCCAGGCTTCGGCCTATCACGCTGGCAATGATTTCCCTGGAGACGGCACCCTCGTTGGTGGGCTTGAGTATCCAACGCTCCCCGCTGTCGGCAAGCTCTCCAATCAACACCGGCCCTTCCCGGCCCCTGTTGCCTTCACGCAGGTCGCCAAACTGCTCAAACACAAACCGCTCAGGCAGACGCCGCTCCCAGCCGGGCAGGGCCACTGAGCCAAAGCCCGAGGGCTTAGTCGTCCGGGCAGACTCGCTCCGGCGCTTCTGCCAGCGGTGCTTGCGGGGGTCAACCTTGGAGGGAAGCAGCGCGTACTCCCCCCTGTTTTTCAACAGAATGCGGGCAAACGATACTCGCTTCGACATGGTTCACCAGGGGTTGGGGGCCGACCAGACCCGCTTTTCCCATTCTTCCTTGGCCCGCTGCACCTGCTCGGGGTCGCTCTCGTCGAGGGGCATCAGGCCGGTCTCGCGCCAGCGTTGGAGGCGGCGCTGCACGTCTTCGTCAAGCTCGGACTCGCTAATGGGGGCCAACGGCTTGAACTCGCCCTGCTCGCGCTTCCAAAGCCAGCCGTTCCAGTAGTACAGGTCGGGATTGTCGTCCGGGTCGAGGCCGTACTTTCGTACATCAAACACCGGGTCTTGGATGCACCAGTCGCGGTAGATAAAAGGGGGCGGGGTTTTGTTCGTGCTCATGCTGTAACTCCTCCACAGTTTTGGCATGCTTGAGCGGGTGAGTCGCATTGGGGAGTCGCTACTTCCAGTATTTCATCGCTGGGTTGTCCACCTCGAAGTCGCCCCGCGCCAGGGCCACCAGCCGCTCCAGGGGCCAGCCCTCTTCGGCGTTGCACTCAAGGGCGCTTTGGAGGTATTTCTCGGGCACCATCTCAAAGCCCTCAATCTCCCGCACCGGGCGGATGCTCTTCCTGAGCGCTTCGAGGCTTCCTTCCATCTGGTAGAGGCTGTCTTTCCCAGCCACGTGGTGCTCGCTGTAGCCCCACTCGCCGCGCCCGTTGACCCAGAGAATCCGCATAGGGCCAAACCCGCCGCCGTAGTTGCGCCAGGGGCCGGGGATGCTGGGGGGTGCCACGGTCTGGGTGTACAGCACCGCCACCCAGCCCCCGCCGGCCTCGAGGTCGGGGACGCGGAAGGGTGTGGTGTCATCGGTTTCGCCTTCAAGTTCATCTTCAAGTTCATCTTCAAGTTCGTCATCGAGCAGGTCGTCGGGCATCCCCGCCAACATCAGCGTGTAACTGGTGGTCAAGGCGCCCCAAGTAATCGTTAGAGGCTTGTTCTCGTCTCCCATGACACTCAATGTAGTATCGACGGCGAAGCGAATGGCTTCTTTTCCACGGAAAATGTCGTTGCTAGCTTGCAGTTGGTGGGGCTGCGGGGTGACCCCATTTGACCCCCATTGACCCCTGAAACTGGGGGATAAGTGAGGGCATTTGAGGATAAACAATCTTCAGGTGAGTATCGTCCTGAACGCACTTTTGGGACGGTTGGGGAAACTTAGGATTACAACAGACTTACACTTCACACGCGTGGGGTCGTAGGTTCAAATCCTACATCGCCCACCAAGTCCAGGACGAGAAAAACCGGAGTCGCTGGGGCTCCGGTTTACTTTATTGGGCTCTAAGCCCGCTGCTTGGAGTGTCTTAGAGCGCTCTTCACAAATATTGAGCTGCCCACAACTTGATTGCTTTGTCCTGCACAGCACAATTGCCTCCCGGATGGTAGGCAACGTCTGTGAAGGGTGCGATAGGCCGAACTCGAGCGAACCCGGTGCTAGTAATACCTGGACGGGTCCACGTAGCGAAAGTTGCCGTTGTTGTCGATGACGATTACCCGGAACCACATCTGGTCGCTGGGGATGAGCACACCCCCGCCGGTAAAGCCAATCACCTGACCCTGGCTAACCCGCTGGCCCACCGATACCCGCGGCTCGAGCACATTCACATACTGGGTGGCAATCTGGTCGGAGTGGCGGATGGTTAGGGTGTAGCCCAGGTTGGCAATGAACAGGCTGTCAATGACCACCCCGTCGGCGGCGGCCACAATGGGGCTGGAGGCCTCGGCCCCCTGGAGGGTTTGCCAGTCGTTGCCCTGGAAGCCGTAGGGCTCGGCGACGCGGCCGCCACGTACTGGGAATTGCAAAGCCCCTACCACCTCGCGCGGAACCGTAGGGGTCTCGCGCTCGCGGCGGGCCGCTTCCTCGCGCTGGCGTTGGGTGAGCAACGCCCGTTCTCGCTGGGCTTGTAGCTCGCGTCTTCGACGCTCTTCCTCGGCCCGACGGCGCTCCTCAGCGATGCGCTGCAGCTCGGCGGCAATGCGGCTTTGCAGCACCTGTAGTTCGGCCCGGAGCTGGGCCTGGGCTTGCAGGGTTTCGCGCAGAATTACCTGTCGGCCAGCTTGCTGTTGCCGCAGGTTGGCGACGGTAAGCAACACGGCCTGGCGGTTTTGCGCCAGGGCGGCGATGCGCTGCTGCCGCTCGGCCCGACGCTCGCTAAGGGTATTCACCAGCAGTTCCAGCCGCACCCGCTCTTCGTCGAGCTGGCGCACGGTGTTTTTGATGCGTTCCATAAGGTCGGTCTGGCGCTGCCCCAGCATCCCTACCCAGCGGCTGCGCACCGACAGGTCGGTGAAGGACTCGGCCCGCAAAAGAGGCAAATAGCGCCCGGCCCGCTCGCGGTGCAGGCTTTGTAGCAGCGCCGAAAGTCGCTCGCGCAGGCCCTCGAGCTCCTTTTGCAGGCTGGCTATACGGGCCTCGGCTTGTTTTTTCTGATCCTCAAGCAGTTCTATTTGCCGGGTTAGCTCGGCCCGTTCGCGCTCGAGGCGGGTGATCTCGGCCTCGAGGCGGCGCAGCTCCTGGAGCTTTTGCCTGGTAGCAGCGTCGAGGTTGGCCAGGTCGCGGTTGAGCTGCTCGATGCGCTGTTGCTGGAGCTGTAGGAGCCGACGGTTTTGCTCGGCTTGCTGTTGTAGCTGGTTGAGGTTGGCCTGGCCCAGGGCCCCGGGCTGAAAGGCCAAGGCAAACAGCAAGCCCGTAAGCCAGAAAGCCTGGGCGATAATGCTGTAAATACCCCAGGCCCCTGGCGGGCTATTTTTTTTAGCCCCAACCGCTGAATTCTGCTTCATAGGTCGGTCTCCCGCAGGTTGGCCCGGCTGGCCAGGTAGGCCCCGGTGGCCCCCAGCAGAACCGCCAGCAGCAGCATGGCTCCGGCGGCTCGAGCCAGGTCGCTATCGGCCAGCACGGGTATGAAGGGCAGCAGGTTTTGCAGGGCCTCGGCCAAAAAGCGATAGGAAACCACCCCCAGCCCCAGCGCTACCAGGCCTGCGGCCAGGGTGAGCAGGGTTCCCTCGGCCACAAAGGGCCCCTGGATGAAGCGCCGGGTGGCCCCTACAAGCTGCATAACCCGCAGTTCCTCGCGCCGGTTTTCGATGGAAAGCCGAATCGTGCCCATTACGCTAAAAAGTGTGTCCAGAAGAAGCAGCAAGACAAGTATATTTACGGCTACCCGCAAACCCCCCAGCACCCGCACCAGTTGCTCGGTGAGGGCACCACCATACTCCACGCTGTCTACGCCCTCCAGCCGGGCTACCCGCCGCCCCACTTCGCGCACCGCCTGGGGGTCGTTCAGCCTGAGCCGGATGGTGTCGGGAAGGGGGTTCTGGATAAACTCACGGGCCTGGGCCAGATAGGGGTAATCCAGCTGGAGCGTGGCCAGGGCTTCTTCTTTGGTTTGTAGCCGGGCCTCGCTGACCTCAGGCCAGGTTTTAATCTGGTTGAGGATCTCGCCGGCCTGGGCGTCGGGCTTGAGAAAAGCAGCCACCTCCAGTTCGCGCTCGAGCGTGGCCACCACCCGGTCCAGGTTCCACAGCAGCAACCCCAGCAAAAACAGGAGCGAAAACGATACCAGGGCGGTAAAAAAGGTGGCCAGGGTACTGGTTGGGTGTTGGCGCAACGAACGCAAAGCCTGAGAAAAAGCGTACACGACATTAGTGTATCTGCTGCCGCCTGCCGATGGGTGAATCCCGGCTTAGTGCTGTATTTGTTAGGGAGGCCCCCCTTTGAACAAAGGCAAAGCCACTTGCTGTGTAGAATATGCTTGTTGTGCGACCTTGAGCCATTTTTGTTACAGGAGGCCGGAATGTGCTGAGCGGAAACCTGGCAGAGTTCCCCCTTTTAAGGCTCTTGGAGACCCTGATGGGGGCGGCCAGGGGTGGGGCTTTACACATCGAGCACCCCAGTTTTGTGGGCGCTATTTATCTGGAGGGGGGTCATCCGGTGCATGCCCAGGCTGGTTCACTGCGGGGTTTGGAGGCCCTTGAGCTTCTGGCCGGCCTGCGCTCTGCGCTATTTCGCTTCGACTCCGAACAGCAGACCCAAGAGCGCAGCATCGAGCCTGGCCTAAGGACCCACCGGCTCATCCTGCATCAGTTCGAAGCCTGGAAGGAGATAGATCTGCCCGACAACTGGGAGCTGCTGCTACAGGCCCGCCCTGCCCAGGGCCATACCCGGCTGAGTCCCCTCGAGGTAAGCGTGCTAACCCAGGCCCAGGGGAAAAGCCTGGCCCAGGCATTGATGAACGGGCGGCTTTCACCCCTCGAGACGGCCCAGGTGCTCAACAAACTTTTGCATTCAGGTTTGCTCGAGGCCCGGATGCACCTGCAAGTACAGCCGGAGCCCCTGGTGGTGCTCACCCTATACGGCAGAGGGCAGGGGGTGGCCGCCATCGACGAAGACCTGTTTTTGCGCTGGCAAGGGTTGTTGGGGGGAGGGTTTGTGCTGCGTGTGCGCAGTAAAACCCAGGAAACCACCCTGCGCCCCGAGCCCCGCCTAAATATGCAGGGCCGGGTGGGGCTCTTTGAGCGTGACTTGCGTCAACTGCGCCTCAGCCGGGGCGTACCGGTAGAAGTCTGGCCAGAGGTCAGGTAAAACAAAGGCGGCCTTATGGATCTACTTGCGCTTAACGACTATATCAATCGAGCAGTCTATGGCGAATGGATGATGCTGGTTTTCATCCTGGTGGGCCTGTACCTGTCCCTGCGCACCGGCTTTGTGCAGTTTGGTCGGCTGGGCACGGCACTGCGTGAAACGCTGGGGGCCATACGCGAACGCTTCCTGAGTTTTGGGGGCCAGATTACGCCTTTTCAGGCGGCCATGGTCGCTGTGTCTGCCACCATCGGGACCGGCCACATCATCGGCATGGTGGGCGCGGTAGTGCTGGGCGGTCCAGGCGCGGTGCTGTGGATGTGGATTGCCTATCTGGTAGGCATGGCCACCAAGTTTGCCGAGGCGGTTCTGGCGGTACACTTTCGGCGCCAGTACACCGATGGCTCGGTCCTGGGTGGCCCCATGGTTTATATCCGCTATGGCCTGGGCCCACGGATGGCCTGGTTGGCGGCTTTATTCGCCCTCTTTACCGCCATTGCGGCATTTGGGATTGGCAACCTTTCACAAGCGGGCGCGGTGGGGGCAGCCCTGGCCCAGGAATTTGACGTGCCGCCAGCCATTACTGGATTGCTGGTGGCACTTCTGGTTGGGGTTTTGCTGGCCGGAGGCATTCGCTCGGTGGCGCGCTTTGCCCAGATGGTGGTGCCGCTCAAGCTGGTGCTGTTTCTGGTGGCGATTCTGCCGCTGCTCTTGATGCACCTTCAGAACCTTCCCGCTGCGCTGGCGCTGATTGTTTCTTCGGCTTTGAGCTTTCAGGCGGCTGCGGGGGGGGTGGCCGGGGCTGCGGTATCGCTGGGCCTGGCCGAAATCCTTAAAGCCGGCGTAGGGCGGGGTATTTTTGCCAACGAAGCCGGGCTGGGCTCAGCGGCCATTGCCCACGCCCAGGCCCAGGTAGACCACCCGGTGCGGCAGGGCTTCTGGGGCCTGACCGAGATGCTTCTGAGCCTGATGGTTACTACCCTGATGGCCCTGACCTTCATCGCCAGTGGGCTCTGGCAGTCATATTTGGGGGGCGACCGGGTAGAGGCAGCCCGTGCTTTGTTCGCCGAGCATCCGCTGGGGGTAGCCCTGCTGGGGCTGCTGCTGGCTGTTTTTGCTTTGGGCACTATGGTTTCGTGGGGTTTTTATGGTGAAGAGGGCGCAGCCTATCTGTTTGGCGAGGGCATCCGCTGGCCTTACCGCCTGACCTTTGCGACCTTTGCTTTTGTGGGGCCACTGGGTGGCCTGGCCGCCCTGACCAGTGTGGCCGATACCTTGAATGGCCTGATGGCTATTCCCAACCTGATTGCCCTGCTGGCCCTCGGGGGGCTGGTGGGCCGGCTGGTGCGGGAGTTTTTTAGCGGGATGCCCTGGCAGCCCCCACAGGAAGAAGATTGATACCAGGGGGATGTTTTCTGGGCAGACCATCCTGCGGCTCGGGCTGCATTTAGAGGGTTCACTTGCTAGTAAACTCGGCGCATGAGCGTACCTAAGCGACTGGTGGTGGGGCTTTCGGGGGCTTCGGGGATGCCGTATGCCCTGGACTTGCTGCAAACTTTGCGGCGGATGCCCGGGCTGGAAACCCACCTGGTGATGACCCAGGGGGCCAAAAGGGTCCTGGTAGAGGAAGCGGAGCTAAGCCTGGAGGCGGTGGAGGCCCTGGCCCACGTGGTGCACCGCAGCAGTGACCTGGGAGCTCCAATTGCATCGGGAAGTTTTCGCACCGCCGGCATGGTGGTTGTGCCATGCAGTGCGACCACCCTTTCCAAGGTGGCCTACGGCCTGGCCGATAACCTGCTGACCCGGGCCGCCTACGTAACCCTGAAGGAGCGACGCCCTCTGGTGCTGGTGCCGCGCGAGACCCCTTTGCCCTTGCCGAGCCTCGAGGCCATGGTCAAGGCGGCCCAGGCGGGGGCCACCATCCTGCCGGCTGCCCCCGGCTTTTATCACAAACCCAAGGCCATAGACGACCTGCTGGCCTTTATGACCCAGCGCATCCTGGATTTGTTTGGCCTCGAGTACCCCCGGGCTCCCCGCTGGGGTGAGGTGCGGGAGCTCGAGCTCGACTAGCGCAGGAAAAACAACCCGTACACCACCCCAATCAGGATGCGGTAGATGGCAAAAGGCACGAAGCTGTTGCGGCTCACAAAACCCAAAAGCCAGCGCACCGTTAGCAAAGCCGACACAAAAGCAGCCAGGAAACCCACAGCCAGCAGGCCCCAGCTATCGGTGCGGAACTCGCCCATGTTGCGTACCAGTGAGAACCCGGTGGCCGAGAGCATGGTGGGTACGGCCAGGATGAAGGAAAACTCGGCTGCGGCTCGGCGCGAAAGCCCCAGGGTCATGCCCCCCACGATGGTGGCCCCGCTGCGCGAGACCCCCGGCATCATGGCGATGGCCTGAAACAGCCCAATTAAAAAAGCGTGTGGCGCAGGCATCTGGTTGACGTCGTCGTAGCGCTTATGGTGCTGTAGCCAGCGATCCACAAAAAGCAAGAGGATGCCCACCCCAACCAGGTTAATCACCACGATCAGATCGTTGCCTAAAAACACGTTTTCGATGAGATCTGCCAGCAAAAAGCCCAGGATGCCGGTGGGAATGAAGGCCACAATAATGCGCTTCCAGACCTCCATGTCCTGCAAGAAACGCTTGAAGTACAGGGCCAGAACAGCCAGAATGGCCCCAAGCTGTATAACCACCACGAAGCTCTTGATGAAGGGGTCATGCTCGATGTCGAGCTGGAGCAGGTGGGCCGCCAGGGTAAGGTGGCCGGTGGAGGAGATGGGCAAAAACTCAGTCAAGCCCTCCAGGATTCCCAGGATGAGCGCTTCGAAAACCGTCACGTCCCAGAGGATACCATGCGAGGTTTGAGCGGGCCGCGCAGACGCGGTAGGATTCCAGGCGTGAAGGTTTCGGTACTATTGCCCGCGGCGGGTTCGGGTGAACGGATTGGGCGGGGGCCTAAAGCGTTTTTGCGGGTGGGCGGAAAGACCCTGCTGGACTGGGCGCTCGAGGGTTTTGCCTGGGCCGACGAGCTGGTGGTAGCCCTGCCGCCTGGTTTCCACAAGGATGGTCTAAAAAGCGTCCCGGGGGGCCAGACCCGCCAGCAGAGTGTGTATAACCTGCTACAGGCCGCTACCGGCGAGGTGGTGCTGGTGCATGATGTGGCCCGGCCCTTTGTGGTACGGGCAGCGGTAGAGCGGCTGATGGAGGCTGTGCTGGCCGTGGGGGCGGCCACCCTGGCGGTGCCGGTGCCCGATACGCTGGTGCGGGAAGAAGACCAGCAGTACGGCGAGGTTATCTCCCGCGAACACTACCGGCTGGTTCAAACCCCCCAGGGCTTCCGGCGAGCCATCTTGTGGCAGGCCCATCAGCAAGCCCGAAGCGAGGGGGTTGAATTTACCGACGATGCCCAGCTGGTTCAGTGGCTGGGCCATCCGGTGGCCCTGGTCGAGGGCGACCGGCGGATGTTCAAGGTGACCTATCCCGAAGACCTGGCACTGGCAGAAGGGTTGGCGCAAGTATGGAACTATTAGCCCCGGCCAAGGTTAATCTGGGCCTTTCGGTGCTGGGTCGTCGGCCCGACGGCTACCACGAGCTGCATACCCTGTTCGCGGCATTGCGGGTGGGCGACCGGCTCTGGGTGGAGGCCATCCCTGAAGGGATCGAGCTGGCGGTGCGGGGTCAGGGCCTTCCCGCCAACACCGACAACCTGGTGTATAAGGCCGCGCTGGCCTACCTGAACGCAGCAGGCTGGCCCGGCGGGGTAAAGGTCGTGCTGGAGAAAAACCTCCCCCTGGCGGCTGGGCTGGGTGGAGGCTCGTCCGATGCGGCGGCGGTACTGCGGGCTCTGGCCAGGCTCTACCCAGCGCCCCTCGAGCTGCCCTCGCTGGCCCTGAAGCTCGGGGCTGATGTGCCGTTTTTCCTGGGGCCCGGTCTGGCCGAGGGGCGGGGTGTGGGTGAGCGGCTCACCCCTTTACCGCCGCTGCAGGCTGCGCTGGTGCTGGTTAATCCGGGCATCGCGGTCTCGGCTGCTGAGGCCTACAAAGGCCTTACGCCCGAGATGTGGCAGCCCGAGCTGGACGTTGCTGGGATACAGGCAGCCATACAGGCAGGGGAGGAGCCCCCCTACTGGAATACCCTCGAGCGCCCGGTTTTCCGAATGCACCCCTATCTGGAGGCCCTCAAGCAAGAGCTCTACCGCCTGGGCCTCAAGGGCGTGCTGATGTCGGGTTCAGGCTCCACCCTGTTTGGTCTGGCCGGCGATGCCTTAGAGGCCCAACACTTTGCCGAGGTTCTGCGCAGCAGGCACCCTTCTTTTTGGGTGGTGGCCTGCGAAACCGTAAGCTAAGTGCTGTACATTTCTCCAATCAGGCCTTATCATTCAGGCGTCATCGGGGGTGCCCGGAAGCGCCGGGCTGAGAAACACCCTTTGAACCTGATGCGGTTTGCACCGCCGTAGGGAGCATGACGCGATACCCTCCCGATGACATGGAGGGATTTTTTATGCACAAAACCCGAAAAATCGGATGGCTGGCCTGGCTCGGTGTGCTGTTTGCCCTGCTGGCGATGGGGTTTTACCCTGCGCTGGCTCAGCAAGCCACCCTGACCGTCCTTACCCACAACAGCTTTAGCCTCGACAAGAACTTGATAGCCAGCTTCGAGCGCGAGAGCGGTATCAAGCTTCGCTTCCTGAAGGGGGGCGATGCTGGCGAGATGCTCAACAAGGCCATTTTGAGCAAGGGTGCGCCCATTGCCGACGTCATCTACGGCTTCGACAACACCCTGCTCTCGCGCGCGCTCCAGGCCGACATCCTGCAGCCATACCGCTCACCCGAACTGAGCAACCTGCGCCCTGAGCTCCTGCTCGACCAGACCTTCCGGGCCACACCGGTGGATTTTGGCTATGTGGCCCTCAACTACGACCGGGACTACTTCAAGGACAGGCCCCTGCCACAGCGCTTCGCTGACCTGGCTTCGCCCGAATTCGCCGGGCTGCTGGTGGTGCAGAACCCGGCTACCAGCTCGCCAGGGCTGGCCTTCCTGCTGGCAACCGTAGCGGCCTTCGGGGAGGAGGGCTATCTGGACTTTTGGGAAGGCCTGCGCAAGAACGGGGTGCGGGTGGTCAGTGGCTGGAGTGAGGCTTACTACACCCACTTCACCCGGGCTGGGGGCGACCGCCCCCTGGTGGTCTCGTACAGCACCAGCCCCGCCGCCGAACTCTACTACAGCGAGGCCAAGCCCAAGCCCAGCGAGCCCCCCACAGCCAACCTTTTCCTGCCGCGCAGCTCGTTTTTTCAGGTGGAGTATGTGGGCATTCTGAAGGGTACGCGCAACCTGCGGGCGGCCCAGCGTTTTGTGGACTGGCTGCTTTCCAAGCCCGTTCAAGAAAATATCCCTACCCAGATGTGGGTGTATCCAGCCCGGCGTGAGGCCCGGCTGCCAGAGGTGTTCCGCTTTGCTCAGGTGCCACCCGAGCCTGCCCGCCTAACGCCGCAACAAATAACCAACAACCGCGAGCGCTGGATTCGCGAGTGGACGCAGGTGGTGGTACAGGGTCAGGCTGCAGAGGCGGTACGGGCCCGGCGCTAAGCCGCCGGGCCACGGGCGGGGATGCCTGGCCTTCCGGTAAACTTTGCAGGTATGGCCAAGGGTCCTCGCAGGCCAAGCACAGGCGCACACTGGCTGGCCCTGCCGGTAGTGGTGTTTTTGGCCCTGGCTTTGCTGTATCCGCTGGGGCGTATCGTGGCCCTGGGCCTGAGCGAGGGTTTTGCCGCCGCCCTGACCGACCCCTACTACCGCTCCAGGCTGGCCTGGAGCCTGGCCTATGGCCTGGGCTCCTCGCTTTTGTGCATTCTGGTCGCCCTGCCCCTGGCCTACGCCTTCCGCTACCGCTTCCCTGGCAGGGACTTCTGGCTGGCCTTCTCGGTGGTTCCTTTCGTGCTGCCCACCCTGGTGGTGGCGATGGGTTTTTTAAGCCTGGTGGGCCCCCGGGGCCTGCTGGGCCTGAACCTCTACGGCACGCCCTGGATTTTATTCTGGGCCAGCCTGCTCTATAACCTGGGCCTGGTGCTGCGCCCGCTGGTGGCTTTGCTGCCCAAGCTGAGCGCCCCCATGCAGGCGGCCCGCACCCTGGGGGCCAGTCCCGCCAGGGCTTACCTGCGGGTGGGGATACCCCTCCTGGCCCCAGCCCTTTTGTCCGGCGGAAGTCTGGTGTTTTTGTTTAGCTTTACCAGCTTTGGTGTACCCCTGTTGCTGGGTGGGCCGGGGTGGGCCACCCTCGAGGTGGCCACCTACTACGCGCTGGCCCAGCGCCTGGCCTTCCCCGAAGCCAGCGCGCTGGTGCTCATGCAGCTGGTGGTTACTGGGGTGGTGCTGGGGTTTTACCTGCGGCTGCAGGCAGGTTGGGTGGTGGGGCTCGAGGGCACAGAAGCCCCCCGCCCTCTTGCCAGGGGTCGCGCCCTGGGCCTGGCCTTTGGCGTGACCGGGTTTTTTGTGCTTTTGTACAGCCCCCTGCTGGGCCTGGTATGGCGCGCACTGGAACGCCCCGAGGCCTGGATTTCGGTGTGGCAAAGCCCCGACTTTACCCCGGGCCTCCTGGCCCTGCAAAACACCCTGGCCTTTGCCGGGCTGGCTTTGCTGTGGGTCTTCCCCCTAGGTACGCTGTACGCCTATGCCGTCTGGCGGGGGGCCCGCTGGTTGGATGGGCTGGGCCTGCTGCCCCTGATGGTTTCGCCGGTGGCGGTGGGGCTGGGGTACCTGCTGGTTTACCCCTGGCTCAGGGGCTCCATCTGGCTGCTGATTGGTGCTTACACCCTACTAAGCTACCCCCTGCTAACCCGTACCCTGCTGCCAGCCCTGCGGGGGCTGCCCAGGGGGGTGCTCGAGGCCGCCCGGGTGCTGGGAGCCCCGCCCTGGCGACGCTTTATACGGGTGGAGTGGCCCCTGGTGCGACCCTCGACCACGGCTGGCCTGGCCCTGGCGCTGGCCGCCATTATGGGCGAGTTTGGGGCCACCCTAACCCTGCAACGCCCGGAGTGGGCCACCTTGTCGCTTGCGGTATACGAACGTCTGGGTCGCCCTGGGGCTACCCCTTTTTACGAGGCGGTGGTGCTGGCGGTGGTGCTTATGGCGCTTTGTACGGCGCTGCTGCTGGGGTTACAGAAGAGCGCCTGGGAGCGCTGAGGTGCTAGGCCCGCACCTCCCTCCGCTGGAAGAGCACGTAGGCCAGCGCAAACAGCAACAAGGTGAGGGCGATCAGGCCTGTAAGCTGGGGCCAGGCCAGCAGGAAGCTCTGCCCCAGGGGGAGGGGTGCGCCCAACAAAGCCCCCTCGAGCTGGCTGATGAGCACTGGCCCCAGGCTGCGCACCCCAGGGTTCAGCAAGGCCTGGATGGCCTCGGCGTACAGGGTGTTGGGCGAGAGGCGCGAGAAAGCCAGCAAAGCCTGGGTCTGGCGCAGCTCGCTCTCGGGGTCGAAGGGGTCGAAGGGGGCCACGGCTTGGGCCAGAAGCTGACTGATGATGCCCCAGAACAGGGCGAAAAAAAGCCAGACTGCAATGGCCGCCAGCGCCGAGGTGGCCGCACTACGAAAGAGCACCGAGGTCACCAGGGCAATACCCAGCCAAACCCCGGTATAGGCCAGGGTAGCCAGCAAAAAGAGCAGGGCTCGAGCTACCTCCTCGCTGCCTGGCGGTACGCCCAGGAAAATCAGGCCCAGGCCCACCACCAGCAAAAACAAGGCCAGCAGAATCAGGGCTAAGGTGGCCAGTCCGGCTAAAAACTTGCCCCACAGCAGGGCGTCGCGGTAGATGGGCTGGGCCAGGATGCGCGAAAGGGTGTTGCGGTTGTACTCGCCGTTGATGGCGTCGAAACCCAAAGCGATGGCCGCCAAGGGCAGGAAAAAGCTCAAAAAGGCCACAAACGAGGGTAGGGGATCCTGAGCCGCTGTGAAGACCCGCAGCAGAAGGAAGGGGTCTTCGCTGATGGTCTGGCGCAGGGTCTGGGCCCCGGCATAGACCGCGCCCACAGCCGAGAGCAGGATGAGCACCTCCAGGATTCGCATCCGGGTGCTGCTCAGGTGATCGGCCATCTCCTTGAAGAAGACCGCCCACAGCCCCGTCCAGGGGGAGCCCTCACGCCGGGGTTTGCTCGAGCTACGCAGCATGGCGCACCTCCTGGAAGTAACGGGCATACACTTCGTCTAGGCTGGGCTGCTCCAGTAAGAGGCTTTGCAGGGCGGCCCCGGCCTCGAGCACGGTTCGGGCCACCTGGGGCCGGATGTCCTGGCGGGCTTCCAGCCTGAGCCCATGCGCATCGGTTTGTACCCCACTTACTTCGGGCAGGGCCTGTAGCCGCTCTGCCAGGCCCTCCAGTGGGGTGGCCTCGAGCCGAATTCGGTAGGCACCCCCTAAAACCCGCTGGGCCAGCTCTTCTACCCGCCCTTCCAGCACCAGTTTTCCCTTATGGAAAAGCCCCACCCGGTCGCAGATGGCCTGCACCTGGTGCAGCAGGTGCGAGGAGAGCAGCACCGTGATCCCCTCGGCTTTCAGGCTTTGAATCATCTTTAAGAATTGCTGTGCTGCCTCGGGATCCAGGCCCAGGGTGGGTTCGTCCAGGATGACCACCTTGGGTTCTTTTAATAGCACCTCGGCCAGCCCCAACCGCTGGCGCATGCCCCGGGAAAAGGCACTTACCGGGCGCTGGGCCACCTCGGCCAGGCCCATGCGCTCCAGCACCCGCTCGATGCGCTGCTGGGCCAGGGCTTTGGGCAGCCCATTCAGGCGGGCGATGTAGGCCAGGTTCTCCCAGGCCGTCATCTCGCCATAAAAGCCCACCGAGTCGGGCAGGTAGCCCACCTGCCGTTTGAGCGAGAGGGGTTCGCGGGCCGGGTCGAGGCCCAGCACCCGCACCATGCCCGCGCTGGGCTCGGTAAGGCCCAGGAGCATCAGGATGGTGGTGGTTTTGCCCGAGCCGTTGGGGCCTAGAAGGCCATACACCTCGCCCGCCTCGATGCCAAGCTCGAGGTTATCTACCGCCACCACCTTGCCGTAGCGTTTGGTCAGGCCTTGGGTTTCGATGACCATAGGGCCTCCTAGCGCCGCCCAAAGCGCGAGACGGCAAAGCCCACTGCGCCCACCGCCACCGCAATCAGGGCCACCCCGACCAGCCCCCACAGGGTAGAGGTTTGCACGGTAACCCGGTAATCGGCGGAGGCCTGGGCGCTACCGGCAGAGGCCCGCAGGGTGAGCATGTAGTCGCCCGCCACCGCCCTGGGCGAGGGTTTGATTTTTGCCGTGACCTCCGACTCGGCGCCTGGGGCCAGCTTCTCCAGCTTGTCGGGCTCGAACTTAACCTCCCAGCCCGAAGGCTCGCTGGCCGAAAGCTCGAGGTTTTCGGCTGGTGCGCTGCCGGTGTTTTTAACCACCAGTTTGACGGGGTTCTCCCGGCCCGCATAGGCCCGCCCAGAAAGCCGCCCCTCGGGGGTGGTCAGGCTGAGCTCGACCTGCCCGGTGATGTCCAGGTTGACCACCAGCTCGGCCTTGGCTTCCCCGGCCAGGGCCCGCAGCGTAACCGCATAGATCTTGGCCTCCACCTGCCGCGGCGGGGTGACCTGCACCTCGAGGTCCTTGTTCTCGCCGGCCTTCAGGGGCAGGCTGTTGACCTCCTGGCCGCCAAAGGCGGTGCTAAAGCTGACCCGGAAATTCTCGGGAGCATCGGCCTCGAGGTTGGCCAGCAGGTCCTGGTCGCTTTCATTCTTGAGGGTTACGCGGTAGCGGAAGCCAGCGGTTGGGGTGCCCTTGAGCACCGGAAGCTCGGTCTCGAGGGACAGCCGCTTGGGTAAGACCTGGCCCAGCGTGAGTGTAATGGGTAGCTCGGCCCGTGCCCCGCTGCCTTCGGCCAACAGGCGGAAGCGGTAGGTGCCGGGCTGCACGTTGGGTGGTGGTTCCAGCCGCAGGGAAAGGCTCTGTTCCCCGTCGGGCAGCACATAAACCGCACTGACCACCCGGCCCCCACCCAGCAGGCTGGCCTTCCAGCCCTGGGCCAGCTCGACTAAGCGTACCTGTACGGTCTGGGGCGGCAGGTTGTAGCCCTTGAGGGTGATGGGCAGGTTAATGGTTTCGCCCAGCCGCACGCTCTGCGAAGGGTAGGGCGTGTACAGGGCCAGGCCTCGGAACCCCTGGGCCAGGCCCAGGCTCGTCAGCAACAGCAGCATGGCAAGTAGGCGTGGCACGTTTCACCTCCAGACGAAGTTTTTCATCTGTGAATCTAGGCAAGAAAGATGAAATATGCATTAGAGTCATAACGATACTTGACAAAATAGCGCTCAAGTTTTATATTGTTGCGCTGTAGGGAAGACAATCCACAAACCCCTACGTAAGGAGGTTTCAGTATGCTGGACATTGTTCGGAACGTGCCTGTTCAGACCATGCCTCTGCGGAGCTGGAATCTCTCGAGCGTAAGCGACGTCTTTAGTGAGTTTGACCGGCTCTGGAACGAGGTGACGGCTTCTTTTGGCAGCCCATTGCCCACCAGCGCCTATCCCTACGATCTTTACGAGACCGGGGACAGCCTGGTGCTGGAGGTGCCGGTGCCAGGCCTGCGCAAGGACGACCTCGAGGTTCGCCTGGAGGGCAATCAACTGACCATTCGCGGCACCTACCCGCAAGCCCAGGGCACCGAGGAGCGCCGCTACTGGTCGCGGGGTCTGCCGCGCGGAAGCTTTGTGCAAAGCTTTACCTTGCCCGCCTCGGTAGAGGTAGACCGGATTCAGGCCACCATCACCGATGGTCTTCTGCGCCTGACCCTGCCCAAAGTTGAGCAGGCCCGGGTACGCAAGATTGCCATTACCTCTGCTTAAAGTCCTTCAGCCCGTCACCAACATTTGCGTCCTGCACAGCACAGTTGCCTCCCATCCGGGAGGCAGCGCCTGTGAAGAGTGCGATGGGGCGCACAACCTCCTCGAGTCGCAGCTCCACACATGAGCGCTACGGCACCACCTGCCGACCGGCCTGGTGGAGCCGCTTATTTTTTGGGGTGCAACAACCCGGCCAGCAGGGTAATCACCACCGCCAGCCCTGCCACCACCGCAAAAGATGCCCGCAGCGAGGTGGCTTCGGCGATAAGGCCGATGGCGGGTGGCCCGGCCAGAAAGCCCAGGTAGCCCAGCGTAGCCACCGAGGCCAGGGCCACCCCCGGTTGCACCCCCGGTACCCTTCCGGCGGCGCTGAAAACCAGTGGAAAGAGCGTGCAGTAGCCCAGCCCCACCATCACAAAGCCCAGCAGGGCAACCTCGGGGCGGCTGGTTGTGAGGGTTGTAACGAAGCCCAGCGCAGCCAGCAGGCCACCCGAGCGGGCCAGGGCCACCGGCCCAAACCGGTAAATGAGGGCATCGCCGCCCAGGCGACCGACCACCATCGCCACCGAAAATGCCCCAAAGCCCAGCGCGGCTACTGCTTCGCTGGTGCCAACTTCTTGTTTCATGAACACTGCGCTCCAGTCGGCGACTGCACCTTCGCCCAGGCCGGTGCAAAACACAATTAGCCCCAGGCCTAAAAGCACCCCTCTGGGCCAGACAAAGCGCGGCCCGCCCACAAGCGGTCGAACCTCGAGCAAATGCCGAATAGCCCACAGCATCAGCAGCCCCGAGCCCAGGGCCACCCATACAAAAAAAGGCAGCGGGGCCATCCCAATAGCGGCAGCCGCCCCCCCTAGCGCTGCGCCTACCAGGCCCCCCAGGCTAAACAGCGCGTGAAAGCTGGACATGATGGGCCGGGCGTAGCGTTTTTCGGCTTCCACGGCCTGGGCATTCATGGCGATGTCCATGGCGGCATTGGTAAAGCCAAAGACAAACAGGGCCAGGGCCAGCGTCCAGCCACTGGGGGCCAGGGCCAGCAGGGGCAGCGTGGCGCAGTTTCCCAGGGCAGCCCCTGCGAGTACCGGACGGCTACCCCAGCGGGCAATCAGCCAGCCGGTGAGGGGCATGGCCAGCACCAGCCCAATGGGGGCTCCTGCAAGCACCAGACCCAGCTCGCCGGCGCTAAGGCCCAGGTGCTGCTTGATGGCGGGAATGCGCGAAACCCAGGCGGCCAGCACCAGGCCGCAGATAAAAAAAGTCAGGTAGATGGCGGCCCGGGCCAGGGATAGGGTATCGGGCTTAGATGGTGTGGTGCTCACCGGCATTCCTTTCGTGTACAAGCGCTGGGTGTGGGTGCTGCTCGCGGGCTTCGCTACCTGTTTTCGGCCTTACAGCTTGCTACCGGGGCTCGAGGAACCCCCTATGGCCCTGCGGTGCGGGTCAGTTTTTCGATGAGGGCGCGATGCTGTGGGAACTGCTGGGCCAGTTCCTCGCGCTGGGCCAGTTCAAAGTCGGCAAAGTCGAAGCCGGGGGCCATGGTGCAACCCACCAGCGCAAAAGTCCCGGGGGTATCCAGGCTGGCAGCAAACCAGCAACCGGCAGGAACCACAGCCTGGAAGCAGTGTCCCTGGCTGGGGTCGGGGCCCAGGTGCAGGCGGGCGAGCGCTCCTTGTGGCGATATAAGCCACAGGCTCAGGGAGGCGCCGGTGTAAAAATGCCAGACTTCGTCGCTTTGCAGCCGATGAAAGGCCGAGAAGTCGGGGTATTCCAGCAAGAAGTAGATGGCGCTGGAAAAAGGCCGCTGGCCGCTGTAACGTGGGGGCAGGTGCGGCTGTGCGATGGTCTCGCTAGCGAGGTAGGTCTGCCGGAAAAAGCCTCCCTCGAGGTGCGGTGCTAGCCCCAGGTGTTCCACCCAGAATTTGGCCTCGGACATGAACTATCTCCTATCGTGTGGGTTGTGGCTGGGTTTTAGCGCCAACGTTTTTTGCCCACCAAACGGCCCGGATCGGGCCAGATTCCATCGGCGATGAGGTGCAGCCATTGCGAGGCATAATACCCCAGCACCAGCGCCCAGAGGATTTCCTGGGAGGGTGCTTTGAGCTGGGCTTGCAGGTTGATATTTAGCCCCAGATAACTCGAGATGGCCGTGAATAGCCAGTACACCACCACGCCCATGGCGCCCAGATAGAGAATCCGGGTCAGGGGGCCCACCACCCAGGTATGGGAGAGCCCCCGGTGGGCAAACATCCAGCCGTAGGGCACCCAGAACCAGCCCAGCCAGCCCCAGCGCCCTTTGGCCCGTACCTGTTGCTCGGCCAGATCCAGGTCGGGGGTGATGAGAAAAGTGCCCAGCAAATAACTGCCCATAAAGGCTACCAGGGCAGGCTGGGAAACCTCGAGGTCTTGCTGGTAAACCCAGTAGGCGGCGCTTGCCAGCCCCAGCGCGCTTAGGTTAATGGCTTCGTGAACACGACCCGACGGCACGCCTGTAGTTTACGGGCCAGGGCTTATGGGAGGGGCTGCTGGTAACCAAATTGCAGGCCCGTCTGGTCTGGTCAGGGTAGCGGGGCTGTGGCGGCTTGGGTCAATTTTGCTTCAATCAGAACCAATGGGGTTCTTGTGAGCAAAAAACAAAAAAAATCTACAACAAGCCAGGGCCCAACTTCTTCAACAAGCACTGTTTTGGACGGAATTTGAATCTAAATCGGGGCCAGCAGAAGTCCCCGTCTCATCTATGGGCCTTTGCTTTCTGGTACACTTTGTAGCCGTGACCGTGGAGGCTCGGACTGCCCCCAAACGCGAAGCGATCCTCGAGGCAACCATCCGAGTTCTAAGGAATCGGGGGTTGTCGGGCCTAAAAATCGAGGAAGTAGCCAGGGAAGCCGAAGTCGGCAAAGGCACGGTTTATCTTTATTTCCAGGATAAACAAGACCTGCTGAAGGCGTTGGTGGAACACCATACGTTCTCCTACTACCAAAAAGTAGAGGAAGTGGTGAACCGGGACGGTCCTTTTCACGAACGCCTGGCTGAGGTGCTGCGGCTTCGCGTGGCCTGGGTTGAGGAGTGGCGCGGTTTGTGGGCAGCAGTGGCCCGGGAGGCCCAGCCCGAGGACACCACAGGGTGGCTCAGGGGTATGCACGAGCACTACCAGCGCTTGCTGGAAAAGCTCGTGCAGGAAGGCAAGGCCAGGGGTGAGGTGCGGCTCGAGCTCGACACCTGCCTGACTGCCGCCAGCATTGCCGCCCTGGCCTGTAACCCGCAGCTCGAGTTTCCACGGGAAGCCTACCTCGAGCACCTGCTCGAGGTGTTACTGAAAGGAGTGGCGTTGTGAGCGAATACCGTCCAGGAGACAAGGTTGTTTTGCCACCGTATGGTGTAGGTGTGGTGGCGGGGATCGCCCAGCGTTCGGTTGCTGGTTCAGACAAATCCTATTATCAGGTGGACTTCCCCGGAACCCGCTCGAAGGCCTACGTGCCTGTAGAAGCTCCGCAGACCACCCGTTTACGCCGGGCCTTGTCACCGGATCAGGTGAGCGAGATCCTGGCTCTGCTGCACGAAGGCCGACTGCCTTTGCCTCGCCAGTGGGCCGCCCGCCACCGCAAGACCACCGAGATTCTGGCCGATGGCGACCCCTTCCGTATTGCAACCCTGGCCGGTCAGCTGCGCGCCTGGGAGCTCGAGAAGGGCCTTCCTGACCTCGACCGCCAGGCCCTGCGTCGGGCCATGCACCTTTTGGCCGAAGAAATTTCCCAGGTGCTTGAAATTTCCCTCGAGGAAGCCCGCAAACTCTTTGAAGAAGCTGTGGGTGAGAGCCTCAACTGACGTCAGCGAAATTTCCTCAGCTACCGGTAGGGCTTTTTGGCCCTACCGGTTTTGCTGGCAAAGCATCGGTGCGGTGCTTGCTGCACTCACGCGCCGTACTTTTGCAGCTTGCCTGCGTGCGCCAAGAGCAAAGGCATCAGCTCCACCCCGCGCAGGTGGCCCAGGCTCCCTTTGGCGGCCTCGTCTTCGGTGAAGCGCTGGGCAGCGTCGTTGCGCAGCAGCGGGGCGTGCAGCAGCAGCGGCACCGGGTGCCAGGAGTGGGCTTTCATCAGGCTAGGGGTGGAGTGGTCGGCGGTGATGGCCAGCACATCGGGCTTCAGGGCCAGCAGTTGCGGCAGCAGGTGGTCAAAAAGCTCTACCTTATGCACTTTCTCGCTAAAGTTGCCATCCTCCCCAGTGGAGTCGGTCTTTTTGAAGTGCAGGTAAAAGAAGTCGAAGCGCTCCCAATTCTGCTGCAAGGCTTTTACTTTGCCCTGGGGGGCATCCTCCACCCCCTCCACCGGCAGCACCTCCATGCCCACCAGGCTGGCCAGCCCCTTGTACATGGGGTAGCTGGCAATACAGGCCGGCGTGAGCTGGTACACCTCGGACATCAAGGGGAAGCGGGGACGCTCGGAGATGCCCCGGAACAAAGCACCGTTAATCTGGGCCTCGTCGGCCAGCACCGCGCGAATGCGCTCGGACAGCCGGTTGAGCACCTGGGCGGTGCGCTGGCTCTTGCGGTCGCTTTTGTCTTTGGGCTCGGCTGGTAGGGGAGGCACCCCGGTTTTCTGGGGGTCGGTGTCGGTCACCTGTTCGCCCAGCCCCTCCCCGCGCAAAATCACCACAAAGCGGTGCTCGCTTTCGGTGTAGAAGTGCACCTGCACGCCCTCGATCTCCTGGATGGCGGCTTTGAGCCTGCCCATCACCCGTATGTTCTCGGCATCGCTGGGGCGGCCTGCCCGGCGGTCTACTACCCGGCCCTGGGCGTCCAGGGTGGCAAAGTTACCACGCACCCCCACGTCGCCGTCTTGGAAGTCGGCCCCAATCCCGATGGCCGAGAGCGCCCCCCGCCCCACCAGGTACTGGAAGGGGTCGTAGCCAAAGAGCGAAAGGTGGCCGGGGCCCGAGCCGGGGGCCAGGCCGGGGTAGACCGGGGTCAAGAGCCCCAGTGCGCTCTGTTGCGCCAGCGCGTCCAGGTTGGGGGTATGGGCCGCGGCAAGCTCGGTGGGGCCGCCTTTTTCCAGTGGCAGCCCGCCCACGCCGTCCAGAACGACCAGTAGGATTTTGGAAGGGGTTTTTTGCGCCAGCTCGGCGATGATGGGAAGCATGTCCATGCGCCCATTCTACCGATGGAAAATCGTCTGCCTAGCTCGCGGCTCGTGGGGGTTTAGAAGCGGAAAACCCCCAGCCGCACCCGCCCGCTGGGGGTGTCCAGGAACTGCTCGAGCAGATTCCCCGTAAAGGCCTGCCCAAAACCGCCCACCCTTACCCCACCCCGCAGCAGGTCGCCTGAGGCCGTCCAGAAGTCGGCCTCGATGGGGTTGCCGTCGCGGAAGACCCGCTTGATCAGGCCGTTTTGCAGGCGGAACTGCTGGCCGCCTTCGGTCCAGGTGTTGTTGAGGGTGCGGATGGTTTGCATCACCAGGCTGCTGCTGCCCACCAGGCGGAAGTCGTAGGTCTCGCTCACCTGCACCTGAAGGCTGGGGCCTTGAAGGCTGCCCTGGAGGGTGTCCTGGTGGCGGAACTCGATGGAGCCGGGGCCAAAGTCGGAGAGCACCTGCTGGGCGTAGCTCAGGTTCAGGGTGTAGCTCTGGCCGTCGAAGACCGCGCTGCCACCCAGGCTCACGCTGAGGTTGCTGCCCTGCCGCTGGGAGCGGATGCTCAGGTTGACCGGGCCCATCTCGTTGTCGGGCTTGAGCTGGGCGCCGAACTGGAGCAGGTGGTTGCCCTTGTAGAAGGCCCTGCCCCCCCCGCTCAGGTTGCCCTGGAACTGGGTGATCCTGAACTCGTAGACCACCCCATCGCTCCAGACCACCCGCAGGCGGTCGGTGGGGCTGGCGCTGTAGGTGAAGGTGTTGCCGCTCTGGGTGAGGGTGCCGGTGAGGGCGGTGGGGTTCTGGCTCTTGCTGCGGGCCATTTCGACCAGCTCGACCAGCAGGGGCGAGAGGTCTTGCTCGAGGTCTTTGAGCCCCTCGGGCAGCATGGCCGCCGTTTTGAAGCCTGTGGCGGTTGGGTTGGGCGTGCCGGGATTCGGGCTGCCGGGGTTGGGGCTGCTGGTGCTCCCGCAAGTACACAGGCTGGCGATGAGCAGGCTGGCAAAAATCTGAGCGAAGGGTTTCATGCGCTCCTCCTTTGGAAATGGTTGGTGCCCAGTTGGGTGAGGTGCTGGGCGATTGAGTGCAGCTTAGTGGGCCAGCGTTACGCCAGCGTCTCAGCAAAAACCCCGCTCGAGGCGGGGCTTGGAGTGGACAAGGCGGGCCCTGCTACGGGTGAACGCTCAGGTCGCCTTGAGCACTGGGCAGGGGGCCGGCGTTGCGCGACACGATGCTGTTCCAGATAAAGCGGCCCATCTCTTGGCGCATGCTATCGTGCGAGAGCACCTCGGCATCGCTGGTATAGCAGCGATACCAGGAACCTGGGGCCGGCTTGCTGTCGATTACAAAGTCCAGCCTGGTGTGGTCGAAAAACTCGTTGATGGTGGTGCCCAGACGGAAGCCCATGGCCGAGTCGTACTCCACCAGACCGTCGAAGTCTACCCGGTCATCGCTGGCGGCCTGGCCGGTAGGTACGGCCCTGGGGGCCGGAACGCTGGTGAGAGGCCAGGTTAACTGCCAGTTGGGGGGGTTTAAACAGCTTGCTGGGAGGTTGCTCAGTCCATTCAACACGCCGGCAAACCATCCAGAAGTGTCGGCGGCCAGTTGTACGAAATCGCCACCCAGGTTGGTGAGGGTATTCAAGAAGCCTGCAAAGTTTAGGTTGGCCAGTTGGTTGGCAGCCCCGGTCAAACCCCCGTACTGCCGGGCCAAGGCCAGAACCACCGGGCCATAGTCCAGGGTGAGCTGGAAGCTACCGCAGCTCAGCCGGGGTACCGGTACCTGCACCGAGCCGCCCAGATCAAAACGGTAGCGCTGCATGAGGTACAGTGGCAGGGGCTGGCTGGCGGTGGCGTTGAACCCCCGCAGCAAGAAGCGCACCAGATCGCTGGTGTCCCCTCCAAACTGGGCGCGGAAGAAGAGGTTGAGATTTGGCACCAGGGTATCGAGAGCGGTGCGCGCCAGGGCCACCCAGTCGGCCCGCTCCACGCGGTCAAGTCTACCAGTAAAGCCGGATGGCGGGCGTTTAACCTCACTCCCCAATTCGATCACCTGCAGGGCATAATCTCCGATCACCGTTTGGCCTATCCACTCCTGCGAACGCGAGCCCATCTGGAGTCGCCCGGTGGCCTGATAGTCGCGCGCGACTTCGCTCAGGTTGAAGGTATCCAGCACCGTGCTGCCGGGGTTGCGGTTGCCCAGGGTGTAGATGGGGATGAGCCGGTTCTGGGCCCCAACAATGGGGGACTGGTTGGTGCGGATGGCCCGGCTGGGGTGGAGGACAACGGTGTTGAGCACCCGCCACAGGCCGGTATGGGCCTCGGTAAGCACAGGGTTGTTAGCAACCATCGCTTCCACCCCGTCCAGTGCGGCAATGACCGGTTCGGCCTGGAACACATCGTTAAACCGGACCTGGTATAGCAGGGCCAGGGTGTTCTGCAGGCTGTCCCGAAGTCGTCGCTCCACTTCATTTAGGTCGTTAAGGATACCGCGCAGGTTGCGCAGAAAGCGGCGTACTACTTCGGCTCCATCGCTTATGCGGGTGCCTTCGTGGGGGGTGGAGCTGGTGACGGCGTAGTAGGTGTGGTCGCGCAGGTAGTCCATCCTGACCCGTACCGAAAGATCGCCGCTGTCGTAGCTGGGGTCGGTGGGAACGATCAGGGGCCGCCGATTAACAGGATTGGTCACTGCTGTTAAGGCGCTGCGAGCCGGATTGGAGAGGATAAAACGGGTGACCAAACCCCCATAGCTATGGGCGACAAAGACCAGCTTGGGCTTGCGCCTAAAGCGTTGTTCGAATGCCTGTACGCAAGCGTACACTTGCTTGGTGGCATCTATGGCCTGCTCCACCAGCCCCTTGGCAGCGTCGCGGCGGCCCAGCAGCAGCGAGAGCTGAGGCGGAGCTGCCTGGTTGGGGTCATAGCGTTCAGCCGTAACCATGTCGGCCAGGTTGCAGAATTCTGGTGGGGGCGGGGTGTTGATGTCACTGCTGGCGGTGTGGGTTAAAGCATCGTTGAGGAAGCGGCTGCCGGTTACGTCCACACCTGCCAGGGTTTGCAGGGGAGTATTTTTACTGGGGTCACCCCCCAGCAGGCTCACCACGGTGGTGTAGGTCCAGATGCGCCGTACATGTTTGCGGGTTCCAGGCACCCCGTTCAGGGCTATGTCCTGGGCTGAAGGAGGGGGTATAGCGGCCGTAGCCCCGTGCAGCAAGACGATGATGGTGGGGCTGTTCTGGTAAATGCCGTAACGCAAAAGGTCAACTGGGGTTAAGTTTATGCTGCGAGGCGGCAGGTTGGGGAAGGTCACGCTGACGGTGGTGGTGCTACCGGTAGGCGGCTGGGTGACGCTCACGGGGGCGTACAAGGCGGTGCTATCCCCGGTGGCTAGGCGGGATGCGCCCGCCATCTTGCCCTCGTTGGTGACGATCAGCCCGGTGCGCTGGCCGTCCTCTTCGTTGGCGTAGAGCCCCGCGCCGGTTCCGGGCCGGGCCTCCTGCGCTGTCCAGTTCAGCGAGGTGCCGTCGGGCAGGGTAAAGCTGCCGCTGGCCGACGAACCGTTTAGGCGGCCCTCGAGGCGGTGTCCGTTGGGGGCGGTGGTGGGGTTGATCTGTCCGGCGCTCAGGGTGCCGAAGAGCCAGCCGGTGTGGCTGCCCCAGGTGTTGGGCCCCCCACAGGCATAGGCCACCAACCGGTCGTCCTGTACGACCAAGGCAATCAAAGCATCGCTCCCGGCAATCTCCCCTACAAATACCCGTGGGCCTGGGCTGGCGGTGCTGGGGCGGCTGCAACCGCCCAGCAAGGCCAGTGCGAAGAATCCAAGTACCACAAAAACCCATAAGCGCATATCTTACCTCCTCTGAGCTACCGATGTTTCTAGGTAGGCTAGGCCCAATGTAGAAGGGCAGCGTTACACCAGCGTCTCAGCAAAAACCCCGCTCGAGGCGGGGCAAGGAAAGCCGGGCATTGGGGTTACCGCAGGGCTGCGGACAGAAAGGCGAAGACCTCGAGCCCCCAAATTGGGTGGCCCTGGAAGCAAAAGTTGTGCCCGTCCTGGTTGGAAGTACCAAAGGGCGGGAAGACCTTGGCCTGGTAGGGCTTACCGGCCTTGCGTATCTCCTCCGAGAGGGCCTCGAGGGCGGCCAGGGAGTAGTCGTTTTGGGCCTGGATAAAAAACACCGGCATGGCGGCGTTGCGGGCCGCCTGGGTGAGGCGGGCTCGCAGGTCGGGCGAGGCCGGCCAGGTCTGAGCGGCCCCCGCACAGTTCACGGCGGCTTTGTAGCCTGCCTCGGGGCGCTCCACCGCCAGCATGGTCTGGATGCCTCCAAACGACCAGCCGAAGACGGCCAGGCGGCCCGCGTCCACGAAGGGCAGGCTCTTGAGGAAGGCCACCCCTGCGAGCTGGTCGGAAAGCTGCTCCTCGTGCAGGCGCACCAGGGCCTGGCTCCACTCGGCCCCCCGCAGCTTGCTCAGTTCGTCCAGAATGTAGGGGCCGGGGGAGCGCCCGTGGCCCCGGCGGTTGGGGGCAAAGAACACGTAGCCCCGCTCGACAAAAGGCACCGCTAGCTGGTCGATATAGGCCGGGTTTTTCTCGCTGCCGTGGTTGTAGACCACCGCCGGAAAGGGCCCCGGCCCCGGCGGGCGGTACAGAAAGCCGCGCAGCTCGAGGTCGCCGTTCCGGAACACCACCGTCTGAACCACCATGCCCTGGCTCCAGGCCAGGCAGCCTGCTAGCAGTCCACCCCAAAAAAGGAACGTCCTTACCCACATAACTTCCTCCTTTGGCTTAGCGCAACCGGCGCGGCCAGTGGTGTTGCAAAAACCCCATAAGCTCTTCCCAACTGGCAAACTCCCGCTCCTGGCCGGTCTTGAGGTCGCGCACGCGGTAGCTACGCCGTGGGCAGCCATTGGGGCCGGGGGTGGTGTACACCCGCACCAGGAGGCTCTGGCGTAAGCGGGGGGGCATGGACAACAGGGTAGGGGCTAAGCGTTACACCGGCATCTCAGCGATTGCGCAGGGGGAAACCCCGCTGGTTGAGTGCTTGTTCATACTGTTCCCTAAAGGGCAAGGGTAGGTTTTCCACATTCACCGCCTGAAGGATGGGTCTGGCCCGCCTCAGCTGAGTCTCGGTTCCCTGGCGCAGCAGAACCAATGCCAGGCGTACCGGGGCGGCTTCAGGGTCCATGCCAAGGGCATTGTCGAGCGCCCGATTCAGCGCATCCTCGGCCTCTGCATGCAAACCATGACGGCTGTAGAGCTCGCCCAGCCGTCCCCATGCTAGCGCCCTCAACATGGTGTCGGTGGCCTGATGGGCGATTTGCTGAAACAGTTGCATGGCCTCAGGCTCTCGGCCTAGGGACAAGTAGGCCACAGCCAGGTTGTTGCGTAAGAATTCACTGCCTTCGTACTCGCCCAGGGCCAAGGCGGCCGCGGCTTCGGCCAATCCTTCGTTGGTACGGCCCAGGCGGATGAGGCAAGCCAGAAGGTTGTTGGCAGCATCCACCTGGTAATAGCGTGCCCCCACCGACTGGGCTACCTCGAGGGCTTCTTTAAGAACAGGAATGGCCCGGGGCTCATCACCCTGGTTGTCGTAGGCGCCTCCCAGGCTAACCAATACCCCCGCCAGAGCCACCGAGGGACCATGAGAGCGCAAGCGATCCAGCAGGGGTTCCAGGATTCTGGCCGAAGTGGCAAAATCACCCTGACGGAAGGCCAGGTTGGAGCGCAGTTTGCTCAGGGCGAGCTCGAGGGAGCCCTCTTCCAGGGGTTGGGGTTCCAGATGTTGTAAACAGCGCTCCCCCTCCTCCACGGCCAAAAGGGCTTCTTCCAGCTTTCCCTGCGCCAGCAGGATCCAGGCTTCCTCCACCAGAACATGGGTTTTCCACAGCAACGGTGGGCTGCTCTGCAGCACCTGATTTACATACGCCTGGGCCTGGCCGTGCCGTCCCAACTCACGGTTGGCCTGGGCCAGCTGGGTCAAGACCTCGATTTGTCTCTCTCCAACTGCATACGGTAGTGCCCGCTCCAACACGCGAATGGCCTCCTCCAAAAAAGAGGCTGACATGTAGGTTTGTGCCCCCAGCAACCAATAGCGCACGGCCTCTGACAGGGAGGCTGCCCTAAACCAATGTTCGGCCACCACCTGGGGATCGGCCTGGCCCCCCAGATGCTCCGCCACCCGTGCGTGTAAAAGCTTGCAACGGGTAGGAGAGAGTTCACGGTAGATACCCTGCTTGAGCACATCGTGGACGAATCTTTCACCGACCACAATTCCGCCTTGCTCGGCCTCCTCCACCCCCTCCAGCACCGCCCACTCCGAAAGCCCGGTCACCCCGGCCAGCAGCTTGGGGCTAAACCCCTCCCCCACCACGCTGGCGGCCTGCACCACCCGCTGGGCGGGCTCGGAGAGGCGGCCCACCCGCCGCCGCACCACCTCGGCCACCCTGGGGGGGATTTGTAGCTCGGAATAGTCCTGGGTAATTTCGTCGAGGTCGGTGTGCCACTGGCCGCCCTCGGCCCGCAGCACCCCGTTTTCGAAGAGGGCCTTGAGGGTCTCCAGGGCAAAGAAGGGGTTGCCCCCGGTCTGGCCGTGCAGCCAGCTCGAGAAGAGCCGCGGCCCCTGGGGGGTTCCGATCAGGTCGGCCAGCAGGGTTTGTACTGCATTGGCCCCCAGGGGCTCCAGGGCCAGCTCTGCTGCCCCGCTGCTGCGCAGGGCCTCCCGCGCTTTGGCCAGGGCCGGCCCCACCTCGTGGGTGCGGTAGGCCCCAGTCCAGGGCTGGCCCCGGCTGTGCAGGTAGAGCAGCAGCTCCAGGGTGCTTTCGTCGGCCCATTGCAGATCGTCGAAGAGGAGCCGTCCGGCGGGGGCCAGGGCGCGGGCCAGGGCCTCCAGGAGCCGGGCTTTGGCGCTGCTGGGCTCGGCGGGGGGCGGGGTGAAGCCGGGGTAGACCTCCGGCAACAGGCGGGCCAGGTCTTCGCGGTAGTGGCCCAGGTCGGGCAGGGCCTCGAGGTGGGCCTTGAGGTACTCCAGCACCGGATAAAAGGGCACGTTTTCCAGCCCCTCGCGGCAGCGCAGGAGGGGGCTATCGGGAAAGACTTCCTGCAGCAAGCGGGTCTTGCCCACGCCGGGCTCCCCGTGCACCAGCAGGGCGGTTGAATCCCGCAACCGGGCCTGTTCGGCCTCGCGGCCCACCAGCCGGGGAGGTCTGAGCACCTCGAGGGGAATCCGGGGCGGGGGCTTGGGGGCAACCGCCTGGAGGGGCTCGGCCCGCCGCAAGGATGCGGCCAGCTCCTGGGTGGCCTGCATGGGCTCGAGGCCCAGCTCGTGTTTTAACTCCTGCACAAAGCGCTCGTAAAGCCGCAGGGCAGCCTCGCGCTGGCCGGCCAGGTAGGCGGCCCGCATATAGTTTTGCAGCACATCCTCCGCCAGCAGGTTGTGCCGCAGAATTTCCGCCAGCATCAGGCTGGCCTCCGGGTGCTGCTGGGCCTGTTGCAGGGCCTCGGCATGGCGCTGGGCGGCGTTTTGCCAGGCCTCCAGCAGGCTTTCGCGCTCGAGGGCGGCCCAGTCTTCCAGCGCGGGGGTGTTCTGCCAGGGAAAGTCCTGCAAGAAAGGCCGCCGGTGGAGCCTGACCGCAGCCGCCCAGTCGGCCCGGCCCAGCGCGGCGCGGAACTGGGCTACGTCGGTCTCGATGGGAAAGCGCAGCCGGTCGCGCTCGACCTCGAGGCCAGTGGCCCAGGGCAGGCTTCTGGCCCGATGCAGGTTGACCCGCAGGTTGTGCCGGGCTTCTTCCTCGGGGCTCTCCGGCCACAACAGGTCGGCCAGGCTGTTCCGCTTCACCCAGGCCCCCTGGCAGGCCAGGTAGACCAGCAGGTAGGCTGGGCGCGAAGGGGTCAGCTCGAGGCGCACCTCACCCACCCGCACGTGGGGCTCGTCCAGCAGGTACAAGCAGGCAGGAGGCATAGAAGCTCCGGTGGGTTTGGCCCTATTGTAGCGCCGGATAGGCCCGTTGCAAGGGCGTAGCGGCAAGACTCTCAGTAAAAGATAGGAGGCCGGCTCGACATCCACTCCTCGGGCAGCAGGCTGTACATGTAGAAGTCCCAGGGCTCCCCGCGAATCCAGCGCCAGCGGCGCAAAAGCCCCTCGCGCTGGAAGCCCAGCTTTTCCAGCGCCCGCTGCGAGCGGGGGTTGCGCACATGCACAATGGCCTGAATACGGCGCAGGTCCCAGGGCCCAAAGGCAAAGTCGAACAGCACCACCTTGGCCTCGGTGTTGAGGCCGGTTCCCCAGTAGGGCCGCCCCAGCCAGGTCTCGGTCTCGCCCAGCTTGTTGGGCCAGTCCAGGTGCAGCCCAATCACGCCCGCTGGGTTGCCCCCAATCTCGATGATGAAAAAACCTTCCTTGGCCTGCAAATGCTCCAGGTACTGGTAGGTTTCGTCCAGGTGCTGGTGGGGGCTCCAGTACACAAAGGGGGCCAGCCCGGGGTCGGACATCAGGGCAAACAGGGCCTCGGCGTCCTCTGGGCGTGGGGGGCGGAGCAGAATGCGGGGGCCGCGCAGTTCCATGTGCTTTTAGCATACGAAAAAAGACCCGCCGAAGCGGGTCTTCTGTTGCAGGTTGCTGGTTTTACGGACGGGCCAGGGTGATTACGGGGGAGGTCCAGCTTTCCCAGTGGGCCGGGTTGTTCTCGTCGCCCAGGGCCTTGAGGGCACGGATGCGCACCACATAGCTGCCGTTGGGCACGGTCTTGAACAGTGAGTTGTCGCCGTTGCCGTTGTCCATGTTGCTGTGGATGCGGGTGCCATCCCAGGCGAAGGCGAAGAAACCTGTGGTGGTGGAGTTGCGCCCGACGTACTCGAGGTCCACAAACTTGTTGAAGACCGGGTGTACCGGGCGGTGGTTGGAGGCGTTCAGCACCTCAAACTGCAGCTTGCTGACCTGGTGAGCCAGGTGGACCAGGAAGTAGGGGATGTCGCCGCCTTGCAGGGTAAAGGTGCTGGGGCCGGTCTGGCGAACGTAATTGGTGCCCACCAGGCGGGCCAGCCAGGGGAAGCCGAAGGTTGTGGGCGCAAGGGCCTGGATGCCCTGGTAATCGCCCTTGAGGCCTGCGTAGGGCACCCGGGCTACGGTCGCGCCTTCGCTGTTGCGTATCACCACGTACCCGCCGAACTGGGCCAGGTTGGCCAGACCGGCGTTGGGGGTAATGGTCACGTTCACGCTGGCCGAGCTTCCCGGCCCCACCGTGATGCTGGGGCTGCTGAAGGACACCAGGGAGGGTGCATTGAAGTAGCTAACGGTGAAGGTGCCCGTAGTGGCAGGGGCAGCCACATGGCTGAAGGTGTAGGTCTCGCTGTCGTTGCCCAGGTTGTGAAGGGTAAGGCTGCGGGTGACCGAGCCGCTTTCGACCTCGCCCAGCGACAGCTTGCCGGGGGTGACGCGGGTGGTGCTGTTGAGGGCGTCCACAACCTGCACCATGCCCGCCCCCTGACGGTGCACGATGTCCGGCAGACCGGTGGCTGGAGCTACAGAAAGACGCTTGGGGTCGGAGGTGTTTTGCAGGATGGTGCGCATCTCCGAGGCCGGGGTGCCGGGCTTGGCCTGGAGGTAAAGGGCCACCACACCGGCCACGTGCGGGCTCGACATCGAGGTGCCGCTCAGGGTCGCAAAACGCCCCTTCTCCAGCGGATAGGTGGAGTAGATCAGGCCGCCGGGTGCGCCCAGGTCGGGCTTGAGGGTCAGGTCGGGCGAGAGGCCGATGGAGCTGAAGCTGCTAATCAGGTTGCCGGTGGGGTTGGGGAAGGAGCCCGACTGGTTGGTCCAGGTGAGCGTGACCGGGCCGGCGGCCAGGCGGTTGTTAATCAGCACACCTTCGGTATCGGAGATGGCGACCACCGGAATGGTGATGGCAGGGGTGCCAGCCACCGTTGGTGAGAAGCGTCCAGGTGCGTTGTTGTACAGCACAACGGCGGCGGCTCCGGCCTGCTGCGCGTTGAAGGCTTTTTGGTAGAAGGTGCAGCCGCCGCGCCGGATCAGCGCTGCCCGGCCTGCCAGGCTGCCTGCTGGCAGCGGATTGCAGGCATCGCTGGTTGCGGTGGGGGTGCCGGTGCGGGCCATGGGGAGGTTGCCAGAGGTGGGCGGTGTGGGCGCTCCGGTGGCTGGTCCGTAGCCGATGGCCTGGTTATCGGGGGAGATGGTAAAGAAGTTCAGGAAGACCGCCACATTGTCGTAAGAGGCCACCCCGATCACGTCTTCACCCACACCCGGGGCGCCCAGCGAGAATGCGCCGTTGGCTCCGCTGTTGCCAGCCGAGGCCACCACCACCACGCCCTTCTTGACCAGGCGGTTGGAAACCACCGCGGTGGGGTACTGGGGCCACTGGAAGGCGGCGCCCAGGCTCATGTTCACCACGTCCATGCCGTCTTTGTAGGCTTTTTCCAGGGCCGCGATGATCACATCGGCGCTGGACGAACCCTCGCAGCCAAACACCCGGTAGGCGCCCAGGATAACCTCGGGAGCTACGCCTTTGACCGTACCGTTGGCGCCGGTGATTCCGGCCACGTGGGTACCGTGCCCGTTGCAGTCGTCGCCGCCGGGGCGGGTGCCGGGGCCGGGCTGGGGGATGGGGATGTTGTTGTTGGGGTCGGCTGCGTTGTAGGCATCGCCCACGAAATCGAAGCCGTAGCGGATGCGCCCGGCAAAGTCGGGGTGCTCGAGGTCAATGCCGGTGTCGATGATGCCGACCTTGACACCACGCCCGTTCAGGCCCAGGGTATCTTGCGCGATGTTGACCTGGGTCTGGGTGATGGCGGTGAACATGTCGGTCTCGCTGCCCCCGTCTACGGGCTGCGGCGCACTGACGGTGAGCACCGGCCAGACTGCCTTCACGCCGGGAATACCCCGCAGCTTGGCGGCCTCGCTGGCGCTGGCCTCTACCGAGAGGCCGTTCCAAAGCTCACTGTACTCGAAGCGCTCGCGGAACTTCACACCATTGGCCTGGGCCAGGGCGCGGAAGTTGTCTTTGTCGGCCTTGACCGAGGCATCGCTGCCCCCTTCTATCTTAGATTTGCCCGAGAGCTCCACCAGCCAGGCGGTGGGGGTCTCGTCCACCATCTCGGCTGCGCCAGCGTTCAGGGCGCTTACACTGGTGGCGATCTCCTGCACAGGCTCAAACTGGGGCTGCACACGCTGGGGGCCGGAACAAGCAGCTAAAAAAGCGGCCAATCCGATCCCTAAAATCATCAATCTACGCACGTAGACCTCCTTGGGATACTGATCTAGACCTGATGCGGTCAGGGGCTATCAAACTGCAAGATAACTTTATGTGTCAAGCCTGCTGCGTACTTTGTAGCGGTCAAGAACGTTATTCTTTCTGTTAAATGGACGTTACCGGTAAGTAATTTTTTGTTAATTTCTTTCGCGGCAGCGCTGTTTTGTGCGGAAACCAGAACAAATTCGCTGGCCTTTGACTTGAGCAGGTATCATGTCACGGTATGGCGAAGGACAAAGGCCTCATTCCGCAATCGCAGGATTTCAACGAGTGGTACAACGAAGTGGTGCTAAAAGCCGACCTGGTGGACTACGGCCCGGTGCGCGGCACCATGGTGGTCAAACCCTATGGCTATGCCATCTGGGAAAACATCCAGCGCGAACTGGATCGGATGTTCAAGGAGACCGGCCACCACAACACCTACTTCCCCCTCTTCATCCCCATCAGCTTTTTGCAAAAGGAGGCCGAGCACGTAGAGGGTTTTGCTCCGGAGCTGGCTATCGTGACCCAGGCGGGCGGCGAAACCCTGGAAGAGCCTCTGGCGGTGCGCCCTACCTCCGAGACCATCATCGGGTATATGTGGGCCAAGTGGATTCGCACCTACCGCGACCTGCCCCAGCTTTTGAACCAGTGGAACAGCGTGGTGCGCTGGGAGCTACGCACCAAGCTCTTCTTGCGTACCACCGAGTTCTTGTGGCAGGAGGGCCACACCGCCCACGCCACCCAGGAAGAGGCCGAGGAGGAAGCCCGCCGGATGGCGGGGGTGTATGCCACGGTGCTGCGCGAATGGTGCGCCATTCCTGGCTGGGAAGGCCCCAAGACCGAGTCGGAGAAGTTCGCCGGGGCGGTGTATTCCATCAGCTACGAGGCCATGATGCGCGATGGTAAGGCCCTGCAGTCGTGCACCTCGCACTACCTGGGCCAGAACTTTGCCAGGGCCTTCGACATTCAGTTCCAGGACAAGGATCAACAGAACAAATACGTGCACACCACCTCCTGGGGCTTTACCACCCGCGTGGTGGGGGCCATCGTGATGACCCACGGCGACGACAAGGGCCTGATCCTGCCGCCCCGCTTAGCCCCCATCCAGGTGGTAATGGTGCCCATCTATAAGGCCGAGAGCCGCGAGCTGGTGATGCCGGCCGCCGAAAAGCTCTACCGGGAGCTAAAGGCCGCTGGAATACGGGTACACCTCGACGAGCGCGACCAGTACAGCCCTGGCTACAAGTTCAACGAGTGGGAGCTGAAGGGGGTGCCACTGCGCCTCGAGCTGGGGCCGCGCGATGTGGAGGCGGGAACCGCGGTGCTGGCTAGCCGCCTGGGCGGCAAAGAAACCGTCCAGCTTTCCGAGCTACTGGGCTTGATACCGGCAAAACTCGAGCAGTTTCAGCACGACCTCTACACCCGGGCCCTAGAGTTCCGCGATGCCCACACCTGGGAAGTAAACAGCTACGACGAGTTCAAAGAAAAGGTGGAGCAGGGCTTTGTGAAGGCCTTCCACTGCGGCGATAAGGACTGCGAAAAACAGATCAAAGCCGAGACCACCGCTACCACCCGCTGCATCCCCTACGACGAGCCCGAAGCCCACGGAAGCTGTATCCGCTGTGGCAAGCCCAGCGCTTATGGCAAGCGGATTCTCTTCGCCAAGGCCTACTAAGCGATGCCGAAGCCCAGGGGACAACCGCCCAAGGCCAAGGGTCCAGCATCCAAAGCCAGCCAGGGCGCAAAGCCAACAGCCCAAGGTCGGGATAAGCCACAGGGTAGGCCACGCCTGCCCCGTGAATCTTTGAAAGCCAAAAAGGCGCGGGCCGCACGGGTACTGGCCGCGATGGAAGCGCTCTATCCCCAGGCTGCCACCGAGCTAGAACACCGCAACCCCTTTGAGCTGCTGATTGCTACCGTGCTCTCGGCCCAGGCCACCGACGCCTCGGTGAACCGGGCCACCCCCGCCCTTTTTGCGCGCTACCCCAATGCTTTTGCCCTGGCCCAGGCCAGCCCTGAAGAGGTGGAACCGTACATCAAAACCATCGGCCTGTACCGTTCCAAGGCCAAAAATATCGTGCGGCTGGCCCAACGACTGGTCGAGCAACACGGCGGGCAGGTGCCCTTAGACAAGGCCAGGCTGCGCGAGCTGCCGGGGGTGGGCTGGAAAACCGCCACTGTGGTGCTGGGGGCGGCCTTTGGGGTGCCGGGCATTGCGGTGGACACCCACCTGACGCGCCTGGCGAGCCGGCTGGGTTTTTCCCATCAGAAAAACCCGGAGAAGATTGGTGCGGACCTCGAGCGCCTTTTCCCCAAAGAAAAATGGGTTTTTGTGCACCACGCCCTGATTCTTTTTGGCCGCTACCGCTGCACGGCCCGTAACCCCAGGTGCCAGGACTGCCCTCTATACAGCGACTGCCTGAGCAAAGGGGCCTGGTAGGTGGGCTCAGTCATCCCAGCGGCGAATCCTTTGCGGCAGTCTGCGCCAGCGCCGGGGGCGAAGCCTGGCCTCCAGACGGCGCCAGCCATAAGCCAGCGCCCCTACCACACCAGCGCCCACCGCCAGCACCCAAAAGGTGACGATGAGCCACAACACTAAAAACAGCCCCACTGTTCCGGCCAGCAACAGCAAGAGCACCCCCAGGGGGCCCTGCGGAGGGTTGAACCTAAACTGCCTCACGTCTTTTAGGGTAGGGCAAAAGGTGTGAGGTAGATGATACCCCCAATGGGCGCTGGCTGTAACGGGACGATACCAGCTCAGCTTCCGGGTGTCCGCAGTTTTTGATGGGCAGCAGCAAAGCCAAAAGGAGAAGCACGATATTTGATCTGCTCTTTTTGCTGGGGCCCTTACCTGAAGCTACCCCTGCATCCGGCTGGTTTTGACCTGAGAGCTTCAGATGAGGTGTGATTTTTTGGCCTTCCTGTACCCAGGTGTGGCCTATAATGCGCCTTGTATGCCGGGCTCCGACAGCCTACCCATGGTGTTTGCAGCGGCCTTGACCGACCCAGGCCGCAAGCGGGCCCTGAACGAAGATGCGGTTGCTCAGCTGGTAACCTCTTATGGCGGCATTTTTATTGTGGCCGACGGCATGGGGGGCCACCGTACCGGCGAGGTGGCCTCGCAGATGGCCGTTGGCCAGATTGTCGAAGTGCTCAAACGCAGTGAACCCTCGCCCCAAGGCTTGCTGGAAGCCTATGAGGCTGCCAACGAGGCCATTTATCGGGCCGGACAAAAGCCCGAGTCGCGGGGAATGGGCACTACCTGCACGGCCCTCTGGCTCGACCTGCCTTATGCCCTGATTGCCCATGTGGGGGACTCGAGGGCCTACCTGCTGCGCGATGGCGAACTCGTACAACTGACCCAGGATCACTCCTGGGTGGCTGACCGGGTGCGCCAGGGCCTGTTGAGTGAGGAGGAGGCCCGCAATCACCGCTGGCGCAACGTGATCACCAATGCCCTGGGCTCTTTCCCCAGCGCAAGGGTGGATCTGGTGGGGCTAAAGGTGCGCCCTGGCGATGTTTTTTTGCTCTGCTCGGACGGCCTGAGTGGGGTGCTGGAAGACCGGGTGCTCTCCGAGATGATCCTGACCAACCCCCCCGAACCGGCGGTGGCCAAACTCATCAAGCTGGCCAACGACTGGGGCGGGCCCGACAACATCAGCGCGGTGGTGGTGACCATTGGCAGCCAGGTGGCCGAGAGCCCCAAACCCTACGCCCTGCCACTGGAGGCCAGCAACGGTCAGCCGGTGCGCCTGCAAAGCGGCAACGACCCCGAGGTGCTCACCACCCAGATTGTCGATCCGGAAAAGAAACCCACCTTCTGGCAGCGCTGGGGCAGCGTGGTTCTGCTGTTGCTGTGGTTTGGCCTGCTGGGGTTTGTATTGTTTAATCAGCTTGGCCGATCAAATCCGTAAAGGGACATCTTTCCACTTCTGCCTCCCTACAATGCAGCCCGGGGGTGGTTATGCCTATTCAATGGAGCAGCCAGTACGAAGTGGGGGACCCTCGAACCGATAGCCAGCACAAGAACCTTTTTACCAAATCGAGCAGCTGATCGAGCAGGGCAAAACCGGGCAGCTAGACCGCCAGCAGCTGGAGCATTTGTTTGTTTTTCTGGGGGCTTATGTGAATACCCATTTTGCCTACGAAGAGCTATGCATGGCCCTGCGCGGCTGTAAAGTGGCGCAAAAGAACAAGGAGGCCCACAACAAGTTTCTGGAGTTCTGGGCCGATTTCAACCAGAAACACACTCCCCAGAACATCTCCGTTGCCGCTTTGGAAACCCTGCATAGCACGCTGACCGGCTGGCTTACCCAGCACATCTGCAAAATTGACGTGGCTTTGCGAAACGCCACCTAATACGAGCGCTGCAGCACCCGAAGGCCCTGGCCCTCGAGCCAGCCCACCAGCCACTCCACTGCCGCCTTAACACCAACCGTGCTCAAAGGTGCGCCAAAACGGCCCACACCCACGTACAGGCCGTGGGCGCTGGGGCGGGCTTCCAGCAGCACGTCCTGAATAAGGTCTTCTTCCTCGATGTGGGTGTGGAAATAGTAGCCGCCTTCCGGGCCAAGGGTGCGGGTGGCCTCGAGCAGCACCGCCGTACCACCCTCGAAGCGAACCACGGTTTTCTCGAAGCTTTTGAGTTCGGGTAGCGTACCAGACAGCAGGGCATGGGGCATGGGATACCTCGCAAGGGGGGGCCAGGGGGTGGGGTCTTCGGAAACTTTACGAAATACGGCGTGGTAGAACCGGCGGCCCTGTTCTTTCCACTTGAGCGCGTACTTGGTGGTGAGGTGGTGCTCCGGGGGTGGGGGGGTCTCGACCTCGAAAAGCCCGCTGGCCTGGCCCTCGGCCCGGGCAAACTTCCAGTACTCCTCGTGGTCGGTGGTGAGTAAGAGCGCACCCCCCTCGGTCAACCGGGTGGACAGGCGGCGGAAGAAGTTCCGCTGCAACAAGCGGTTTTCCTGGTGCTTGGACTTGGGCCAGGGGTCGGGGAAGTTCACGTAGACCTGGTGCAGGCTTCTAGGGGCCACCAGGTTGCGCAGGGCAAAGCCTGCTGCGCCGTGGTAGACCCGCACATTGGTTATGCCTTCGCGCCGAAAGCGCTTGAGGGCCCGTGCCACCGAGCCTGCTGAGATCTCTACCCCCAGAATTCGCCAGTCGGGGTACAGGTGGGCTACCTGGGCTGTAAACCGCCCATCACCAAAGCCTATCTCGAGTACCTGGGGTGGTTCGGGCAGGGGAAATTCGGTTTCGCCCAGACGAATTAACACAAGGGGCCATTATACCCGATGCCTGGTAAGGCTGGGATATTTGCCTGCATTGGGATGGTAGACTTAGAACAGCTATGGACGTGGGCCTCGAGCAAGCCTTTGCCAAGGTGCGGGCCTTTCTGGAGGGCGACTTCGAGCATCCAGGCCTGACCCTCTACGACTTACAGAACCTGGTGGGCTACAACAGCCGGGTTAAAACCGACGGCCCGCTTTCTTACACCATGCCCCCCGAGCCGGCCTTGAGCGGGGTGGCGGCAGTGCGCCTGTACTACTACCCCAAAGACCCCGAGGTCAACCTGATTGTCGAAATAGAAGATAAGGCCCGCAAGCGCCACCTGCGGCACTTTAAATGGAATGGCATCTCCTGGACGGCTTCCCGTGGTCTAAAGGCCGACCTGACCGCTACCCGCGAGGCGCTGCCTTCCATCGAGGAGGTGGGGGGAGACTTCTTTTTGGGCTATGCTCCCGAAGAGGCCAAGGAACTGGCCGAGGCCATTCGGCGTGGGGAGGCTGCCGGGGCCAAGTATATGCTCTGCACCCGCGACAACACCCGCATCTTTTATGCCCCTACCAGCTCGCCCCCTGCGGTTCCCTGTCCCCGCTGTGGCAACGCCAACATGATTTTCAAGACCCTCACGCTGGCCAGTCCGGAAGACCGGATCGAGGCTATTTTGCGTGAGCAACGGGCTTTACGTACGGCGATGGAAGACCTGCTGCTGTACTTGAAGCGCAAACTGGGGCCATAATCGGCTGCTTGCCGGGGTCATCCTCAGGGGGTTTTTGAAATACTCAAAAACCCTATCACACACGGTCTTATCACTGTTTTTATTTGTCATTTGATAAAAGTTTTTTATGCGCTGTAAAAAACATACTTCCTTACGATTGGTCGGCCCAGAATCTGCTGTAATGTAAGGCTGATGACAAATAACGACCGCCAAAAGCTGAATGTCCGGGGCCATCTGACCAAGCGCCCTCGGCTACTGGCCCAAAGGAGCACCCTATGGTTGAAGACCGCGAACTGATTGCAGCCCGCACCCGCCTATCTGCCGAAGAGCAGATCAAGCTGGAAGACCTCGAGAACCAGGAGTGGCGCGAAAGCCTGGAGTACGTTCTGCGCAGCGCCGGGCGCGACCGGGTGGCGCAGCTGATGGAGATGCTCGAGAACTACGCCTACCATCTGGGGGTGGTCATCCACGACAAGGTCAACACGCCTTACGTGAACACCATTGCCCTGGAGCACCAGCCCCCTTATCCGGGCGACCTCGAGCTCGAGCAGCGCATCGCCAACATCCTGCGCTGGAACACCATCGCCATCGTGCAGCAGGCCAACAAAAAATCCGATGGCATCGGGGGGCACATCTCCACCTATGCCAGCATTGCCGAGCTGATGGAGATGGGCTTCAACCACTTTTTCCGCGGGGCCGACTCCCCCGACCGCGACCTGGTCTTCTACCAGGGGCACATGTCGCCGGGGGTGTATGCCCGCAGCTATCTGGAGGGCCGCCTGAGCGAGGACGACCTGGGCAAGTTCCGCCGCGAGCTTTTAGGCGGGCCGGGCCGGGGCCTGTCCAGCTACCCCCACCCCTGGCTGATGCCTGATTACTGGGAGTTCCCCACCGTCAGCATGGGCCTGGGGCCTTTGCAGGCCATCTATCAGGCCCGCTTCATGCGCTACCTGGAAGACCGCGGCCTCAAGCCCAAAACCGACGCCAAGGTCTGGGCCTTTTTGGGTGACGGCGAGCAGGACGAGGTGGAAACCCTGGGGGCTTTGCGGGTTGCGGCCAGCGAAGAACTCGACAACCTGGTTTTTGTGATCAATGCCAACCTGCAACGCCTGGACGGGCCGGTGCGGGGCAACTCCAAGGTGATCCAGGAGCTCGAGAGCGTTTACCGCGGCAGTGGCTGGAACGTGATCAAGGTGGTCTGGGGCAGCGCCTGGGACGAATTGTTTGCCAAAGACACCGAAGGGGTGCTGCTGGAGCGCATGGAGCAGCTGGTAGACGGCGAGAGCCAGCGCTACGCGGCCTATGGCGGCAAGGAGCTGCGCGAGAAGTTCTTCAACACCCCCGCCCTCAAAAAGCTGATCGAGGGCATGAGCGATGAAGACCTCGACCGATTGAGCCTTTCGCGCGGGGGCCACGATAACCGCAAAATCTACGCGGCATTCAAGGCCGCCGCCGAGCACAAGGGTGCCCCCACCGTGATCATTGCCCGCACCGTAAAGGGCTACTGCCTGGGCCCCACCGCCCAGGCCAAGAATGTGGCCCACCAGGTCAAGAAGCTCACCCTGGAAGACCTGAAGGAAGCGCGGGATCACCTGGGTATTCCCATCCCCGACGAAGACCTGGAGAAAACCCCCTTCTACCACCCCGGCAAGGACTCGCCGGAGGTGCGCTACATGCTCGAGCGCCGCCAAGCCCTGGGCGGCCTGATCCCCGAGCGGCGGGTGCGCGAGTACCGCATCAAGACCCCCGACCTGGCTTTCTTCGAGGAGTTCCTGGCGGGTTCGGGCGAACGTGAAATCTCCACCACCATGGCCTTCGTGCGGATGCTGACCAAGCTGGTGCGCCACCCCGAGGTGGGCAAGTACATCGTGCCCATCGTGCCCGACGAGGCCCGCACCTTTGGTATGGAAGGTGTGATTAGCTCGGTGGGCATCTACTCGCCCAAGGGCCAGCTTTACACGCCGGTGGATGCCGGAACCGTAACGGTCTACCGCGAGTCCGAGACCGGGCAGCTTCTGCAAGAGGGCATCAACGAGGCCGGGGCCATGTGCAGCTTTATTGCTGCCGGAACGGCCTATGCTCACTATGGCATTCCCACCATTCCCTTCTACATCTACTACTCGATGTTCGGCCTCCAGCGGGTAGGCGACCTGGTCTGGGCCGCAGGCGACCAGCGCACCAAGGGCTTTTTGCTGGGGGCCACCGCAGGCCGCACCACCCTCAACGGCGAGGGCTTGCAGCACGAGGACGGCCATTCCCATGTGCTGGCCCTGCCGGTGCCCAACATGCCCGCCTACGACCCGGCCTTTGCCTACGAGCTGGCGGTTATCCTGCAGGACGGAATGAAGCGCATGTACCAGGATGGCGAGGACATCTTCTACTACATCACCCTGATGAACGAGAACTACCTCCAGCCCGCCATGCCTGAGCCGCGCGAGGAAACCCGCCAGGGCATTTTGAAGGGCCTGTACTTGCTCAAGAAGAGCGAGCTTAAAAAGCCCAAGGCCCGGGTGCAGCTGCTGGGTAGTGGAACCATTCTGAACGAAGTGATCAAGGCGGCGCAGATGCTCGAGGCCTACAACATCGCCGCAGATGTCTGGAGCGCAACCAGCTACAAGGCCCTCTACTACGATGCCATCGAGGCTGCCCGCTACAACCGCCTCAACCCCGGCAGCAAGGCCCGGCTGCCCTACGTGGCCCAGTGCCTGAACCCCACCGAAGGCCCCATTGTGGCGGCTTCCGACCACATGAAGGCCCTGCCTTCCCTGGTCTCGGGCTTCCTGAACCGTCCCATTCACAGCCTGGGCACCGACGGTTTTGGCCGCTCCGAGACCCGCGAAGCCCTGCGCGATTTCTTCGAAGTAGACGCCAGGCACGTGGTGGTGGCGGCGCTTTCGGCCTTGCGGAGCGAGGGGAAGGTTAACGTCAACACCATCCACGAAGCCATCAAGACACTGGGTATTGACCCTAAGCGGGAAGCACCGCACAAACGCTAATAGAAAATAGCTGATAGCCTGTAGCCCAAAGCCTTTAGTTATCAGCTATTCGCTATCGGCTATCAGCGCGACCAACGGGAGCAATCATGGCAGAACTAAAACTACCCGATTTAGGCGACAATGTTTCCTCCGCTGTGGTGGTGGGGGTGCTGATCAAGGAAGGCGATACCATCCTGGCGGGCCAACCAGTATTGGAGTTGGAAACCGATAAAGCGGTGATGGAGGCTCCTGCTTCCGAGGGAGGAACAGTTTCTAAGGTGCTGGTAAAGCCAGGCGACGAGGTGAAAAGCGGACAGGTAATTGCCGTGCTGGGTGAAGCGGCTGCTGCACCGGCGGCAGAAAACAAGCCAGCGCCCACGCCCGCCCCGGCGCCTGTTTCTCCACAGCCTTCCAGTACGCCGGCCCCCCAGCGCAGCGTGGCCCCTCTGCCCAGCGCGCCGGCAGGCCAGCGTAGGCTGATTCCGGCTGCCCCCAGCGTGCGCAGGCTGGCCAGGGAGCTGGGCATCAACCTGCTGGAGGTGGTGGGTAGTGGGCCGGCCTATCGCATCTCCGAAAACGACCTCAGGCGCTTTGCCTCGGGAGAAGCACCTGCAGCCGTGGCCGCTCAACCCCCCAGCGCGCCAGCGCCCACCCTGCCCGACTTCAGCAAGTTTGGGCCGGTGCGCCGCGAGGCCATGTCGGGGGTTCGCCGGGCCACCGTGCGCAGCATGGCCCAGGCCTGGAGCACCATCCCGATGGTGACTCATTTCGACAAGGCCGACATCACCGAGATGGAGGCCCTGCGCAAACGCATCAACCCCAGGGCCGAAAAACGCGGGGCCAAGGTCACCATGACTGCCATCCTGCTCAAGATTGCCGCCGCGGCCCTCAAGCAGTTTCCCAAGTTCAACGCCTCGATAGATACCGCCACCAACGAAGTGGTTTACAAGGAGTACATCCACATTGGCGTGGCCGTAGACACCCCCAGCGGCTTGCTGGTGCCGGTGGTGCGCGACGTGGATAAGAAAGGGGTTATTGCGCTGGCCGCAGAGCTGGGTGAGATAGCTGCCAAAGCCCGCGACCGCAAGCTAACCCCGGAAGAAATGCAGGGGGCTTCCTTCACCATCTCCAACCTGGGCGGCATTGGTGGCACCGGCTTTACGCCCATTGTCAACTGGCCCGAAGTAGCCATCATGGGCGTCTCGCGTAGCAGCATCGAGCCTGTATGGAACGCCGAAAAAACCACCTTCGAACCCAGGAACATCATGCCTTTCTCGCTCTCCTACGACCACCGCCTGATTGACGGCGCCGATGCGGCCCGGTTCTGCCGTTTTGTGGCTGAGATGCTGGAAGACCCCTTCTTGCTGGGGTTTGAAGGCTAGGGCTTTACTGGCCTTGCAAGACCGTAGGCTTCACGCATGGTGAGGGCTCCACAAGATCAGGCGGATTCCTGGCTGATTCCAGCGGTGATGTGCTCGAGCACGACCCGCACCACCCCATCCAGGTCGAGGTGGCTGGTGTCGAGGATGACGGCATCCCTGGCGGGCGCACTTTGTTTTTTGTCGGCCTCGTCGCGCCGGATGATCTCGGCCAGCACGGTCTCGAAGGCTGCACCGCGCTCTGGTACGCGGCGCATGGCGCGCACCTCGGGGTTGGCGGTGAGGTAGAACTTGTAGCGGGCCTGGGGAAACACCGTGCTGCCCATGTCGCGCCCATCTACCACGAAGGGGGGCGGAATTTTGCGCAGCACCTGGTTGACGTACTCGCGGATGGCCGGGCGCACCGCCACCGCAGAGACGATCTGGTCTACCTCGAGGTTGTGCAAAGCCTCGCTCACCTCGTGCCCGTCCAGAAAAACCAGGTTTTGGGTGGGGGTGGGCCTGAGCTCGAGGCGGTGCTTTTCCAGCCGATGTTCAATCTCCTCGGCAGAGGCGTTCTCGAGCAAGCACATCAGGGCCACGGCCCGGTACAGCAGGCCACTGGAGATATAGGGAATGCCCAAACGCTGGGCTACCAGCTTGGCTACGCTGGTTTTGCCCGAGGCAGAAGGGCCGTCTATGGTGATGATCTCGTTCATAACGCAAATTGAGATGGGCTGCTTCACACTGAGTTTGTCAAATCCTTGGAGCAGTTTGGGTTATTCAACAGGATCAAAGGCGCGGCACGCCAATGGGCCTTTTGCTCTGCAAAGAGGTAACCATGTATTTCGAGAGGAACCTAGGGCGGTATTCCCCCGCTATTCCTTCCCGCGCAGCCTTTCCAAATCTTCCCAGAAGCTGGGGAAGCTGATGCTGGCCCACTCGGCGTCCTGAACCGTTACACCTTTGGGCAGGCCACACACCGCAAAGGCCATGGCGATGCGGTGGTCGTGAAAGGGTTCGACCACCCCGCCCCCGGCCACGCTTCCACCGCGAATCCTGAGCCAGTCGGGGCCCACCTCGACCGGCACCCCCAGGTTTTGCAGGTTTTTGGCGATGGCCGCTACACGGTCGGACTCCTTGACCCGGAGCTCCTCGAGGCCTGGAATATAGGTCTCGCCCTCGGCCCAGGCAGCGGCTGCGGCCAGCACCGGCACCTCATCCACCATCAGCGGGATGAGCCTGGGGTCTACTGCCACCCCTTTGAGCGCCGAGGAACGGGCCCGGATCCAGCCCACCGGCTCGCCGTCCTGCCCCTCGGTGACTTCCCAGCTCAGGTCGGCCCCCATTGCTTTGAGCACCGTAAGCAGCCCGGTGCGGGTGGGGTTCAAGCCCACGCCCTCGAGGGTGATCTCGGAATCGGGGGTGATGAGGGCGGCCACAATAAAGAAGGCCGCGCTGCTGAAATCGCCCGGGACGGTCAGGTCTTTGGCGGCGAAGGGCTCGGCCCGGCGGGTGCGAACCAGGTTGCCTTCTACTTCTATAGGCAGGCCGTAGTGCCGGAAGACCCGCTCGGTATGGTCGCGGGTGGGGGCAGGCTCCACCACCTCGGTGTCTTCCTCCGCAAACAGACCCGCCAACAAGACCGCACTTTTGACCTGGGCACTGGCTACCGGCAACTCGTAGTGGATGCCCCGCAGCCCGCTACCACGAATGGCCAGGGGCGCTAGCGTGCTGTGCTGACGCCCTTCGATGCGCGCACCCATCTGGCGCAAGGGGATGGTCACCCGGCCCATGGGCCGCCGCCGCAGCGAGGCATCGCCGGTGAGCACCGCAAAGATTTCCTGCCCTGAGAGCAAGCCAGCCAGGAGCCGCATCAGGGTTCCGGCGTTGCCACAGTCCAGAATGTCGTCGGGTTCCTTGAGCCGCAGGCCTGCCCCCTTGATGCGAAAATGCTCGCCTTGCTCGGTAATCTCGGCCCCCAGCTGGCGCATGACCTGGGCGGTGGAGAGGGTGTCGCCGGCCTTTAGCGGGTAGTAGAGGGTGCTTTCGCCCTGGGCCAGCGCGCCCAACATGAGCCCCCGGTGCGTGACCGACTTATCGCCGGGAACCCGCAGGGTGCCCTTGAGGGAGGGGGTAGGAAAGATGTGCCGTTCCATAAGTCCAACCGGGATTATAGCCTGTGGTGGGAAAATTGACGCGCTTCCCAGAGTGTCTGAGAGTGAGATTCTGTTCAACCCCAATTCGGAAAAGCCACCAGCCACATTTCCCCAAACTGCGCCAACAGGAGGCGCC